>NZ_JBWYIV010000013.1:0-113988 GCF_056779895.1 Acinetobacter sp. ANC_7553 | reverse complement strand
TATTCAGCTAAATCCTTGTTTTTCAACAAGTTTTAATCAACATCACCGCCGATGGATGTGCATTCTACAGCATTCCTCCCCCAATGCAACCATGTTTTTTAAATATTTAAAAAAAATATGATTAACTGAATATTTATTGTTCAATTTACGTGATTTTTATGCTTTTTGAGCTATTTTTTAAGCGTGCATGGCACAATACTTGCAAAATTATCCATTAATTTTTCATCTTTATTAATTTCTTGCCACTTTAAACTACGGCAATCTATATATTCACAATACCCAGATTGTCCCACTTCTTTAATTCCATCAATCTGCACCTGATAACTAAAACTACCTACATAACCTGCGGCAAGACCGAATTTAAAATCTCCACGACTTTCACCTTTCACGATTATTTTTCTTTTTTTATTTTCAAATGACCATTCAAATACGCACGCTAAATACATTTCATGCCCATTAGGGGTTTTTACTTTTGGGTATACCCGATGAACTTTGAAATAAACATCATCAAACATTTCAGATGTCTGAGCTTTTAAATCTCTTAAATACATCCTTGATTGCACAATTTGATTTAAACCATTGCGTATATGAGCAAGAAGTAACTGTCTTTGGTCGATTAAGTTAATTATTTGATAGGTAAAAAAATGAAGCGGTAGATAAGGAATATTGATCGCTCTGGCAAATTCAAATGATCCTAACTGGTCAATTTTATATGTTTGTTCTTTATAGGTTACTGTTCCTTTGCATTGACACACTAATGACCAGTGATCAAATAAACCTAATTTTAGTTTGGTAAAGTGCGAAATAATTGGTTGAGTTTGAATATTCAGATCAACGGAAAGTTCATTGTCCTTTCTTATTAATTTGAAGTTTGGAATTGAGCCTTCTAGTTGTTCTTTTTGTCCAAATACAAATTTATTCTCTTTAATCTCGCAATCATTGATGATTGAATAGCCATTAAAATGTCCAACCATATGTGGACTAATGCTCGTAATGAGTGAAACAGTATCCAAGGCTTTTGTTTTAATTGCATAATCATTACGCAGCATTGGAACATTCGGCTGTCCGATAATGGTTAAAAAATTAAAATAATGAAGTGGAGATGGTAATCCTGGAATCATCAATCCTTGATGAATAATTTTATAGATTCCTCGTGGACCGTGATAATCCAACCGAAGAGGAAAAGGAGCCTGATTCAGCTGTTTTGAATCGTCCGCTAAACTCATCAACAACTGCATACCAAACTCCTTTTTTATTTATATTGTTTTTTCTCGAGCCAAAAATGTAGTGACGAAACCTGAAAGTGCATAAATTATCGAGAGCACTAAAATACCGACAGGAATATTGTATGTAATCGCAGCAAAGATAAACACAACAATAGGCAAGACTGCGAACGGCACACGTTTACGATCTACGGTTTTAAACGAATAGTATTTAATATTCGAAATCATCAGCAAGCCAACTGCAATAATAATGACTGCATTTATCGTCTGAATCATTGGATCAGATAGGACAAAAATTTCAGGGAAATCACGCCCCACCCAAACCAAAGAAATGATCATTACTGCGGCTAGAGGACTAGCTACACCAATAAAATAGCGTTTATCAACCACACCTATTTGCACATTGAAACGTGCCAATCGGAATGCAGCACAAGCAGTATAGACAAAACATGCAGCCAAACCGATTCGACCTAGATCATGGAGGCTCCAGCTATACATCAAAATTGCAGGCGCAACACCAAATGCCAACATATCTGATAATGAATCAAACTGCTCACCAAAAGGGCTTTGCGCTCCAATTGCTCGTGCGACCCGACCATCTAAACCATCAAATAAAGCAGCGATAAAAATGGCATAAATGGCTTGTGTGAATTCGCCATTCATACTTGCAATAATTGAGTAAAACCCTGACAACAATGCCGCAGTAGTAATCAGATTTGGCCACAGATAAATCCCACGACGCTTAACCTTTTGCCCTTCTTGTGTATGTTCCTCTTCTTCAACTTCGAAAGTAATACCATCAAAGCCCGGAACATTTCTTGGAGAAGATTCAGTTTCAGGTTTATTTATATTTGTCATTGTCATTCGTCCTAACTGTAGCCTTATCTCTCAATATTCTTATTCGCCGACCAACCAACGAACGGCAGCATGACCACCATTTTCACTCATTCTTAAGTGCGGGAAAAGCCATTGCAATGCTTCATCTGCATCTTCAGAAAACTTCCAAGGTGGATTAATCACCAATAAACCACAACCGTTTAATCCTACAGGTGTATCGTCTGGCCATACACATACTTCACAAACCAATTGACGGCGAATACCAGTCTTAATCATTTTTTTCTCAAAACGATCAATCATTGCGCGATCTTTAATTGGGTACCAAATTGCAAATACGCCTGTAGGCCATTTCTTATATGCCGTAGCGATGAGTTCAACCAACTGTGGAAAATCCTTTCGCTCCACCTCATATGGTGGATCAATCATGACCAATCCACGTTTTTCTTTAGGAGGAATCACACCGAGCAAACCTTCATAAGCATCACGCTCATGCAAACCTGCACGACGATCACGCACATTCATATAAAGTTGCTGAAATACATCTCGTTGCATCTCAAAAATTGTTGCTTTATCTGTTTCGCGCATTCCTTCCAAAGCGAACCATGGCGAACCCGGATAAGCGCCTTTTCCGGCACCTGCACGCATATCTTCTACAACTTTAAGATATTGCTTAACACCTTCAGGGGCATTACGCTTAATTGAGTCATCGAGTTTAACTAAACGGTGAATACCATTTAAAAACTCTCCCGACTTCTGTGCTGCAGCCGTTGATAAATCGTATTTACCTGCACCACCATGTGTATCAATGTAACGATACGGCTTATCTTTTTGATTAAGACGTGACAAAATCTGAAGCAACAATACATGCTTCATGACATCGGCAAAGTTTCCAGCATGGAAATGGTGACGGTAATTCATGTTTCAATTATTCCTAAGATCAACAATCATTTTAACATGAAAAAGTGTTTCATTCAGAATCGATTATTACTCTAAAATAGCTGACCTTTTTTTTATACAGTAAATAGCGAGATAAATATGGAAGCAGTTGTCATCCCAGGGGATTGGAATGTTGATCAAATCCTTGATGATTTAGATCAACATGGCTTCAGTATCATCGATCATGCATACCCACCAAACTATTTAAAAAACGTTGTAAATGAATGCCAAATCCATCTCGATGATTTTCGAAATGCAGCAATTCAAAATGGCATTGTCAGCACAATCCGCAGCGATCACATTTTGTGGTTAGATCCAAAACTATCAATTTCCCATCAACATATAAAAACCTTACATTTACTCTCTCAGGAATTAAATCGTGCATTTTATTTAGGCATTCAAGAAGTCGAAGCCCACTTCGCTTGTTATAATCCTGGTGATTTCTATGCTTTACATCGAGACAACCCTCAAGGCAAAAATGGTCGTGTGATGTCGACAGTTTTTTATCTGCATGAGGAATGGCATCAGCATTGGGGTGGCCAATTAAGACTACAAGATAAGAATAATCAATGGCATATTATTGAACCCAGACCTAATCGCATCGCTCTGTTTCAAAGCGATTTATTACATGAAGTTCTTGTTGCACACCATCAACGTCTTTCGATTACAGCTTGGTTAAGGACCGCACGAACTTTAATTTAGCGCTTTATTTTTTCGAAGTTGCCTCCATATAGGTTTTAAACCTGATGAGGACTCATCCATGCAATCAAATACCAAGCTAATTATTCAACGCATTGGTGAAACAGACCAACTTTACTTACAAAAAAATACGCCTGAGCTTGCCTTTGAACGTGCCGAATTGCGTTTAGAGCTGGTCAGTATGAGTAAGCTTCGTCAGGAACAAATTCATTTTCTTCAAGAAGCGATTGTTCTTCTTGAACAAGGTCGAGTAGATTTCGAAGAAATGCCAATGCATTTGTATATTAATCTTACCCTGATGTTAGCTAGAGCCTACATGATGTATTTTGAGATTACTCAAGATGAAAAATTTGCGATCATCACTCAGCAAATTTTAAAATCATTAACATCGACCAATCATAGTGATGTTTATTTTAATCTGGCTTATGCTTGCGCTTCTCGTAAAGAGTCAGCACTTACACGCCATTGGCTAAATAAATATTTTAAAACTATTGATCATGATTTAGAGGTGATAAGAACTCACCCTGCTTTCAAACAATTTCATGACCAAGAGTGGTTTATCCAGTTAACCAAACCTAAGATGCATTAAAAAAAGCCCCATGAAAGGGGCTTTTTTAGGCCATTTTTAATTTATATGCATCCATATGTAACTGTTGATTAAGTTCATCTATCCATATTGCCCAATCATCATCTTGTACTAAATGACTAATTAAGAAGTCGCGCTGACCTTTATTCCAAAATGGTGCATCATGTAAATTTTGTTGAGCGGAAAGCTGATGTGTACGGATATAGAGTTCAATTGCCGCTGGACTATTTGCCAACCCCAATTGAGAAAACAATAACGCTAAGGAAGGTTTATGTTCCATCAAGAGACTCCCCTTATCAGATTTTAATAAAATTATTATTTAAATAACTTATAAGAAATCCATGAAAAAACCCAGCTTTTGGTCTGGGTTTATTGTTTCAATTTGTGATTATATTTTCATCACTTTGTATCGTTTGTGAGCTGCTCACTCAATTGGTCAATGACAATGGCCCATTCATTATCTTTTTTCCAATGACTAATAATAAAATCGCGTTGCGATGGGTTCCAAAAATCAGCTTCATGCATCGGCGTATTGGGATCAAGCCGATGTGTTTGTATAAATTGATCAATCCCTTCAGGTGAGCTATCTAAGCCCAATTGCTCAAAAAGTAATTCTTGATTTACTTCCATATCTAACATGGATTGCTCCTTGAATTTTCATGATTTTGTTCAAGATAACATGTCAATACTAAGTTCAATGTAGAAGGATTTCTTAAGCATTGTTAAGTTTTGTGCATAAAAAAAGCACTCCCAATGGAGTGCTTTTTTAATTTAGTTGAAAACTAAATTATTTAACCATGTCAGCAATCGCTGCACGTTCTTCTTCTAACTCATTAAGCGTGAAGTTGATACGCTCACGGCTGAATTCGTCAATTTCAAGACCTTGAACGATTTTGTACTCGCCATTTTCACAAGTTACAGGGAAACCGAACATTACGCCTTCAGGGATACCGTAAGAACCATCAGAAGGAATACCCATAGTTACCCATTCGCCGTTTGTGCCAAGAGCCCAATCGCGCATATGGTCGATTGCAGCGTTTGCAGCAGAAGCAGCAGAAGAAAGACCACGCGCTTCGATGATCGCAGCACCACGCTTACCAACAGTTGGAAGGAATACGTCTTTATTCCATGCAGCATCGTTGATTTTGTCTTTTAAGCTTTCGCCGTTTACGTTAGCAAAACGGTAGTCAGCATACATTGTTGGAGAGTGGTTACCCCAAACTGTCATGTTTTTGATGTCAGAAACTGCAACACCTGCTTTTTGAGCAAGTTGAGTTAACGCACGGTTGTGGTCAAGACGTAACATTGCTGTGAAGTTTTTCGCTGGAAGATCTGGAGCAGATTTCATTGCGATATAAGCGTTAGTGTTAGCAGGGTTACCTACAACAAGAACTTTAACGTCACGACTAGCAACTTCGTTAAGCGCTTGACCTTGACCGATGAAGATTTCACCGTTGACTTTAAGAAGGTCAGCACGCTCCATACCAGGACCACGTGGACGTGAACCAACAAGAAGCGCGTAGTCAGCATCTTTGAATGCAACTTTAGGATCATCAGTACCGATCATGCCAGCCAACAATGGGAAAGCACAGTCGTCAAGTTCCATCATCACGCCTTTAAGCGCTTGTTGAGCTTTCTCAACAGGAATTTCTAATAATTGAAGAATAACTGGTTGGTCTTTACCCAACATTTCACCGCTAGCGATACGGAATAAAAGGCTGTAACCAATTTGACCAGCAGCGCCAGTAACGGCAACGCGAACAGGTTGCTTCATGTAATTATCTCCAGTTGAGAGGATAGTCAATGCGATTAAATAGCTGTTCTATCTAATCTTAATAATCATAAACGGCGAAGATTGTACTCCAATACTTTGACAGATGCATTGAAAAGAGAATGAATTTCAACAAAAGTCTGATAGGAAATATAAATTAACTTCGCGGAAATAAATTAGTAGGCGCCCTCTATGTCAAATGTATTTGGGCAGGTCGAGACAATATCAGACGCACATGACTTGAATTGACCATTCGTGCGATAACAGATTTCAACCCCCGTTAACACCGGGCGACCATTTAAACTTTGGCATTGAAATTCAATACCTTGGCTGGGTAATTTTGGGTTGAGTTTGATGAATTGCGATCGTAATGTCGCGATAGAGACTGTTTTACGATCCACTCCTGTTAAGTAATCAGGAACTTTTAATTGGTCTGCATGATTAATAATGGTACGAAAATACTGACTGGCATTCATTGGAACGCAACCACCATAGTTGGCCCACAGCCTAATTCTAGCCTGCTCATCAGGCATCACCCTAGCAACAACCTTCTTCTGTAGCGGTGCCAAGGTGGCAGATGAACTCGTTTGGCAATCATGACGACTGGTTTCTGGGATAAGACCCTTTATCGTCAGTGAATATCCTTCTAGGCATTTACGGTGTTTCGCTTTTGTTCGATCTAATGCACAAATGGCAGGTGTCATCTGTACTTGAAGCACATATCCTTGTAAACCTTTCCCTGATGCCATCACATCTGCTGAACACAACAAAGCCCCTACGCTCAAACTACTGAGGAGGTAAGTGTGTTGACGACTAAACAGCAGTTTTGTGTGATTCATCAAAGCTCACAAAAATAGTTGAAATGCTATTGCGTATTTCTTACTGGAATAGGCGGCATACGACTTTCGATCGCTTGCGGCCCCTGTCCAAGCAAAACACCATAATGAGCAGCATTGGTCATAACTTTCTTCACATAGTCACGTGTTTCATGAAGTGGTATTGACTCTGTGTATTGATCCGCCGCAATGCTTTTAAACTCTGGTTGCCAACGACGTGCTCTAGTCAGCCCTGCATTATAGCCAGCCGTAGCTAGAACTGGACTGTTACTCAGCATACCTTGAATCATTGACAGGTAATATGTCCCATAACGAATATTGGTATTCGGATCTGATAATGCAGCAGGATTATACGTTTCACCCATTTTTCGTGCCACATCTTTTGCTGTAGCAGGCATAATTTGCATCAATCCACCAGCACCTACATGTGAACGGGCCGTGGTTACAAAGCGACTTTCTTGACGCATTAAACCATAAGCCCACGAAGGATCAATCCCTGCATTTTTACTATGCGTCACCACTAGATTTTGATGTGGTGTCGCATAACGATATGCATAGTTATGACGTTTAAGTGTTCTTTCCGCCGCATAAATAGCACGGTCATACCACCCCATTTCTGTGGCACGTTTTGCCGCAGCCAGTAATAGACCATCATCTTGCTTAAGATAAGCTTGGCGGACAGCCCAATTCCATTCACGATTTGTGTAAGTTGCTGAAGCATTGATATTGCGTAATGCAAAAGCACGTCTAAAGTGAATATCTTGATCTAAACGTTGAATATCCTGTGCGCTTGGTTGAGCACGATCATGTGCTTCATTATAACGAATACCTAAATGGTCTTTTGCCAACAGATTGTGATAATCATCGCCAGCGGCAGCTAATCGTTGATAAATACTTTTTGCAGCTTGCTTGGAAGTTTGGTCTTTACGATTTTCATATGCTCTCGCCATCCAATATTGCCAGCGATCTTCTTGTTTTTGCGTAACGCTCATACTATCTATGGCGCGCAACACACTTTCCCAATCACCAAAACGAATCGCTTGACGCGCGTAAATTTCAGCCTCTTCTGGTGTAAAAGGCACGCCATAACTGTAATCAAAGTTCTTCAGCACTTCAGGATTAAAATTATTTTTCATCACTGTCGTACCTCCAATATACGCCACCGTGCGGTACATATACTTTTGAACATCTGCAGGAACACCTTGCACGACACGAGGAAGATTTTGAAGCGCCGTGTTCAAGTCAGCATCTGCAGCACGACCTAAAGCAAACACCAAATAAGCATAATCTACTGTTGTTCCTTTGGTCGCAGACCATAAATAATTCAAAGGATCTGCCTGAATTTGATTTAATTGTGCTAATGACAAGTTTAAACCCAGAGTTTGTGCTGTTGCGATTGCTGGACCAGACTGGCCCGCTCTAAGTTGCGCATACAAGCGCTGTTGACGATCCGTAGTCGTGAGTAAGGGACTACTTAGCATTAAGCGACCTAAACCATTACACGATTCCGGCTGTGATTCTGTTTTAAGCCAGACATCTTTATATTCAGCGTATACCAGTGTATCGCCATTTTTTGCTCTTACTTGCGCAACCGCACAGCTTTCAGCTTGATCAGGATTGGTGACATAAGGTAAAACAGGTTGAGCTGTCTTGAAATCTGCTTGTTTTACCTTTTCTTCGACATAATCAGCAGCTAATTTTTCAGCCATTGCAGATTGAGGATAGCGCTGTGCAAAGCTGATAATATTCGTTGCAGGTTGGAAGCCTAAATTATTATTCAACATCCAATATTCTGGATAATATCCAAGCGCATCATTTTGCATTGCAGAACGATAATATTCGAGCTGAGCTGTATTACCCGAGTTCGCAAATTTAATCGCCTCATTAAATTGCTCTTCAGCCGCATGAGCAACGGGCAAACAACCTAGTGTTATCAGCCCCATTAAATATTGTTTTAACTGTTTTTGCTTCACTGCTTTTTTTAACACGCTTCTCTTCTCAACTTTAACTCGTCGCTACATTTGGACATGCTTTTTTTCATGATCAACTCTTTTGCAGCGCTTGGCAATTTTAAAATGTATTTTAAATACTCTAATGATCAAGTACTGTTCTGTTATGTAAAGCTCTGATTAACCACTATTATTTTAAAGTATTTTTACTGTAAATCCATAAACTTGATCTGATTTATATATTTGTTCAACCCGTAGTACAAATACTGTAAAATAGCTCGCTTTTATCGAGTGTGGGATTCCCCCATACTTCACCGGAACATATTTATCCCTTTTTATAGGATAGGAGCCTTCATGACGGTTCAAACCTTCATTCCGAATAGTGCCCCAGCTGCCTCAGAAAACACTGTTACCCAGCCACAGCACACCCCAGCCATCGATGGTGCAGTCAAAAAACTGTATATCGAAACGCAAGGGTGTCAGATGAATGAGTATGACAGTCATCGTATGGCCGACTTGCTAGGTGATTCACACGGTTATGTATTAACAACAGACCCTGCTGATGCAGATATTCTTTTAATGAATACCTGTTCAATTCGTGAAAAAGCGCAAGAAAAAGTATTTTCAGAATTAGGTCGCTGGCGCAAGCTGAAAGAAAAAAATCCTGATTTGGTGATTGGTGTAGGTGGATGTGTTGCATCTCAAGAAGGTGACAATATCCAAAAACGTGCACCTTATGTCGACATGGTATTTGGTCCACAAACACTTCACCGTTTGCCACAAATGCTTGATCAGCATACGGATCAAATTGAAAAGCCGAAAAAAGAGAAAATCAAACTGGTAGACATCTCATTTCCAGATATCGAAAAGTTCGACTTCTTACCTGAACCTCGCGTTGAAGGTTATAAAGCTTTCGTATCGATTATGGAAGGTTGTTCAAAATACTGTTCATTCTGCGTGGTGCCATACACTCGTGGTGAGGAAGTCTCTCGTCCCCTAGATGATGTACTTGCTGAAATTGCTGGTCTTGCGGAAAAGGGCGTACGTGAGGTTTCTTTACTCGGTCAAAACGTAAATGGTTACCGCGGAGAAACATTCGAAGGTGAAATCTGTACGTTTGCTGATCTTCTTCGTCTAGTGGCGGAAATTCCAGGCATTGGTCGTATTCGCTATACGACATCTCATCCATTAGAATTCAATGATGACCTTATCCAATGCTATCGTGACCTACCACAGATGGTTTCTCACCTTCATTTACCAGTTCAAAGTGGTTCAAATGATGTATTGAAGGCGATGAAGCGTAACCACACGATTGACGTTTATATCGATAAGATTGCTAAATTACGCCAGGTACGCCCTGATATGCATTTGTCTTCAGACTTTATTATTGGCTTCCCTGGTGAAACTGATGCTAACTTTGAAGAGACATATCAATTTATTCAAGACTTAGATTTTGATCATTCTTATAGTTTCATCTACTCGAAACGTCCTGGTACACCAGCATCAGAGCTGGAAGATTTAACACCTGAAGATGTTAAAAAAGAGCGCTTGGCTAAAGTTCAACAATGGATTAAGCAGTCAAGTATCCAAAAAACTGATGCTATGCTTGGTACTGTCCAACGTGTGCTCATTGAGAGCGTTTCAAAGCACGATCCAAACTTATTGGTAGGAACCGCAGACAATACACGTTTAGTAACATTTATTGGTGATGCCTCTTGGCTTGGACGCTTTGCAGAGATTGAGATTACAGAGATTAAAACCTTGAATTTAGTTTACGGTGAACTCTTGAATCTTGAACCTGACGTGGCGTAATGTAGAGGTATAGATTAATAGACTCTAAAGGAAATCTCTTGACTGCAGCGATTCGACGTACAGTGGCTTTTCCCGGTGTTTCAATGGACCGTTTACAAACCATGCTTGGCGCGTACAACGGTCATATGAAACAAATTGAACAACGTTTAGATGTAAAAATCAGTCAGCGTGGTGATAGTTTTTTTATTGACGGTGGAATTGATGAAGTCGAGAGAGTTGAAAGCTTACTTCAGCGCTTATACGCCGAAGCTGAAGTTTCTCAACAAATCAGCTCTGATTTGATTCATTTAATGATTCAAGGCAGCCAGACTGATCATGAATTACAATTGGATCCTAATCAAGAACACACAGGACTTGACGAGGTCTGGCTCCAAACTCGCAAGGGCCGTATTAATCCGCGGGGGGCCAACCAAAAACGCTATGTACAACGTATTCTTCAAAGTGATATTTCTTTCGGGATTGGTCCAGCGGGTACAGGTAAGACGTATTTGGCTGTAGCTGCTGCCGTTGATATGCTTGAACGCAATGAAATTCAACGTATTCTTTTAGTTCGCCCTGCTGTGGAAGCTGGTGAAAAACTTGGCTTCTTGCCAGGTGACTTATCACAGAAAATTGATCCTTATTTACGCCCACTCTATGATGCCCTGTATGAAATGCTTGGCTTTGAAAAAGTGGCAAAATTAATTGAGCGTCAAATTATTGAAGTAGCGCCACTTGCATATATGCGTGGTCGTACACTCAATCACTCCTTTGTCATTTTAGATGAAGCTCAAAATACAACGCCAGAACAGATGAAAATGTTCTTAACTCGTCTTGGTTTTGGTTCGCGTGCAGTCATTACAGGTGACATTACCCAAGTAGATTTACCACGTGGACAACAGTCTGGTTTGGCACATTCATTACGTGTGCTTGAAAAGATTAAAGAAATCCATATCACACGTTTTCACTCACGTGATGTTGTAAGACATCAGCTTGTACAAAAAATTGTAGAAGCATACGAAGGTTGGGACAGTGAACAACATCGTTTAACCGCTGAAGCACGTGCGGAACGTAAAGCGCGTCAAGAAGCACTCATATCAGAAAATGATTCTGCTGCTGATGCTCAGCATCAAGATGCAGAGTAATTTAAATCTAATCACGCTCAAGGCAAGATTTTGAAACTCAGTCTCTCATTACAACAATCGTTTGAAGCATCAAGCTTGGTGCTCAAACGTGCGTATGTTAAAAAAATTATTGAAACCACACTTCGTCATATTGATACACAAAGCGATTGTGAAATTGGTATAGCTTGCGTAGATGTCGAAGAAAGTCACAAACTTAACCTTGAATATCGTGGTAAAGATAAGCCAACCAATGTTTTATCTTTTCCAAGCGACTTACCAGATGAAATGGCTGAAATTCTAGACAGTTTCCCTATCGGAGATCTGGTGATTTGTATTCCCGTTGTGCTTCGTGAAGCAGAAGAACAATCTAAAGCACCATTAACACATTTCACTCATATGTTGGTTCACGGTACTTTACATCTGATGGGCTATGATCATGAAACTTCTGAACAAGATGCTGAGGAAATGGAAGCTATTGAGATTGAGATTTTACAAAAACTAGGTTTTGAAAATCCTTACCTGCTTTTGGATGACGAATAACATTCCTCAATGACTTCGGTCTATGCTTCCCGTTATTCGGGAAGCAAATTAAAATAATAAATGAGTATTCAAAAATGAACTTCGTTGTCATCTTCAAAGCTAAAATAAAAAATATTGATGATGAATATGTAATATTGGCTAGCCAAATGCGGCATAAAGCGATGCATGATTATCATTGTACAAAGTTTGAAAGCTATCAAGAGAAAGATAATGATGTCAGTCTTTCTTATTGGAGTCGGTTAGAAGATATTCAAGCTTGGCGTCAGGACACTGAGCATCTTTATGCGCAACAAAAAGGTCGCCTATCATGGTATGACACGTATTCGATTGAGGTCTGTCAGATTCAGCGCGCTTATCAATCTGAATAAATCGAGTTGATCTTTATATTGATGACATATTTTAGACAAATGAGTTAAATATTGAGCAAGTTCTTCAGATAAAATAAGATAAAGTCATGCGAAACCAATAGATTAAACTTAAATAACGCCTGACCATCAAAACCATAATAAACGTCTTTGTAAACATTACATCGCAATTGGATAAGCTGTTATCCTTCGGCAGTAATCACCTACAAGATATATACTAGCTGACATCTCACAAGATTTAGAGGTAATGGAACTTCACTTATGCCAACGATTATTTCAAATATCGCGAACAAATTTCGTAAAGTCTATCAAAAGGCTGAAGGGTTTATTGAAGAAGAACGTGAATTTCCTGTCTCTCAAGTTTTTTTAAATGCGACTTTCAAGCGCTTTGTGACCGACAATGTCAGCATCCTTGAAGACTTACATGCAGATTTACATGATGATTGGCTTCGACTCTATGCCACTTTGAATGTGAAAGGGCTTTATACCATTCTCTCTGTAGATTTAAAGCTGATTCAAATGGAATTGAATAAAGATGTACAACTGATTGTATTTGAACAAATTAGTGAAACCGAAGTCATTGAAGCAAAATTTCAAACCTTTTGGATGAAAATTGCATTCCGCTCTGCCCTATTTTTCTATCAAAAAATTCTTCGTAAAGATCCACTTGGTATGATTTTAGAGCGGTTTAATGTCATTAAAGTCAAAGACGATCTCTTACATCTCGATCTAAATCAGTGGCTCGGAAAAAATCGCTCGATCATTGAAACATTGGGCAAAGTACACGTCAACCATGCAGAACTTCGTGAAACAGAATTGGTGGTGATTGGTAATGTAAATTTGATGGCTTTATTCAGCAAAATGAATACTGATCGGTTCAAATCTAAATCTGATGAAGTGGAAAGTGATCACATTACACCAATTAAACAAAAGGACGACTAGAGCGCAGCGTTTTGATGTCGTCATAAAGCTTAAGCTACAGAAAAATACATTTTCACTGTGATTATTGATTATTTCTCCTTATTTATCAGAGATAATAAAACTTCAAGTGATCCTTCGATACGAAGGTAAAGGAAAATATTTATGGCATTTAAATCGTTTAAAACTTTGAGTGTGATTGCAAGTGTAGGTACAGCCGTGCTTTTCACAGGCTATTCAAGTCAAGCGCTTGCCATGACGCCCTTCCAAGCCTCTTATCAGTTTGCATACAATGGTAAAAACTTGGGGTCAGCAACACGAACCTTGAAAAAATCAGGTAACACATGGAATTACGTTTTTGCAGCTAAAGCAGGTGGTATTGCTTCAGCGACTGAAACCAGTAACTTCACATTCAACAATAATCAGATTCAATCATCCAATTTCAGTCGCACCAGTAAAATTTTGGTTCATAACAATACAATGAGCATTAAATTTAATCCAAGTGCCAAAACCATTAACACCACTAAAGATAAAGAGCAACGTTCATTTGCTTGGAAATCTGGTGTACTGGATGAGTTAAATGCAGAATTGCAAATTCGTGAAGACTTAAAAAATAACGGTTTAAAATCGCAATATTGGATTGCAGATGCTAAAGAAGTTGAATCACGTCGTTTCGTCAAACAAGGCACTGAAAAAGTAGAAACCAAGTACGGTACGTTTGATACCATCAAAGTAGTGATGAAGCATGATAAACCAGGTCGTGAAACGATTTTTTGGCTGTCTCCGAAATTGGACTATTTACCAGTGAAAGTCACACACCAAGATAAGAAATCTTCATACGGGCTCTTACTGACAGGGTATAACGGTCCACAAAATTAAGGCATTTTTTACTTGCTTTTTTGCAGATGCTTTTTAAAATACGTCTTTGCTTAAAAAGGCACCTGCCCTAGAGGATTCTCCCGTGTACGCACTAGAACAGAAAATCTTAAACGAAGGTATCGTTCTATCTGATCAGGTTTTAAAAGTTGATTCTTTTCTAAACCACCAAATCGACCCAGTGATGATGCAACAAATTGGTCAAGAATTTGCTCGTCTATTCAAAGATGCAGGCATCACCAAAATCATCACAATTGAAGCTTCAGGTATCGCACCTGCTGTGATGGCTGGCTTGGAACTTGGTGTACCGGTAATTTTTGCACGTAAGTATCAATCTTTAACTTTAAAAGATGATTTATATCGTTCAAAAGTATTCTCTTTTACAAAGCAAGTAGAAAGCACAATTGCTATTTCTAAGAAGCACATTGCAGCAACAGATAAGGTTCTTGTGATCGATGACTTTCTTGCGAATGGACAAGCAGCTTTAGGTTTAGCTGATTTGATTCACCAAGCTGAAGCTGAGGTTGTCGGGATTGGTATCGTGATTGAAAAGTCGTTCCAACCTGGCCGTGATCTTTTACTTGAAAAAGGTTACCGAGTTGAGTCACTTGCTCGTGTTGAATCACTTGCAAATGGGACAGTGACTTTTGTTCAAGAATAATTTTGAACATTAAAAAAAGCGCCTAACGGCGCTTTTTTTATTTTAATGTGGCAGGATCTAGTTGAATGCCCAATTTTGTACCACCAAAATGCTTTTGAATATAATCCTCAACGTAAGGCTGATGGTAAAGATTTGAAAGTTTTTGAAATTTTGGATCATTCAATCGGTCTTTACGCACTGCAAGTATATTGACATTTTCTAAAGCTTTATCAGTGACCTCTTCTTTAAATATCGCATTTGTTATTACATTTAGTCCACTTTCCAGAGCAATAGTATTTCCAATTGCGGCTAAATCCACCTCAGACAAGACACGTGGGAGTTGTGCACCTTTGACCAATTTAAATTGAAGTGATTTCGGATTTGACTGGATACTTTCAAGAGTTGCAGAAATCGTATTAAAATCAGGCTTAAGTATAATTAGCTGAGCACGCTCTAATAACCTTAATGCACGTGCTGTATTCGCCACATCATTTGGAATTGCAATTAAGGCCCGATCAGGCAAAGCAATTAATGACTTGTAGTTTTGAGAATATAAACCCATAGGCTCTAAATAAGTGGTCGCCAAGACAGCAAGCTTCTGATGATTCAAGTCATTAAATTCTTTGAAATATGCCCAAGATTGAAATGCATTAACGTCAATATCACCATCGAGCAAAGCTTGATTCAAAGCCACACCGTCATTAATTTCTTTCACCTCAATGTCAACTTTTGCTGTTTTCGCCTGATCAGAATCCGCGATATGTCTCCAAATATCAACATCCGATCCATGTGATCCGATCACGATTGTTTGTTGTGTTTGCTTTGTTTTTTGAGGTTCAGGTTGAGCACTACATGCACTGATAATGAGAATTGCAAAAATAATAAATAAAAATTGGGCATATTTTGACTTCATGATTTACTCGATATTGTTGTTGATTGTTTGAGTTGTTTAAATTGCGCTGGATAATATTTTTCTGTAACGTCTAGATGAGATCTAAGTCGACCTTTGATACAGTTTTCTCCTACATTTCTCAGTAAAGGATTCAGCGGATCTGTCTCTGGTCCTTGTGCAAGTGCTTTTAAATCATTGCAAGATTTAAAAGCGGAATTTCACCAGCAAATAAATTTGGAGAAAGAAAATAAGCAACCGAGTACCGTTCTGCATTGGTTGGAGATATGACTCGATGTAGATTCGCAATCAAATATCCATTTGTGGCAAGCTCTAAAACCTCACCGATATTGACGACAAATGCGTGTTCAACAAATGGTACTTCAATCCATTTGCCTTGACTTAAGACCTGAAGTCCTCCGATCTGGTCTTGTAAAAGTAAAGTTAAAATATTGGAGTCTTTATGAGGGCCTACACCCTGATGATTCATTTGATCAATTGGAGGATAATGAATCAGCTTGAGTAGTTCATGTGGACTACCTGTAATCAATTGATCAAGTGCTGTGGCCTGCTGCCCCAATGAAAGCAACAAGGCTTTTAATAATTTAATTGCAACTTGTCTGAGATCTCGTTGCCATGCGGTGACTACGCGTTGAAACTCAGGCCAATTCGAAGGCCACTGATTTGGTCCCTGTAAACGTCTCCATGTCGGTCCAGTTTCAGGTTCTAATGCTGCCAGTTCAAAACCAATGTCTATTTGTTCTCTAAAATCAGGGGGCAGACGTGTAACTTCGGCATTTACTCGACTATACCCTCGAAAATGCGGGGAATGAATCATAGCGATTTCATCTTTTTGTTCTTGTGGCAGCGAAAAAAACTGCCGAGTAATACGCTGAATCTCTGAAATTTTTTCAGTTGGAATGCCATGACCCGTCAAATAAAAAAACCAATATCCTTGGCGATATGTGCAAGTCGTTGCAGAAAATCTGCTTGAGTTGATGATTGATCAAATTGACTTAAATTCAGAATAGGAAATGCGTTTAAGCTTTGTTTTAATGGTTGAGTCATGATGCACTCATCTTTCTAATACTTCATTGTATTAATGACTGAAAGATGAATGCTTTTGAAATCATTTAAATTGGATACTTATGCGTCTATAAAAATATGATTCACGTTCAATCACTTAGTCTTGCCCAGTCCACACATGATCTTTTAAAGACACGGCATTCGGAATGAGTTTAAGTTGATAAAACAAATCTGCAATTTTTTGTTGCGCCGTGACTGTATCTGTATCGACCAGTTTGGCATAAGCAGGAATATTTCTTTTTTCTAAAACCAGTTTGGTAATATTTTCGTCCAAGCTTGTACTTTGCGCCAAAATTTTTGCGGCTTGATCTGGGTGTTGATTGATCCAATCATCTACTTGATTTAATGTTTGCACAAATTTTTGGGCTTCAACCGCATGTTGTTTTAAAAATTTTGGTGAAGACAAATAGAAGCTATATGCCAATGGCAAAGCTTTTGAATCAATAAGAACACGTGTATCACCTTTAAGCGAAGCAGCACTTGCATAAGGATCCCAAATCGCCCAAGCATCGAGTGATTTTTTATCAATAGCAGCTCGTGCATCTGCAGGCGTTAACCAGACGGGTTGAATATCAGACCAGCTCAATTGAGCTTGATCTAATATTTGTGAGAGAAAGTAATGCGCACTTGAACCTTGTGTAACACCAATGCGCTTACCTTTTAGATCCTTTAAGCTTTGAATCGTACTGTCTTTGGGTAACAGCAAGCTATGTGAGTTTTTAGATCCATTTTCATAAGCTAAATATTGAATTGGTTTACCTGCCGAAAGTGCGAAAATTACAGGTGTATCCCCTGTATACCCCACATCTATAGCACCGACATTTAATGCTTCTAGTGTTTGAGGACCTGCCGGGAATTCTTTCCATTGAATTTTCACACCAGGAAATGCCTGCTCAAAAGTTTTATTTTGTTTTGCAACGATGAATTTAAGCGCCGCTTTTTGATAGCCAATATTCAAGGTTGTTAATTTTTCATTTGATTCATCTTGCCCCTTAAGATCAGTAGGCTTTTCTTTTGAGCATGCAATGAGGCTAAAACTCAATGTCACAATAGTACTTAGTACAAATAATTTTTTCATTGTCTTGGTAATTTTTTTGATTGGAATAAAAAAATAAGCCAAACTTCGAAAAAAATTAAATCACTATTTGCGCTTAGTTATTCAGTTCAAGATCTAAGCCATCCTGCTCATAAAATACGGTTTTATCCTTAAAAATTAAATTAATCTATTTTGAAATCAATTTTTTATTTTATCTGGCATTACAGTTTTTCTACATTCGGCCATGTTGCAACTTTAAGTGCAATGCTAGAATCTTTGAAATAAATGGATGTATAGATTAGAGCAATCCTAAATGACTGAAAACTTAGAAATACACTGCCCAAAATGCGGTTCAACTGATATTGAAAAACGCAACCATGAACAATTACTGCAAAAAACAGGTGGTGTTCTTCTTTCCGCAGCGGGTACGACTGCGGGTACTGTGGGTGGTGCTGCATCAGGTGCTTCTATTGGTGCTTCCATTGGTGCTGTTGCGGGCCCTTTAGGTGTAATCATGGGTGGCACAATAGGCACTTTTGTTGGTGCAATCAGTGTGGGTGTGACTGGTGGCTTTTTAGGTCATCGTTTTGGAAAAAAAGCGGGTGAAATCGTCGATAAGAATGTTTTCCTCGATTACCAATGCAAAAAGTGCAAACACCGGTTTGAACAAAAACATATTTCAAAATAAAAGTGAGCGAGAAGCTCACTTTTTTATGCCTGATAAAATAATCTTTAAAATTATTTCTTTAACATTTGCAACGCCACTTCACCTAATCGTTTCCCTTGCTCGATACATAGTGATTTTTCATCTTGGCTTAGAGATTGATCGTGTCTAGGACCACTGACATGTGTAGCACCATAAGGTGTCCCACCTGATTTTGTATTTGATAAAGCTGGATTGGCATTGGTTAAACCCAAAATCAGCATTCCATGATGAAACAAAGGTGGCAACATGGTCAGTAATGTACTTTCCTGCCCGCCGTGCATAGACCCCGATGAACCAAACACACAAGCAGGTTTATTATGCAATGCACCATTGAGCCATAAGCTCGTTGTTTGGTCCCAAAAATATTTCATTTCTGATGCCATATTGCCAAATCGAGTTGGTGATCCTAATGCAAGTCCCGAACAATGTTGAAGATCATCCAAAGTCGCATAAATATCGCCCTCCTCTGGAATACTCGGTGCTGCTTCGGTCACCACTGTTGCCAACTGTGGGACTGTTCTAATTTTCGCAAGCATTCCAGTAGATTCAATTCCTTGAGCAATTAAATGTGCCATTTCCTTGGTTGAACCATATTTGCTGTAATACAGAACCAGAACATATGCTTGCATAAAAAGATCATCCAATGAAAAAAGAAAACTATACGGTATTTTTTTTAAAATTTGGTTAAGCTGTGCAACGAACGTACAGAATTTTAACTAAAAAATACTCGAGACTCATTATTTATGGCGGAAATCTTAAAAAAGTTACCTTTCTACAATAAAACATGGTTTCAGTTTATTTTGTTTGTACTACGACGCTTTGAAGCTAACAATTGTCGTGAGCAAGCAGGCTCTTTAACTTACACCACACTTTTCGCTGTCGTGCCGATGTTGACCGTATTCTTGGTTATCATTTCATCGATTAAAGCATTAGAACCTGCTCGGCAACAATTACAACAATTGATCTACAGTAATTTTCTGCCTAAAACCAGTATCGCGTTTGACAAAGCATTGAATGCATTTACTGACAATTCGAGCAACTTAACCATTATTGGTGTGCTGTTTTTATTCTTTACCACAGTAATGATGCTCACTAGCATTGAGACAGCATTCAATCGTATTTGGCGTGTGACAGAAACGCGTAATGGCATTATTGGTTTTATGCGCTATTGGACCATCATTTCACTGGGACCAATCCTGCTGGGTTCGGCTTTTGTGATTTCATCGACTTTAGCGTCTATGAACATCCTAAGCAATAATTTTGCAGGTTATGAATTGAATGGCACGTTTATTTTATGGGTCATCTCATTTGCACTCACCGCATTTGGTTTTTTCGCCTTGTATTGGACGATTCCAAACCGCTCTGTTCCAATAAAAGCAGCCATGATTGCTGCGATTTTTAGTGCTGTTACCTTCGAGTTACTGAAAAATTTATTCGGCTTCGTGATGACTAACTTTACCAGTTATCAGTTGGTTTACGGTGCTTTTGCAGCAGTTCCAATTTTCCTGTTGTGGATTTATCTCTCTTGGAACATCGTACTGCTTGGTGTTGAGATAAGTTATGCCCTCACAGCATTTCATACAGGTAAGACCGAAACGCGCCATCCAATTCTCATGCTTCTAGATATGCTTGAGTTATTCTATAAAAAACAAAAACAAGGTAAAACCGTAACCGATCTGGAGGCACTTGATATTTTAGGACGCGGTGAAATTGGCCGCTGGCCTAAATATGTCAATCTATTGGAACAGCAGAATATTATTAAACGTACAGATAATAATGAATATGTTTTGGTTAGAAATTTAGATCATCTTGATTTTTGGTCATTTTATAAATCATTGCCTTATACGCTACCTGATAAAAATGATATCGGACAAATCCATGAAGATGACGTATGGATGAACCGTATTGGCCCTGCACTGATTGAAGCTGATGATTATCTTGCTGCGAAGCTCTCCGTTCCGCTATCGACCATACTTGAAGAAAAGTAAGCTCTTGCAATAAGAAAAGACCTCTATAGGTCTTTTCTTATTTCGTAGACGGATTATATGGACGTGTAGATTGCCAACAAATAAGTGCGCCTAAGGTCACTAAGACACAACCGATCCAAAAGCTCATTAGAGGTTGCACATCTAGAATCAGCATCGACATCAGACTTGAAAAAATGGGCATAAAATACGTTGCCAAAATTAAAATTTTGAGATGTCCATATTGCATGCTTTGGTTCCAATTGCTATAAGCCAAGCCAATTAAGCTGCCAATGACTACAACCATCAGCCATGTCATCAAATTCAGCTCAACAAAGGGTTCTCGCATCACAAAATGTACAGCCCACAACCCAACTGCAGTCATTAGAAAAAGAAACGGAACAGCATTATGACCTTCTGCATATTTCTTGGTAAATATACTGTACAAAGGCCATAGCACGGCGCCAATAAAAGCAAATGAGTACGCGAATGGATTTTCAAGCACAGCCACCAATATGCGTTTCGGCTCGAGAATATTTGGATTAACAACCATCATTAACCCAAGAATGGCACATGCAAAGCCAGCAATCACCCAAATATTCGCGCTCAATTGCCGTGCAAGAATCGAAAATACTATCAGCAAAGGAGGCCAAAGATAATTAATCATTGCAATGATTAATACCTGTTCTCGATGCGTTGAAAGTGCAATCGAAATTAAAAACAGGATCTCATAGCCCACAAAAAGAGCACCACAGCCCCATAAGTATTTTTTAGGCATGAGTGAAAGCTTGGGAAAACCATTTTTCCATAACATGAACAATGCACTAAAACTATAGATCAGTGCCACCGCCTGTACCGGGCTTAATGATTCAGTTACAAGTTTCACCACCGCAACCAACGAGGCCCAAATTAAAATCGAGCTTAATCCCAGCCATGTATACTGATTCAATGGAATGCTCCAATTCTTGCGCTGATTCGATCAAAATAAATTCTCAAATAGCGGTGCAAAGATACAATCATAATCCCTGCAAGAACCATACAAGAACCGACCAAGAAACTCGTTTCGATCTCCTCATCTAACAGCCATACACCAAACAACATGCCGAACATGGGGGTCAAAAATGAAAACACACCTAAGCCATTTGCTAAATAAGTTCGTAACAACCAAAACCATAGCAGCAAACTTAAAAAAGACATTACCACCGCATGAAATGTTAAGCTCAGAAACGTCAGTTGTGACCAGCGCACATCTGCTTGTCCAGTCCAAAAAGCTAAGGGTAATAAAAAAATAAAGCCCCCAAGCAATTGATAAAATAATGTTTGAGTAGGCGGTGCCTCTGAAAGCGTTGAAAATTTTAAAGAAATCGTAGTCAATGCCCACATCATCCCCGCCATTAGAGCAAGAAAATCTCCCCATAAAATAAGGCTGAGTTGGCTCTGAGCTTGATCACGCACTAAAAAAGTATAAGCGATGCCAAGAAATGCGAAACAAATACCAAACCACTGCAGATTATTCAATTTTTCAGCTTTGACTTTCCAATGTAAGCCTAAAGCCACAAAAATAGGCGCGGTATAGAGCAGAACAACAGTGTGCGCAGCACTGGTGTACCTGAGTGCCTCAGCAACCAAATAAAATTCTGCAGAAAATAAAAAGGCTAACCAAATTCCAGGAACAACATAACGGTAATTGAACAGTTGTTGCACTCGTTGTCGATACAATAATGGAACGACAAGCAAGGTTGCCAAACCACAGCGCAATGCGATTTGCATCAGAGGACTAATATCAGTAGCTGCAAGTTTCAAGACAATTTGCTGTAAACCCCAGACTAAACACAATACGATCATTAAGCTTGACGCCTGAAGGTCAAGACCTCTTCGCTCACCCATGAGTGGCACTCTTCACACAAACAAGTCGTCACTATACTGCTGACTGAATTAGAATATATAATTCAAAATAGACAACAAATACATTTATTCAGGCAATTTAATATGCCAAAACGCCATCCACATGAATCATTCGTTCAGTTAGATAATTATGATCATATCCAAGAGAATCTTTGGCTAACATTCCGTAATGATCCAGCCCATTCGGAATATCCTAAACACGGTCATGCATGGGGCGAATTTATCTATGCATTTGATGGTGTAATGGAAGTTCATATTGATCAAAATCAATATTTAACACCTCCGCCCTACGGAATTTGGCTACCACCGCATCTGCATCACAGCAGTATTAATCTCACAGCTGTTTCTCATGCCACCTTATACGTGCATGAAAGCCTGTGTGATGCACTGCCCAAACAATCAGGTATTTTACTAAGCTCCCCCTTAGTGACGGCGCTACTCAATGAACTCAGAAAAACTTATTTCAAATATGATCAACCCGAATATCAACGACTCTTAATGGTTTTGCTGGATCAATTAAAAAGTTCACCACTGCTCAAAAGCTACTTACCCCATTCTGATCATCCTGCATTACAAACGATATTTACCTACATGCATGAGCATCTCAGTGATCAGCGTCCACTGAGAGATTATGCTCAAATGGTGAATATGAGTGAGCGCACTTTATCGCGCCTATGTGAAGCTGAAATTTCGATGTCGCTCAATGAATGGCGTCAACGCTTTAAAATTACACGAGCATTAAGCTTATTGTCTGAAAATAAAACCGTTGAACATATTGCTCTAGATTTGGGCTATGCCAACGCCTCAGCCTTTATCAATATGTTTAAACGCTGGATGCACATCACGCCCCAACAGTTTCGTAAAAACATCAATTCAGACAATCTCTAACCATAAAAAAAGGATGAACCATCATCCTTTTTAATTGAGCTTGATGCATCATTAATGCACTTGCGTAGTCCACACAAAATCTTGTTTTAAGCCAGTCAAAGTCATTTTGAGCTGATCACCCGATTCTAATGGTCCCACACCTGCAGGCGTACCCGTCATGACAACATCACCAGACATTAAGCTAAAGTTTTGACTGATTTCTGCCAAAAGCGCTCCTAATTTAAAAATCAGTAACCCCGTATCACCATGTTGCCTAAGTTGATCATTAATTTCGAGCTTAAACTGGACTTGATCTAATGCTGGGACCTGATCAAGCGAAATCCAACCTGCCAAAATACAAGATCCATCAAATGCTTTCGCACGTTCCCAAGGTTGTCCTTTCTTTTTAAGCTGATCTTGTTGATCTCTTAAAGTCAAATCCAAACCAAGGGTGACTGCACCTACTGCTGCTAATGCCTCTTGAGGATCCGTAACGTTTTTGAGCGGTCGATCTATTCGCAATGAAAGTTCACATTCATGATGACACTGTCCCAATGCACGATTCCAATCAATCCCTTCTGCTAAGGACACCAAGCTACTCGGCGGCTTGATAAATAAGACAGGTTGATCAGGAATCGCATTACCTAATTCTTGAGCATGCGCAGCATAACTGCGACCGACACATACAATTTTTGATGGAACTGCACTCATGAAAATCTCTCTTATTTATAGTTTGAGTAATGAACTCATCAAAACTTAACGTTTTTGGAATGTATTTTCAAACAGTGTTCTGTCTACATCAGACTCAAATGCACGTTTTGGAATAATGACCACTGTATGATTTTTGAGTTCAAGCATATAGGTCAATTTACCCACTACAAATTTTTGTACTTCACTGTAGGCAAATGCTTGTTTAGGACGACCACTTGAAAAAAGCTCGGCAGAGTTTTGAAACAAATCAATACCTTGTTCAGTCTTACCAAATTGATATTTTTCAAACTGACGCTTGAACATCATAGGTAAGAACCAGTAACGCATAACGATTTGTAAAAAGATAAAGAACGTGCCTAAAGCCATGTAATAGCGCCCTACTCCCTCTAATCCAAGATAAAGCCCCCAAATCACGATCGCAATACTGACAAGTGGCGTTAAAAAACGCGTAAATTGTTTTTTGCCAAAAGTAGCTAATGCAAAACCATCCTGAGACTCTTGTAAATTTAAGAAGTAACGGACAGATAAAACTGGTTGAGTATCAGACATAGGGGATTCAACAATCGATTTTCTTAAGCAAAGATATTACACCACTTTACCTGAAATCGAATTGTCGTTTTAATGAATACTGTTGATTACATCATCGCACTATTGATGAAAGCATCACACGATTTACAATGACACAAAATAAAAAGTCTAAATTCATAGTTCAGGATGAAAATGAAATACTTTAACTATCGAGCATTGTGCTTAAGCCTTATTTTTATACCCAGCTTGTCGTACAGCGCGATTATTGAATGGAAAGAAAATATACCCAGTGCGTTAAAACCATTTCAAAATAATAGTACCGAACTCGCCAGCATCGCCAAAGATCAGATTCTCATCTATGCGCACACAAATACCCAAACATCTATTCCGACACGCAAAAAACAACCCAATCCAAATGTGAAGTTCACATCATCTGCCATCGTATTGCCTGTTAATGAAGAAAAGGTCGCCAAAACGCTTTCACAGTTTGAAAATTTTGTTGGATTATTCCCGACATTGAAATCAGCTAAAATATTAAATCAAGAAAAAAATATCACTCAGGTTCAATATAAAATTTCCATTCCAACACCAATACCAGTGCTCAACTTTAATGAGACCATAGTGTTTCAGCATCATATTGAAGCCAATAGTATTTCGAGTTTGATTGTGGATGCACCTGTTCCTTATGGTCTAGGCAAATTTGAATGGTTCAAATTGGATCAAAATCATACTCTTCTGACCCTAACGCAATGGGGAGATTTGAACCAACCTAAAGGTTTTCTATTTAGCAAAGTTCTGAATGCAGTGCCTGAAGCAAAAATGGGAATTCCAAGTGGTACACATGCATTTTTACTTGAATCAATTCGAAAAAAATTAACAGCGCCTTCTTCGAGTGCGCTCAAACCAGAACAATTTCCATCCGACCAATTAACGACAAATCAAATAGCCAAAATCGCACAAATCAGTCGTATCACCGAACACCCTGTAAGTTTTGTCCATACACCGACAACCGTGCCTTATCAACACGGTGCAGAATCAATGCGTTTTGTGACGACGTATCAGTATTATTCCCAACCAGTGCAACAATTACAAAAATGGACACAGCCTGTACATTATAAAAAGCTGTTTCCCCGCCAACTCAAATCTATTGATATCGAAACCCTAAAAGACCAAACACAATTGGCAGATTTTAAAGTTGAACTCGGGTTAGGAGTTATTCAAATTCCATTCCGATTTAAACTAAATTTTAGCTTTCCTCAGTCGAATCAGAATAGTTTTTATGCTCAAGGCGGTGATCTGAAATACATTAAAGGAAAAATGCAATTTGATAAGTTTCAACAAGGTACTTTATTGAAAATGACGAATGCTGGAAAAATAGATGAAAAAGCACCGTTCCTGATTCGTGCAGCACGGAGCTTGCCTTATCATGATGTGCTCCCTACAGTTGGGGCGAATGTCGTCTTTGCATTGAAAGTCAAAAACGAAGAGCAGAAGAAATAAGATAAAAAAATAGACACAAAAAAACCGCAATTAAGCGGTTTCTTCTCTTTTTTACATCTTATAGATGATCAAGTTGGTGCGCTCAGAGAGATTCGAACTCCCGACCCCTTAGTTCGTAGCCAAGTGCTCTATCCAGCTGAGCTATGAGCGCGACGTCTTGATGGAGTGCATTATATATGAATATTATTATTTGTTAAGTACTTTTTAATAAAATTTAAATCAAGCGAACAGTATTTATACGTAAATGTAAATTATGGCTAGATAATCAACAACTTAAGAGATGATCAACAAGATCAATCCAAATTCCAAACAATCCTGAGTTGGATTGATGATGTTTTTATAAGAGCTAATATCTATTAATTAAAAATAATATGTGTAGAAATTTTAAAATTTATTTCTTTCTTAAGTAGCTAATAAAATATGATGATTTATAGCATCACTTCATTCTAGAAACAAAAAAACCGCAATTAAGCGGTTTCTTCTCTTTTTTACATCTTTATAGATGATCAAGTTGGTGCGCTCAGAGAGATTCGAACTCCCGACCCCTTAGTTCGTAGCCAAGTGCTCTATCCAGCTGAGCTATGAGCGCGTACTTGAGTGTCTTACGACTTCGTTACATCGATTAACTTGATTGGTGCGCTCAGAGAGATTCGAACTCCCGACCCCTTAGTTCGTAGCCAAGTGCTCTATCCAGCTGAGCTATGAGCGCATTTCAAGTTTATCGTTGGCGGTGAGAGAGGGATTCGAACCCTCGATACCAGTAATAGGTATGCTTCCTTAGCAGGGAAGTGATTTCAGCCACTCATCCACCTCACCGTAACGAGACGCCATAATACAAACTTCGTCCCTACTCTTCAAGTGAGAATTTAAAAAATTCTATGTTTTTTGTTCAATCATATATTTTTTAAACAATTTTCAGGTTTTTTACCTTTAATCTGCATTAATTTCACTTTAATACTGTCTATTCTGCATCTCTTTTATAATTTATGAACTAAAAACACTTTATTGCAATCATTTACGTGCAGTATTTCTTATCATGTCTTATGCTAAACTTATCTTCTGATATGAAGCCAAAGACATTATGAAAAATTGGGTCGACCCTGAAGCCAAAGCGGAAGCTGAACGTTACGATAATCCTATTCCAAGCCGTGTTCTGATTCTAGAAACGATTGAGAATAAGAAAAAAGCATTGTCTCATGCAGACCTTGTGGAACACTTCGAAATTGCGGATCAAAAAAGTATTGAAGCACTTAGTCACCGTTTAAGTGCGATGGTTCGTGATGGTCAATTGACGAAAGAAGGTTATAAGTTCCAGCTTATGGCAGATCAACCTGTTCATGATGCGACCATCTATATCAATAGCAAAGGTTTAGGGGTTGCGAGTATAGATGGTAAGAAAGAAGAATATTTGTTACCTGAGCGTGAATTACGTCAAGTCTTCCATGGTGACCGAGTTAAAGTTCAACAGACCTCTGTTGACCGTAAAGGTAAACCATGGGGTTTCATTACTGAAATTACCCAACGACGCGTCAAACAAATCATTGGGAAACTCGCAGAATATGAAGGTGAATACTTCATTCAACCAGCAAATCCAAATGCGCATCAACCGATTACCTTAGAAAAAGAACTCATTGCGCATGCGAAAGCTAAAGTTGGTGATTCTCTTCGAGTTGAAATTGATGATTTTCCAAATCGTGAAGAGTTTGCTACAGGCCATATTATTCAATCTATGGCCGACAAATCTGATACTGAAATTATTATTCCTCAAACCATTTTAGAATATGGTTTACCTTACGAATTTCCAGAAGCAGTAGTTCAAGAAGCTGAAAGTTTTAAAGAACCGACAGTACGAGATCGTCAAGGACGCATTGATTTAAGAGATTTACCCTTAGTCACAATTGACGGTGAAGATGCTCGTGACTTCGACGATGCTGTCTATGCAGAAAAACGTCCTGGTGGCGGCTATCGTGTCGTGGTTGCGATTGCAGATGTCAGTCATTATGTTCGTATTGGTAAACCTTTAGATGATGAAGCACAAGAACGCGGTACGTCTGTGTACTTCCCTCACTTTGTCTTACCGATGTTGCCTGAAGCACTTTCAAATGGCTTATGCTCACTCAATCCAAATGTCGATCGTCTATGTATGGTCTGTGATTTGAATTTAAGTCGCGCAGGTAAAGTCACAAAATTTGAATTCTATCCGTCGGTGATGCACTCTAAAGCACGACTCACCTATGACCAAGTTGCAAAATATTTTGAAGGTGATAGTCAAGCTGTACCTGAAGATCGTACAGTGCGTAAATCACTGAATACATTATTCCAACTTTACCAAGTATTAAAAGGTTTACGTGCAGAACGCCATGCAATGGAATTTGAAACCGTTGAAACGTACATGACCTTTGATGAACTTGGTGGAATTAAAGAAATTCTACCAAGATCACGTAACGATGCTCATAAACTCATTGAAGAATGTATGTTGTTAGCCAATGTCGCTGCTGCTGAATTTGCTTTAAAACACGAAATTCCAATGTTGTATCGTGTGCATGAGCCACCTGAATTCTCACGCATTCAAAAAGTTCGCGACTTTGTTAAGTTATTAGGTTTGAAATTCCCTGATCAACCTACGCAAGCGGACTACCAAGCGGTCATTGAAGCCACTAAAGACCGTATTGATGCGCCAAGTATTCATGCTGTGCTTCTTCGCTCCATGATGCAAGCTTATTATGGGCCAAATAACGCTGGTCACTATGGTTTGGCGTATGAGGCATACACTCATTTCACCTCTCCAATTCGTCGTTATCCAGATTTATTATTACATCGTGCTATCAAAGCACACCTCAAAAATAAACCTGCACCAGTCTCAGGTGGCGCACTAGAAGAAGCCGGTAATCATTTCTCGGCAACAGAACGTCGAGCTGATGAAGCTTCTCGCTCAGTGACCACTTGGTTAAAATGCCATTATATGCAACAGCATCTTGGTGAAGAGTTTGTTGGCGTCATTAGTGCTACGGCTGAGTTTGGTCTATTTGTCACTTTAAAAGATTTATATGTCGATGGTATGGTCCATGTAAGCCAGCTTGGCGATGACTTCTTTGTCTTCGATCAAGCGAGTCAAAGTTTAGTTGGGCAAAATCGTGGTCAGACCTTCGGTTTGGGTGATGAAGTACGCATCAAGGTTGCAGGTGTCAATTTAGAAGAACGTAAGATTGATTTTGAATTGATTCAACAACTCAGCCATGCAGGTCGCGCTATTCGTAGTCGAGCACCACGTGTCGTGAAGGAAAACCCGGTCACCAAGCAAGAAGCGTTAAATCGCATGTTGAATGAGCCTGTCGAACTCCTAAAAGATAAAGATGAAAGCGGTGAACGCCCTGTTCGTAAGAAAAAGTCCAAGGCAAAACCAAGCTCTTATACTAAAAAATCAGACAAAAAATCTGATGGAAAAGTAAAAGACAAAGCGAAAAAGAAAGCTAAAGTAAAAAAGAAAAAGTCGAATGCGAAAGCTAAATTAGACTAAATCTTTAAAGAGCGCTACGGCGCTCTTTTTTTTAAGCTTTATTTTTTTAATTTATAATCAAGTGCACCGATTCTTTATTTAGCACTTACGTAAATAATTGAATGTATCACTTGATTTAAAGTCCATAAACCCCTACATCTAAATGAAGTAAATGAATCAATTAGGTCCTTGAATGACTTTAGAAAAGGCAACTTTGCCTGTACCCGATTTTTCTCAAATTACACTTGATCAACTTAAAGCACAGATTGAACAAGCGATTCAAAATGGTCAACACTTTATAAACCAACTCGAGAAAGTCCCAGACACGGTACAATTACAATTAAATGTGCTCGATCAAATCGATCAATTAGAAAACCAAATGAGCGAATCTTGGGGTATTTTGTCTCACTTAAATGCTGTGATGAACAATCCTGAAACCCGCGAGATTTATCAGTCTCTTTTACCTAGCTTAAGTGAATACTACACACAATTAGGGCAACATACTGCGCTCTATCAAACCTACCAATATGTGCATGATGCACCTATTTTTTCGGATTTACCAGAAGCTCAACAGAGTGCGATTAAACTTGCACTTAGAGACTTTAAACTCTCAGGCGTGGCTCTAGAAGGCGAAGCAAAAAAACGCTACGCAGAAATATCAGCTCGTTTATCGCAGCTTTCTTCAGATTTTTCTAACCACGTTCTTGATGCCACACAATCATATTTCAAACCATTAACTGAAGATGAACTTGCTGGTTTACCTGCGAGCAGTATCGAACTGCTAAAGCAATACGGTCAACAACGTGAACTCGATCAAGCCGTGGCGACATTGGATTTCCCTTCTTATCTTGCGATCATGACTTACGCAGATAATCGAGAGCTTCGCGAAGCCTTATATAAAGCATATACCACGCGAGCGTCGGATCAGTCAGATCACCCTGAATATGACAATACTGCGGTGATGGAAGAAATTCTCAAATTGCGCCAAGAAATGGCTCAACTTTTAGGTTTTGATCATTATGCAGCATATTCACTGGCAAGTAAGATGGCTCCAAGTGTTGAAGCTGTAGATCAATTCCTGATTGAGTTGGCAGAACATGCTCGTAAACCTGCCCTACAAGAAATTGAGGCATTAAAAGCAATTGCTCAATCTCATGGTGTAGATGAACTACAACCTTGGGACACGACGTATTTCTCGGAAAAACTCAAAGTTCAACAGTTTAATCTGTCTCAGGAAGCACTTAAGCCATACTTCCCTACCCCTGTCGTCGTTCAAGGTTTATTTAAAATTGTGGAGCGTTTATATGGTATTCAAGTCATTGAACGTGAAGCACCTGTATGGCATCCAGATGCACGATATTATGAGCTTGAAGATCAAGGCAGTGTCATAGGTGGATTCTATTTTGACTTGTACGCTAGAAGTGGGAAACGTGGTGGAGCATGGATGAGCGGATTCCGCTCACGTATGCAAACCAACAATGGCATGCAGAAACCGATTTGTTACATGGTCGGTAATTTTACACCACCAATTGGTCAACAGCCTGCGCTTTTAACACATGATGAAGTCGTTACTCTTTTCCATGAGTTTGGACATGGTCTGCATCATATGCTCACAGAAGTAGATCATATCTCTGTAGCAGGCACACATGGTGTCGCTTGGGATGCCGTCGAGCTGCCAAGTCAGTTTATGGAATTCTGGACTTGGGATAATGAAAGCTTGGCTTTAATCAGCCAACACATTGAGACCAAAACACCCTTACCTGAAGAACTCCTTAAGTCGCTTTTGGATGCGAGATTTTTCCAATCAGGCATGCAAACCCTTCGTCAACTAGAGTTTGCCATGTTTGATTTGAATATACATAAACAATCTCCTGCTTTAGATGCAATAGCTATTCAACACACTCTAAACGAAATTCGTGAACAATATGCTGTTCTCCCTACAGCACCTTACAACCGATTCCAAAATAGTTTTAGCCATATTTTCGCAGGGGGTTATGCCGCAGGCTACTACTCTTACAAATGGGCTGAAGTTTTGGCAAGTGATGCATTCGATCGCTTTGAACAAGAAGGCATCTTCAACCAAGAGACTGGACTTGCTTTCCGCAAAGCAGTGCTTGCTGTAGGCGGTAAAGATACAGCGCTTGATGCCTTTGTTAAATTTAGAGGTCGTGAGCCTAAAATTGATGCATTATTACGCCATCAAGGTTGGACGAATGACACTAAAACTGCTTAAACTACGCTACTAATTTTTGAAGGTGAGTGTCATTATGTCGATCAAACGTCGTTTCATTGCAGGTGCAAAATGTCCGAAATGTGAAGCTATGGATCGTATTGTCATGCTCACTTCAGGTGATTCAGAATGGATCGAATGTATTGAATGTAACTATTCTGAAAATCGTCCGACACATATAGATGAACCTCAAATGCCTGAGGTTGCAGACGAAATTGGTGTTATTCAATTTAAGCCGCGCCCAAGAAATTAAGATGTTTTAAAAATCAACAAAAAATAAGCACCCGAAGGTGCTTATTTTATTTAATTATTGATACCAACCGAATAACTTAAAGATATAAGGTACATAGGCGATAATTAACATAGCTGGAATCATCACAATCAGAGGAAGAATCCAACGTTCGTATTTGTAGTAGAACGTTTTATCTTTCACTTCTGCATCGGCAGCAGCCACCTCTTCATCACCAATCGACTGCCTTGCGAGCAAGTGATTGAGTGCAACTGGAGGTGATACATAACCCAATTCGAAACCAATTAAAGCAATCATCCAGAAGTGAACAGGATCTATACCATAAGCGTAGGCGACAGGCGCAACTGTTGCTGAAATTAAGATGACAGCACCAAACGGATCCATAATCATCCCGACGAATACCATGAGACATACGATCAAGGTAATCACGATATAGATATTTTCAATATCCGTTGGGAAGTGTTCCATCAACTCGATACGCTCTAAGTATCCACCAACGCTGACAGACAATGCCATTAAGATCACAAGCGCCCCGATATGTCCGACTGTTTCACTTGCAGATACATGAATTGACTTCCAGAAACTCACTTTACGTGCAGGATTGTCTGGACTATCCTGTGCTGCAATTTCAGATGCTGACACTCGCGCCTTAGCTGCTTCTTGTTCAACCGAAGTATGGCTTAATGTCGTATCCCAATGTCCTACTGGTGCGAGCGGTGCTGGTTCATGACGTAATTTTTCATAAAGCACCATGACAAGTAAGATGATTGGCATCATGACTGGTGCAGTAAACTCATTCAAGTTGGTATTTAACGCATACTTGTAGAATGCCCACACAATCAGGAATACGATCACATAAGGAACTACTGCCACTAATGCCTTAGCGGAATTCGGGAATGCAACTGATGGCGCTGCAATACGGAATTTTTGCTCAGCAAAGAACAGTGAAATTAATAAGAACAAAGTTGAAGTGATGAGGAAAACACCAATACCATATTGGTATAACAAGTCAGTCGTCACTTCTTTGTTCAGCGATGCAACAACAACAATCAATAGACATGGACGGAGTACCACACCAAGCGAACCTGACATTGCAGCCGTAGCCAAAGCGAATTGACGGCGTCCGCCCGCATTCCAAACTTCTTTATAAATGATCGCACCTGCAGCGATTACAAAAATACCTGATGCACCTGTATAAGCTGTAGGTAATGCAGCAGCAAGTAAGATTAACCAGGTAAGCGTTTCAGGCGCTAGATTCCATGGACGTAAAATGTTTAGGAATTTATCAACAATTAATGTCTGCTTTAACAGCATACCTGCCCAAATGAACAGTGATAAATTAAGGAAAATAGTAGAGAACTCAACCAGCTGCCCTAAATAAATCCCTTGACCCATTGGATAGTCCATCACAAAGGTAAAGTTAAATCCTGTTGTGATCGCCATATAGGCATAAAGTGGGACTGACAATAATGCCATGCCAATCGTACCACCTGGCTTCGCATTTTCTGGTACACGGAACAATTGGTACAAACTAATTAATGTCAGTGTACTGAACAAGATTATCCATAACCAGTAGATGATTGTCATCTCACTGGTTGGCGGAACACCAGAGTTCAATACAGATCTATACTGACTGATCGCTGAACTGGTTAAGAAACTGTTCGCAAGTATCATTGCGACAGCGTAAACCCTATAATCTAAAACAGAACTTGGACCGCGTAGACCAATGTGGTGGATTTTAAGTGTTGCAGTGATCGCTGCAAGTACCACCATGATAATCAATAGAACTGCCTTATTTTCCGTACCAAATTGGAAAATACCAAAGAAAGTTGTTTCCATGGTTCGGTAAGTTCGTATTGAAGGGTTATCTTCTAAATACTGAATTGACTTATCGTAGAAGGCATATTTTTCTTCACATAACTGTTGACCAGCCAACACAGAGGCACGAACATCTTCTTCAGATGTTGTGCCAAAAATATCTGCAAATTCATCCTTTGCATTGGCTTGCATTTGGTTTTGAACCAGAAGGTCAATATTTGGATTTCGATCACAGACTGGCTTTTCAGGTTCAGCACGCAAGAATGAATACTGCATACCAATTTTTTCGTCACCGTATAGACTTTCACCTAAACGTAACATCTGCCCGTGAATCATTTCTCCTGTCCCGATGATGAGCGTCAGTAACAGTAGAAGCAAAATCGTAAACGCAGATATCCACTCAGTCCATATATAACTAAGTAGACCTAACCCAGATCTCTTTTTAGAAGGCTCTTGCATTGTTATTCCATTATTTAATACTGCTATACATTGCCTGTACAGCTCATCTTTTCTAATTCGGGCTTAGGCAAAATCCTTTACCTAATTTCCTTACCTCTTTTATCACATGAATCTGACTGATTTTTTTTTAAAAAAGAATGACTGACTTTTCCATTTTTTTTAAATTTATGCCAATTTTCATCAATTCACCTCTTAAGAGCGAGATAAAAACCAACTAAATCAGTAGGCTATACCATACTGTATTTCTTTTTTTAAACAAATATGACCTTAAAAAAATAAATGCAAAAGATTCGAATCTGATCACACATTAAAATAAGTGATAATTAAGTATCAGAGTAATTAAGAGATGTGTGTGTCCTTCACGGAGATGTGCTGATAAATTAAAAAGAGCATGCTGAGTAATGCCCCCCATATTGCACCTGTTAAATGTGCTTCAACCAATACTGGGCTACCAATCATTTGCGCAGTATCGAGAGAACCAAAGATATTTTCCCACAAAATTTTGCCCGTGATTAAAGCTAATACAAGCAGCGAGAATTTACGTTCTTTTTCAAATTTTAAAAAATAAACTGCCAAAGCCATATACATACCATGTAGTACCCCTGATAGACCTGCATAAGCTTCAACGTGAGGATAAACATAATAAAAACTTAAACTAACTAATGGCGGGAGTGCGATCAACAAGTACAACATGTACCTAATTTTGACATATGGGAAGATGAAAGGCAGACAGGCTAAACCCACCATATTCAATGCATAGTGTATCCATCCCACATGTACATAGTGAGCTGTCCATACTCGCCAAATTTCTTCATCCAATACAGGACGCCAATAGAAAAAATACTCCTGAAAAATCTGCAGACTAGCGGAAATACTGATACAGCATGCAATAAACAGTATTTTTCGAATCAGGATAGTATCTTTCATCTTTCGTATTCCTAAAAGAAAAAGAGCTTAAAAGCTCTTTTTCTTGAATAACTCCATTTTTTAATTTTGAACAAAATTAAAAAAATCTTATTCGCCTAATGTGTTCTCGAAAAGATCATCGGCTTCATTGGTCGCTTGATCATCCCAGAAGCTCGACATTCCATCAGCTTCAGTTCGTACACCTGTATTCTCCGTCCAATAACGGTCTGAGATCGCTTGTATCATTTGTCCTGCCATATTATCCAATAACTTAAACTCTGGATTTACAGGAACTTCTTCAGCACGTGAAGCGGCATAAGAACGTAATGCATCACGTATTTTTGCATCGTCACCACTGGCTTGTGCTGCAACAGCATACAAGGCATGCGATAAGCGTACTCCTTTTTGCTCACCAATTTGCATAGATTGTTTAAGCGTTTGGTATGGATCTGGTTTGCCTGCATCAGCTCCAGGTAATAATGTCCAAATCACTGCTCGAGTAGCATTCGGTACACCCCAAAACTTGTTGTTATCAAGACAGACCATGCCACGTTCAACAATTGCTGCGATATCTTTAGGAACATGCACTTGACCACCAGAAGCAATATCATTGGTCATCGCTTGTAAGCCACTTAACATCCCTAACAGATATACTGTTTGGTCAAGATTACGACGCATAGTTGGACATGAGTCACCTAAATTATATTTATATTTAGACTGCCAACGCTCCGCAAACAATTGATAACCCGTATATTGACGTTCGGCAGCAACAGCAGCCCAGCGCTTTTGTTCAATACGCGCATCTTGTGCTTCTGTCACTTGACCTGCTTTTGATGCTCTTAGGTATCTTAATTCTGCATCTAAGGCACGATTTTCTGCGCACATCCCTGAAGCTGAATATAAAAGAACTGCCATACGGGTCGGATCAGCACCCATATCTTTAGTCGCCATAATCACAGGAGTCAAAGCTGTGCCCTGATTACACACCATATCCACATCACCCATTGAGAGTACTGGCGGTAAGATGTGTTTTTCACTAAACGCAAGTGATGCATTCGCACCAGTTTTGATTACGTATGAACATCCAGATAAAGTTGTAGCTGCTACAACCGCAATTGCCGTGAAAAGACCTTGAGTCTTTAATTTAGACATACTTCCTGTCCTCAATTTTATAATTTTGTCATCCTTGCGATTTAAAATATCAGATGCAATCGCTGAATAAAAGTGCAGCAATGCACTTCATTAACAATTAGTCTGTCATTGATCTGAATTGAAATGATTGACTTATTTTTTGAATTGTTAAAATTTTGGGCAAAAAAAAGTAGCATTGCGACGGTTCGGCACATGCTACTTATTAAATGGTAAACTCAAGAGAGTTTATTTTGTTCGTTGTTGTGGTGTTCAATTCGTTCCTTCAGCACAGTTCCTAGTCTTCCAATTATAATTGCCATAACAGCAGCAACCACTAGAAACAACCACATATGAATTTCGCTCATTTTGAAATTCCTCATTAGCTGTTGGTATGTTTAATGTACTTTAGAAATTAAGATTTCATCGTGTTTTTGTCTAACAATTTGATTTTCTTTCATTTTCGTCAAACAATTCATTTTTTATTCATATAATATATTTTTAAATAATTGTTTTTTATCATGTTTTAAATTTAAAAATAAAAGACTTATTGTCTAACAATTAGCCAAAACTTGCATGAGTAATCAAGCTTTTCCATTGTTTTTCATCTATTTGATCTCTCCAAATCACCAAAGAATCGAATTTATTTTCGTTAAAACTGAGTATTACGAAGTAATGAAAATGAAAAACTCGATTCAGTTTTGCTTGGTATATTTTTGGATTTGAAGTCATTTGAATCGACCATAAATCTTTGTCTATTTTTTGTAATTCTTTTAATTGTGGTTTTTTTCTAAAATTCCACCAGATAATCAGTATAAATATAATACTGCCCAAAGCATAAATGAGCTTAATACTGATTAATAAAGTAATACTCATGATGAAAATAGAGAAAACATGAAACACAGCCGAATAAGAGCTGTGTTTCAGTGAATAACGCTCATGGATTATGGACATAATCTTTTAATTTTTGAATAAATTGGCGCAATTCAGGTCGAGGTGGTTCAGAAACCTCCATAAACCAATCCAATAAATCAGGATCTTCTTGTTCAACCAGTTCAGCAAACATTGCTTTCTCTTCTGGTTCAGCTTGCAAATAGTATTGCTTTACATAAGGATCAAAATACACGTCAATTTCTTTTAAACCACGACGTGCGCGATAGATAACTTTACGCTCTTCAAGCGTTAATTCATCGTACATTTTTATCCCCTAATCTGTGTTCATTCCATTTTAACTGAAGCCATGAGCTTTGTGTTTTAAAAATATCAATTGACCAAATTCATCAGCAATTCTTGCGATTTGAGCATTCAACACATTGCACCAATGTTCAGGCTCTCTTATGTTGTGGCTAATCTAATAACACTTATGGAAATATAAATATGCAATCAGGCGCAATTCGACCAATTCCTAATATGTTACCTCGAAAATTATTCAATGCAGAGCATGAAGCGTTTCGTGATACTGTCCGAAAATTCTATGAAAAAGAAGTCGTTCCAAATATTGCAAAATATGAAGAACAACAACATGTAGATCGTGACTTATGGAATAAAGCGGGTGAAATGGGTCTATTGTGCACCACAATGCCTGAAGAATATGGTGGATATGGTGTAGATCGACTCTACAGTATGATCCTCATTGAAGAACAAGCTTATGCAATGGATTCATCAACTGGTTTTTCATTGCATTCGGATATTGTTGCGAATTACCTGAATAATTTTGCCAACGAAGAGCAAAAGAAAAAATGGCTCCCTAAAATGGCTTCTGGCGAAGTTGTCACTGCCATTGCGATGACTGAGCCTGGTACAGGTTCAGACTTACAAGCTGTACGAACTTCTGCAGTTTTAGATGGCGATGAATATGTCATCAATGGTTCTAAAATTTTTATTACCAACGGTTATCTATGTGATATGGCAATTGTTGTGTGCAAAACAGGTAATAGTGATAAAGGTTCAGCCAACTTATCTCTCATTATTGTCGAAGCTGATCGAGCTGGATTCACCAAAGGTAAACCACTCAATAAAATTGGTATGAAAGGACAAGATACTTGCGAATTGTTCTTTGATAATGTTCGTGTACCAAAGGAAAATTTGATTGGTATGGAAGGCATGGGCTTCATCATGCTTATGAAAGAACTCGCTTGGGAACGTATGCTTGTTGCGATTATCTGCCAAGCAGGTGCAGAAGCTGCCTTTGCACACACAGTACAATATACAAAAGATCGTAAAGCATTCGGCAAGCCAATTGGCACATTTCAAAATACACGTTTTAAGCTAGCAGAACTTCGAACTGAAATAGACTTCTGTCGTTCTTATTTAGATCGTTGTATGGAATTACAACTTGAGGGTACGTTAGGTGTAGATGCGGCCGCAGCTGCAAAATATAAAATTTCTGATATGTTCTCTAAAGTCGTTGATGAGTGCTTACAGTTACATGGTGGCTATGGCTTCATGCTTGAATACCCTATTGCACGCGCATATATCGATAACCGTGCAAATCGTATATATGCCGGCACCAATGAAATCATGAAAGAACTCATATCACGTTCTTTATAAATAGAAAAAGGAAGCTTTCGCTTCCTTTTTATTTTAATAGCTATTCATTAAGATACTAATTTAGGCTTTTTTACTGACTGTGCAGGAGCCTTCGCAAATTTTAAAATACCATCATTAAAAGTCGCATTTTTGAGATCTTTACGATCAGCTAAATAGTTATGCGTTGCCATCCAAGGTGCCTTAGTACCTTGTTTTGGAAGTTGATCAGCCGCACGCGCAATATAACCTGATGACATTTCACCCATAACTGTTTCATCGAGCATTGCAGAATGGTCAGTTGGTGCGACAACTTCATCATAACCGTTCTGATCCATAAATTTGAATAGACGGCAAATATAATCAGCAATGACATCTACTTTTAATGTCCATGATGCGTTCACATAACCAATGACCATCGCCATATTTGGTACATCACTTACCATCACACCATTATAAAGCATATGTTCGCTAGTCTTGATCGGCTGACCATCAACAGTCGCTTTGATACCGCCCATAATTTGAATTTCTAGACCAGTCGCAGAAACAATGATATCTGCATCTAAGTGTTTACCAGATTTCAATTGAATACCATTTTCAGTGAATGATTCAATATGATCTGTTTCAACACTTGCTTTACCACTACGTAAAATTTTGAATAAATCACCGTCTGGCACTACACATAAACGTTGATCCCAAGGATTGTAACTTGGGGTAAAGTGTTTCATATCCACTTTACCTTTCAACTGCATTTCAATAGATTTAAGAAGTAACTTGCGAACCAGTTGAGGTTGTTTTTTTGACAAAGCAAAAATTGCACGTTGCATTCCGATATTACGAGCACGCGTGAACTTATATGCCATGTCCTCTGTCATAAATTTACGTGTTTTGTCATAAACAAAATCAATCGAAGGAATTGAAGCAATATAAGTTGGTGAACGTTGTAACATTGTTACATGCCCAGCCCCACCTTTTGCCATTGCTGGTACTAAAGTGATTGCAGTTGCTCCACTACCAATGATAACTACTTTCTTGCCGGTATAATCTAAATTTTCAGGCCAAAATTGTGGATGAATCAATTGACCTTTAAATTTATCTTGATTTGGAAAATCAGGTTGGAAACCTTGGTCATAGTTATAATAACCTGTGCAGCCTAAGACGAAATTAGCTTGCCAAGTTTGTTTCTTTTGATTTTGATCTTCGATTTCTACAATCCATTTTTTTATTGAAGTATCGTAATTCGCAGAAAGTACACGATGCTCAAAATGAATTTTTTCTTTAATATTGTACTCACTAACAACTTCACCCAAGTAACCTTTAATCGAAGCGCCATCTGCAAGCACATTCGCTTTACGCCATGGCTTAAAATTGTAGCCAAAAGTAGACATATCTGAGTCGGAGCGAATACCTGGGTATTTAAACAAATCCCACGTTCCACCGAAACTTTTACGACGTTCGAGTATTTCAAATTTACGGTTCGGATTATTTTTAATTAAATGTGCTGCAATTCCAATTCCAGAGATACCAGCACCAACAATAAGAATATCGACTTGCTTATCCATTTCTTTTATTAACCTTTTTATAAGAACATTTTTATTAAAACATATTTTTGACAATACACAATGTCAAGTTTGACTAAAAGTTGCAAAAAACATGTCAATTCAGGTCAAGTAATGCCAATTGTTAGACAAAAAAAGGCCGGTTTATTCAACCGACCTTTTTTGAACAACTTGCGATGTTCTACACGAAATTATTTAACTTCGCGATCTACTAGCTCAACGTAAGCCATCGGTGCAGCATCACCTGCACGGAAGCCCGCTTTAAGAACACGTAGATAACCGCCGTTACGTTCTTTGTAACGAGGGCCAAGAACGGTAAATAATTTACCAACAGTTGCTGCTGAACGAGTACGAGCAAACGCTAAACGACGGTTTGCTACTGTATCGACTTTAGCTAAAGTGATTAAAGGCTCAGCTACACGACGTAACTCTTTTGCTTTAGGCACAGTTGTTTTGATCAACTCGTGTTCAAACAAAGAATTAGCCATGTTTTGGAACATCGCTTTACGATGACTGCTTGTACGGCCTAATTTCACACCACTATTACGATGACGCATGGTGATAGTCCTACTTAATTAACGACTACGATAGGCAAAACGATCGTCCATACGTAAACTAGCTGGTGGCCAGTTTTCTAAACGCATGCCGAGTTGTAAGCCTTTTGAAGCCAGAACATCTTTGATCTCAGTCAACGATTTTTTACCTAAGTTAGGAGTTTTTAACAACTCAACTTCAGTACGTTGAACAAGATCACCAATGTAGTAAATATTTTCTGCTTTCAAACAGTTAGCAGAACGAACAGTAAGCTCTAGATCATCTACTGGACGAAGCAAGATTGGGTCAACTTCTTCACGAGGTTCTTGAGCAACTGGAGCTTGATCTTTCTGAAGATCAACAAAGATTGCAATTTGTTGTTGCAAGATTGTTGCCGCTTTGCGGATCGCTTCTTCAGGGTCAACAGTCCCGTTTGTTTCAAGATCAATGACCAACTTGTCAAGGTCTGTACGTTGTTCTACACGAGCATTTTCAACTGTGTAAGAAACACGTTTAATCGGGCTATAAGACGCATCTAATTGTAAACGTCCCACTGGGCGAGTTTCACCTTCTGGGAAGCGAGAATCAGAAGTCTCATAACCACGACCTTGAACAACTTTCAAGCGCATTTTCAATGAGCCTGAAGCACTTAACGTGCCGATCAAATGTTCAGGGTTAACCACTTCAACATTGTGAGGTAAACGAAGATCAGCGGCAGTTACATCGCCAGGACCTTGTTTCTCTAATGTCAAATATGCTTCATTTTGATCGAACAGCTTAATAGACAATCCTTTAAGGTTCAGCAAGAGCTCGACGATGTCCTGCTGCAAGCCTTCTAAAGTACTGTACTCGTGCTCGACGCCTTCAATCTCAACTTCAACCACAGCAGCGCCAGGTAAAGATGATAAAAGAATGCGACGTAAAGCATTACCTAGAGTATGACCAAAGCCACGCTCTAAAGGTTCTAGAATCACTTTTGCCGAGGTCCCGCTTGCCGCTTCGACCTTGATCGCTTGCGGAGTTAGAAACTCGTTTGCAGTACGCGTCATTATTGCTACCTCAAGGATTATTTAGAATACAATTCAACAATCAAGCTTTCGTTGATTTCAGCAGGTAAATCAGAACGATCAGGTGCAGATTTGAATGTACCTTCTAATTTAGAATGGTCAACTTCCATCCAAGAAGGAGTTCCACGTTGAGCAGCCAATTCAATTGCGTTTTTAATACGTAATTGTTGTTTAGCGCCTTCGTGTACTGCAATCACGTCACCAGCTTTAACTTGGATTGACGCGATGTTAACACGACGACCATTTAAAGTGATTGAACGGTGAGATACAAGCTGACGAGCTTCTGCACGTGTAGAACCAAAGCCCATACGATAAACAACGTTATCTAAACGGCTTTCAAGCAATTTCAACAAGTTTTCACCTGTTGCGCCTTTAACACGAGCAGCTTCTTTATAGTAGTTACTAAATTGACGTTCTAAAACACCGTACATACGACGTACTTTTTGTTTTTCACGTAATTGTAGTGAGTACTCTGATTGTTTACCACCACGAGCTCCACCATGTTGGCCAGGAGCTTTAGCATGTTTTTTTGTCTTAACATCAAACGGTTTAACGCCTGATTTAAGTTGCAGGTCTGTCCCTTCGCGGCGAGAGAGTTTGCATTTTGGACCAATATAACGAGCCATGAATGTTTCTCCTTACACGCGACGTTTTTTAGGTGGACGGCAACCGTTGTGAGGAATTGGAGTCACATCGGTAATGCTATTAATTTTATAACCCACTGCACCTAAAGCACGAACCGCAGATTCACGACCTGGACCAGGACCTTTAACAAGGACGTCCAAGTTTTTCAAACCGTAATCTAAAGCAGCTTTACCAGCAACTTCAGCAGCTACCTGAGCAGCAAACGGAGTTGATTTACGTGATCCACGGAAGCCTTGTCCACCTGAAGTGGCCCAAGCCAGTGCATTACCTTGACGATCGGTAATAGTCACAATGGTGTTATTAAAAGAAGCGTGAATGTGTGCAACACCTTCAGAGACGGTACGAGTGACCTTCTTGCGTGTGCGAGTATCTTTAGCCATCTTTTAGCTTCCAGAAATCTTATTTCTTAATAGGTTTGCGCGGACCTTTACGGGTACGTGCGTTAGTTTTGGTGCGTTGTCCGCGGACAGGCAAGCTGCGACGATGACGAAGACCGCGGTAGCAGCCTAAATCCATTAAACGTTTAATGTTCATGGAAATTTCGCGACGTAAGTCACCTTCGGTCGGAACCTTAGCAACTTCTGCACGAATCGCATCAAGCTGAGCGTCATCTAATTCACGGATCTTAGTAGTTGGTGCAATACCAGTTGCAGCTAAGATTTGCTTAGCAGTATGGCGGCCAATACCAAAGATATACGTAAGAGAGATAACAGCATGCTTGTTATCCGGAATGTTTACACCGGCAATACGAGCCATTCACTTTCTCCAAAAAGGCAGTAGAGATAATCAACCGCCCCACAAAATCTTTGAGGGGCGGATAATAACCTAATTAGCCTACTGAAATCAACAGGTCTTGATCAGATTAACCTTGACGCTGCTTATGACGAGGTTCAGCGCTACAAATCACGCGGATTACCCCATTACGACGGATAACTTTACAGCTACCACAAATTTTCTTTACAGAAGCTTGAACTTTCATGATGAAACCTCTAAGTGCGCTTATCCCTTAGGATGAGCAGTCGTTTTACTCATTAGTGTTTGATTATCATATTGGCGCGATGTGAGGTGTGCCTGTAGCTGAGCCATAAAGTCCATAACTACAACAACCACGATCAACAGCGATGTACCACCCAAATGGAATGGAATACCAAAAGAACTTTGAAGCACCATCGGCATTAAACATACAACAGTGATATAAATCGAACCGATAAATGTTAAACGACTAAGAATATGATCTAAATAACGAGCAGTTTGCTCACCTGGGCGGATACCAGGTACATAAGCTCCACTACGCTTTAAGTTTTCTGATACTTCTTTAGGACTGAAAACTAGTGCCGTATAAAAATAACAGAAGAAAATAATAAGCGCACCGAATAGCACCAAATATAATGGTTGTCCAGGCGATAAAACTAATGCCAAATCTTGTAGTGTACGCTTAACGATCCCTGCATTAGGATCAGAACTACCTAACCATTGACCTAAACTTGCAGGAAACAGCAATAACGAACTTGCGAAAATTGCTGGAATTACACCCGCCATATTTATTTTTAATGGTAAGTGAGTCTGCTGTGCAGTAAATACTCGGCGACCTTGCTGCTTTTGAGCATAGTTAACAGGTATACGACGTTGTGCTTTTTCAATAAACACAATCGCAGCTAAAACAGCTAAAGACAATAAGCCAAATATAGCAATACCAATTAAGCTTGATTGACCATTTTCCACAAGGGTAAATGATTGCACAACCATACTTGGTAAACCAGCAACAATACCTGCAAAGATGATCATAGAGATCCCATTACCAACACCACGTTCGGTAATTTGCTCTCCCAACCACATTAAGAACATGGTACCTGCAACTAAAGACGTTAATGCAGGAATATAGAATGCTAAACCTGAAGTAAAGGTAATCCCTTGACTGATCAGACCCGCACACATACCAATACCTTGTACAATTGCAAGGAATAATGTGCCGTAACGCGTATATTGGTTAATCTTACGCTTGCCCTGCTCGCCTTCTTTTTTCAATGCTTCCAGCGAAGGAACAACCGTTGACATTAACTGCACGATAATCGATGCAGAAATATACGGCATGATTCCCAACGCAAGAATGGACATTCGTTCCAATGCCCCGCCTGAGAACATATTAAACAAACCAAGGAAAGTACCCTGGTTTGCATTAAAGAAACGTTCTAAAGCGACATTATCAATACCTGGCAGCGGAATATGCGCTCCTAGTCGAAAGACCACCAAAGCACCAATTAAAAACATTAATCGGCGAATAATTTCACGATATTTCACGTGAAATGGTTGACCTTTCATCATGTGAACATGACCTGTAGAACTAGGAGACATAGACACTCGCGATTACTCCTCGACTTTACCGCCAGCAGCTTCAACAGCAGCTTTAGCGCCTTTAGTCAATGCAACACCTTGAACAGTGAATGCACGAGTGATTTCACCAGAAAGAACGATACGAGCACGAATCATATCTTTACGTACAACGTTCGCTGCTTTTAAAGTTTCAAGAGTAACGATATCGCCTTCAACTTTGTTAAGTTCAGACAAACGTACTTCAGCAGTTTTCAAAGCCAATTGGCTAGTGAAACCGAACTTAGGTAGACGACGATATAACGCAGTTTGACCACCCTCGAAACCTGGACGAGTACCACCGCTCTTACGTGAGTTTTGACCTTTGACACCACGGCCACCAGTCTTACCAACGCCAGAACCAATACCACGGCCTAAACGAAGGTTTTCACGCTTAGCACCTTCTGCAGGTGCAATTGTATTTAAACGCAGAGTCATGGCTTATTCCTCTACACTAACCATATAGTAAACTTGATTGATCATACCACGGTTAGAAGGAGTATCTTGAACTTCTACAGTGTGACCAATACGACGCAGACCTAAACCTTTAAGGCTAAGCTTGTGATTTTTCAAGCGATGCGATGCAGATTTAGTCTGGGTAACTTTAATCGTTTTCATGATTGATTACCCTTGAATTTGTGCTACTGAAAGACCACGTTTCGCAGCAACTTTCTCAGGAGAAGTCATATCACGCAGACCATTAAAAGTCGCGTTTACTACGTTCGCAGCGTTAGTAGAACCATAACATTTAGTTAATACGTTACGTACACCAACAGCTTCTAAAACAGCACGCATAGCGCCACCAGCAATTACACCAGTACCTTCAGAAGCAGGTTGCATGTAAACACGGCTAGCACCGTGACGAGCGTTGATAGGGTGCTGAACAGTACCATCAACAAGTTCAACAGTAATCATGTTGCGACGAGCAGCTTCAAGTGCTTTAGAAATAGCAGCTGGAACTTCACGAGCTTTACCACGACCAAAACCTACGCGACCATTACCATCACCCACAACAGTTAATGCTGTGAAAGAGAAGATACGACCACCCTTAACAACTTTGGCTACACGATCAACGGCAACCAGCTTTTCAACAAGACCTTCGTTTTGTTCAACTTTAGCCATGATTAGAACTCCAAGCCGTTTTCACGAGCAGCATCAGCCAAGGCTTTGATACGACCATGATATTTGAAACCAGAACGGTCAAATGCAACTTTAGTTACGCCAGCTGCTTTAGCACGTTCAGCGATTAAAGCACCAACTTTAGTAGCTGCTTCAACGTTACCTGTAGTACCACTACGTAACGTAGCATCTAAAGTAGAAGCTTGCGCTAATACTTTGCCACCATCTGCTGAGATTACTTGAGCATAGATGTGACGCGGAGTGCGGTTTACACACAAACGAGTCGCACCCAATGCACGGATGTGCAAGCGTGTGCTTTTCGCACGACGCAAACGGGTTTGTTTCTTTTCGTTCATAAGAACCTCGCGCCTTATTTCTTCTTAGCTTCTTTACGAAGTACAACTTCATCAGAATAACGAACACCTTTACCTTTATATGGCTCTGGCGGACGGTAACCACGGATATCTGCAGCAACTTGACCTAAAGCTGCTTTATCAGCAGATTTAAGCACGATTTCAGTAGCTGTAGGTGTTTCAGCAGTTACACCTTCAGGAAGGTTGTAATCGATCGGGTGAGAGAAACCTAGGTTAAGGTGAACTGTGTTCCCTTTAACCGCAGCTTTATAACCAACACCGATAAGTTGTAACTTACGTTCGAAACCTTCGCTAACACCTTTAACAAGGTTGTTAAGCACAGCGCGAGCAGTACCAGCTTGCATCCAAGCATCTTTAGATTCAGCTTTAGGAGCAACAGCTAGAATACCGTCTTCCTGTTTTAGCTCGACCAGCGCATGCAGGTTGAAAGACAAAGTACCCTTGCTGCCTTTCACTTCGACCTGCCGGCCGTTCTGAGTAACTGTTACACCGTTAGGTACAGTTACTGGGGCTTTAGCCACACGAGACATGAGGAATCACCTATTAAGAAACAAAAGCAATAACTTCACCACCGATACCTGCAGCACGTGCAGCGCGATCAGTCATGATGCCTTTGCTTGTAGAAACAATTGCAATACCTAAACCTTGCTTAACGCTTGGAAGGTTATCTTTACCGCGATATTGACGTAAACCTGGACGGCTAACGCGCTTCACAGTCTCAATAACTGGTTTGCCTTCGAAATATTTTAAAGTCAAAGTAAGTGTTGGTTTGCCTTCAGCATCTGCAACAGCTACATCAGCGATATAACCTTCTTGTTGAAGAACGTTAGCAATCGCAACTTTTAACTTTGAGTTTGGCATAGAAACAGTTTGTTTCTTCGCCATTTGTGCGTTACGAACACGTGTTAACATGTCGGCAACGGTATCTTGCATACTCATTTATAGTGCTCCTTACCAGCTTGCCTTAACAACGCCCGGTACATCACCTTGCATTACTGTGTCACGTAATTTGTTACGGCTTAAACCGAACTTACGGAAGTAACCATGAGGACGACCAGTTAAACCACAACGGTTACGAAGACGTACTGGAGATGCATTACGTGGTAATGCTTGTAACTTCATCATCGCTTCGAAACGCTCTTCGTCGCTTGCATTTACGTTTGCAATAACAGCTTTTAATTCAGCACGTTTTGCAGCGTATTTAGCAACAGTAGCTTCGCGTTTCAATTCGCGATTAATCATACCTTTCTTAGCCATATCGACCTCTTATTTGAACGGGAAGCCGAATGCACGCATAAGCGCACGGCCTTCGTCATCGGTGCGAGCAGTCGTAGTGATGGTAATATCCATACCACGAATACGGTCAATCTTATCAAAATCGATCTCAGGGAACATAATCTGTTCTTTAAGACCCATAGAGTAGTTACCACGACCGTCAAATGATTTCGCAGAGAAACCACGGAAGTCACGGATACGAGGGATCGCGATAGAGATCAAACGGTCTAAGAATTCGTACATGCGTTCGCCGCGTAAAGTAACTTTACAACCAATCGGCCAACCATCACGGATTTTGAAACCAGCGATAGATTTACGAGCTAACGTAAGAACTGGTTTTTGACCAGCGATAGCTTGCATATCAGAAAGAGCACCATCAAGGAGTTTTTTGTCAGCAGCAGCTGCACCAACACCCATATTGATCGTGATTTTAGTGATGCGAGGGATCTCCATCACATTCTTAACGCCCAATTGTTCTTGTAATTGAGCTTTAAGTTCGTCGTTGTAACGCGCTTTAAGTCTGGCCATTGCCTATTTCAACCTATTACTTCGCTACCGCCACTGATTCACCATTTGATTTGTAAACGCGAGTTTTCACGCCGTCAATCACTTGGTAACCAACACGGTCAGCCTTTTGGGTTGTAGCATTAAAAATTGCCACGTTAGAGATATGAAGCAAAGCTTCTTGTGTAACGATAGCGCCTTCAGCACCTGTTGCACGGTTAGGCTTTTGATGCTTCTTAACTAAGTTAAGACCTTCAACCTTAACTCGGTCATTAGAAACAGACAAAACAGTACCTTGTTTGCCTTTTTCTTTACCTGCGATCACGATTACTTGATCGCCTTTTTTAATCTTAGCCATGATTGCCTCTATTATAGAACTTCAGGAGCCAATGAAATGATTTTCATGAACTGTTCAGTACGAAGTTCACGAGTCACTGGTCCGAAAATACGAGTAGCAATCGGAGCTTTGTTGTTGTTCAAAATAACAGCAGCGTTATCATCGAAACGAATAACAGAACCATCTGGACGACGGATACCGAATTTTGTACGTACAACTACTGCATTCATTACGTCGCCTTTTTTAACACGGCCACGTGGAATTGCTTCTTTTACAGTAACTTTAATAATGTCGCCAACTGAAGCATAACGACGATGTGAACCACCAAGTACTTTAATACATTGTACGCGGCGAGCACCACTGTTGTCTGCTACGTCGAGCATAGTTTCGGTCTGAATCATTGCCCTACTCCAAAACCGAGCATCACCGGTCACAATTTCGAAAGGCTCAAAGAGTACTCGAAATTGACCGATGATGCAACAAGAACGTTATTTACTCAGCAGCTGCTTCAACAACTTCAACTAAAGTCCAAGACTTAGTTTTAGAAATTGGGCGGCTTTCTTTGATAGTTACAACATCGCCAGTTTTAGCAGTGTTGTTCTCATCATGAGCGTGTAATTTTGTTGAACGGCGGATTGATTTGCCATACAACGGGTGTTGAACGCGGCGTTCGATAAGAACAACGATAGACTTGTCCATCTTGTCGCTTACTACTTTGCCTGTTAACGTGCGAACTGTTTGCTCACTCATTGTGCGTTCCCCTGTTTTTCGGTAAGGAGGGTCTTGATGCGAGCAATAGTTTTACGAGTTAATTGCACTTCGTGCGATTTACCCAATTGACCAGTTGCTTTAGCCATGCGAAGACGGAATTGGTTCAACTGTTGCTCATCAAGCAAAGCTGTCAATTCTTCTACCGACTTTTCACGTAGATCTTTAGTTTTCATTACATTACCGTCCGAGTCACGATAGTGGTTTTAAACGGAAGTTTAGCAGCAGCAAGCGTAAATGCTTCACGCGCTAATTCTTCGTTCACACCTTCCATTTCGTACAGGATCTTACCTGGTTTGATTTCACAAACCCAATATTCCACAGAACCTTTACCTTTACCCATACGAACTTCTAATGGTTTTTCAGTAATTGGTTTGTCCGGGAATACACGGATAAAGATCTTACCACCACGTTTTACACGACGGCTGATTGTACGACGCGCTGCTTCAATTTGACGCGCAGTCATGCGACCACGTTCAACTGATTTAAGTGCGATAGTACCAAAAGATACTGTGCTACCGCGATGTGCTAGACCAGTGTTACGGCCTTTTTGCACTTTACGGAATTTAGTACGTTTAGGTTGCAACATGGATTATTCTCCTTTTTCAGCAGAACGATCATTGCGACGACCACGACGCTCTTGACCTTCACCACGACCGCGACCACGTTTAGCTGGACGTTCTTCAGCTGGAGCTGGGTTCATGACTTGTTTCATGCCGCCCAAGATCTCACCACGGAAGATCCAAACTTTAACGCCGATCGTACCGTAAGTAGTTTCTGCGCGAACCGCTGAATAGTCGATGTCAGCACGAAGAGTATGTAGAGGTACACGACCCTCACGATACCATTCAGTACGTGCAATCTCTGCACCGCCTAAACGACCAGAAACTTCAACTTTGATACCTTTCGCACCAGCACGCATAGTGTTTTGAACCGCACGCTTCATAGCACGACGGAACATTACACGTTTTTCTAATTGAGAAGCAATTGCTTCACCAACTAGACGAGCGTCTAAATCTGGACGATCAATTTCGTTGATGCTTACTTGCGCTGGAACACCCATAATATTGGTAAGTTCGCGCTGTAATTTTTCAATGTCTTCGCCTTTTTTACCGATCACGATACCAGGACGAGCAGTGCTAATTGTTACTTTAGCAGCGCCTGTTGGACGTTCGATAAGAATATTGCTCACCATCGCATTCTTAAGTTTTTTGTTTAAAAACTCACGAACTTGAAGATCTTTAAGCAAGTATTCAGCGTATTGTTTCGGATTCGCATACCAGTTAGCGTTATGACGTTTCACAACACCTAGGCGGATACCGATTGGATGAACCTTCTGACCCATATCAAACCCCTACCTTAACGGTGATGTGACAAGTACGCTTAGTAATACGATCTGCACGACCTTTAGCACGTGGCAAAATACGTTTAAGGCTCATGCCTTCATCAACGTAGATCGTAGAAACTTTAAGATCGTCTACATCTAAACTGTTATTATGTTCAGCGTTTGCAATCGCAGATTCCAACGCTTTCTTAACTAAAACTGCAGCTTTTTTGTTGCTGAAGTTTAGTATGTTAAGAGCGTGCGCAACAGATTTGCCGCGAATCAAGTCTGCAACCAAACGAGCTTTTTGTGCCGAGATAGCGGCACCGCGTAATTTAGCAGTTACTTCCATCATAGCACCTATTAACGTTTAGATTTCTTGTCAACACCGTGACCACGGTAAGTACGAGTCGGTGCAAATTCACCAAGCTTGTGACCAACCATATGCTCAGATACGATTACCGGAACATGGTTACGACCATTGTGTACAGAAATTGTTAAACCAACAAAATCCGGGAGGATCATCGAACGACGCGACCAAGTTTTGATCGGCTTACGGTTATTAGCCGCGATAGCCGCTTCAACCTTAGCGAACAAGTGCGCATCGACGAATGGGCCTTTTTTCAGAGAACGAGGCATTGTCAGATTCCTTTACTTGTTACTTAACGCGACGGTCGCGAATGATCATCTTAGTCGTACGCTTATTGGTACGTGTCTTGTACCCTTTAGCTTTTTGACCCCATGGGCTTACAGGTTGAATACCTTTGTTACGCCCTTCACCACCACCATGTGGGTGATCTACCGGGTTCATCGCCATACCACGAACGGTAGGACGAACACCACGCCAGCGTGAAGCACCAGCTTTACCTAGTGAACGTAAGTTGCTTTCTTGGTTAGAAACTTCACCAAGAACTGCGCGACATTCAACGTGTACTTTACGCATTTCGCCAGAACGCAGACGAATAATTGCGTAAGAACCGTCACGACCCAATAACTGAGCAGAAGCACCAGCAGAACGCACTAATTGAGCGCCTTTACCGATTTTAAGCTCGATATTGTGAAGAGTAGAACCGATAGGCAGGTTACGAAGTGGTAAGCAGTTACCTGGACGAATTGGAGCATCGTTACCAGATTGAACTTTATCACCAGCACGTAGACCTTTAGGCGCAATGATATAACGACGCTCACCGTCAGCATACAAAACTAATGCAATGTGTGCAGTACGGTTAGGATCGTATTCGATACGCTCTACAGTCGCAGGAATGCCATCTTTGTTACGTTTAAAGTCAACAATACGGTAATGTTGCTTATGACCACCACCAACGTGACGTGTAGTAATGTGACCGTTGTTATTACGACCACCAGTACGTTTTTTAGCTTCTACCAACGGAGCATAAGGCGCACCTTTGTGAAGATGGTCGTGAACGACTTTCTCTACAAAGCGACGTCCTGGTGACGTTGGCTTACATTTTTGAATAGGCATAATTCTCGTCCTTATTCCGCTGTGCTTTCAGCGGTATCGCCCAAGTCAGCCATTTCTACATCTTGGCCAGCTTTCAGGGTGACGTATGCTTTTTTAACATCAGAACGACGTCCGATAGTTTTACCAAAGCGTTTAGTCTTACCTTTAGTGATAGTCGTGTTAACTTTAACAACTTCTACACCAAATAATTGTTCAACTGCTTTTTTGATTTCAAGTTTGTTTGCATCGATAGCAACTTTAAACACTTGAACACCAGCAGTTTCACCTAAAACTTGTGCTTTTTCTGAGAATACAGGTCCTTTTAGGACTTGATAGATACGTTCGTTGTTCATCCGAGTTCTACCTCAATTTTCTTAGCAGCAGCTACAGACATAACAACTTTATCGAACGCGATCAAGCTAACAGGATCGATAGCAGCAGCATCAACCACATCAACGTGTGGAAGGTTACGAGCAGCTAGATACAAGTTCTCATCAACAGCATCAGTAACGATTAATGCACGAGTAGCATTCAAGTCGTTAAGTTTTGCAAGCAATTCTTTAGTTTTTGGAGCAGCTACAGCAAACTCTTCAACTAAAACTAAGCGATCTTGACGAACAAGTTCAGCCAGGATGCATTGCATAGCACCGCGATACATTTTACGGTTTACTTTTTGAGACCAGTCTTGTGGACGAGCAGCAAAAGTTTTACCACCGCCAACCCAGATTGGGCTACGAATAGAACCAGCACGAGCGCGACCAGTACCTTTTTGACGGAATGGTTTTTTACCACCGCCAGAAACGTCTGCACGTGATTTCTGAGCTTTTGAACCTTGACGACCACCAGCTAAATAAGCTGTAACAACTTGGTGTACAAGAGCTTCATTGAATTCACGACCGAACGCAACTTCTGATAATTCAACAGCAGAGCCGGAAACAGTATTTAAATTCACGTTATTTCCCCTCAAGCCTTGATAGTAGGACGAACAGTTACGTCACCACCGGTAGCACCAGGAACCGCGCCTTTAACTACAAGAACTGAACGCTCTGTATCGATAGCAACGATTTCAAGACCCTGTGTAGTTACGCGTTCAGCACCTAAATGGCCAGCCATTTTTTTGCCTTTGAATACGCGACCAGGAGTCTGGTTTTGACCTGTAGAACCTAGAACACGGTGAGAAACAGAGTTACCGTGAGTAGCGTCTTGAGTACGGAAGTTCCAACGCTTAACACCACCTTGGAAACCTTTACCTTTAGACTGACCAGTTACGTCAACGATTTGACCCACTGTGAACAAATCTACACCGATAGTTCCGCCAACTTCACGACCTTCAAGATCAGCTTCTGTAACACGGAACTCTTGAACTAAACGACCAGCAGCAACACCCGCTTTAGCGAAGTGACCTTTCTGAGCATTAGTAACGCGAGATTCGCGACGTTCACCAGTAGTGATTTGAATCGCTTGATAACCATCAGTTTCAAGCGTTTTGATTTGAGTGATGCGGTTAGGATCAACCTCAATCACTGTAACAGGTACAGAAACACCAGCATCTGTAAAGATACGTGTCATACCGCACTTGCGACCGACTAAACCAATAGCCATGTGCATAAACCTCTAAAAAAGCGGCTTAATTAACTTAGAGTGTTAATTAACCGAAAGCCTTAACCCAATGCGATCTGAACGTCTACACCAGCTGCAAGATCTAATTTCATCAATGCATCTACAGTTTTGTCTGTAGGTTGAACGATGTCGATCAAACGCTTGTAAGTGCGGATTTCATACTGATCACGCGCGTCTTTGTTAACGTGCGGTGAAGTTAGAACGTTAAAACGCTCGATGCGAGTTGGCATCGGGATTGGACCACAAACTTGTGCACCAGTACGTTTTGCTGTTTCTACGATCTCTTGAGAAGATTGATCAATTAAACGGTGATCAAAAGACTTCAAACGGATACGGATTCTCTGGTTAGACATACCAGTAAACTCCAAGCCAAATATATAAAGAATCACCCATGACGCATCTCCCCCTGTCCGAAAACAAGGCAAGTGTCAGAGGCAGTGAAAATCACTAAGGTCGTGATCGATGCCACGACTGTAACGATCTAAACAACAATCAACGTTGTTTAGCCCTTAATATCAAAGGGTCGCCCATTATAACGATTGTTTAACTGTTAAGCAAACCTATTTATCATTTTTTCTCAATTTACGGTTAAGCGTTGGCGGCTTTCTTTTGTACACCCTGCCCGAACCCCAATACATAATTAATTGCATCGATCAGCAATTCATTCCCTTTTTGGAACTTAGTTTTTTTTGTTTGTTTTAAGGTATCTAAAGATTGTACATAAGCGCCAGAAAATACCTTCTCATGCTCTTCATTCTCAATATACATTTGTAAAACTTTCGGCGTTATTTCTGGATGAAACTGAAAACCCAGCACATTCTTTCCAATTTGGTACATTTGGTTTGCACACACATTATTTTCAGCCAGTCTGACGCCTCCTTTAGGAATCTCAAAAGTCTCACTGTGCCATTGCATTATTTCCAATTCTTTAGGTATTTCAAAGTAATCTGATAAACCATGTTGAGTTCTGAAGACTTTAGTCCAACCTAACTCTTGTTGCTCATTTAAACGTACACTTGCTCCCAAAGCATTGGCTATAAGCTGACCTCCGAGACACAAACCAATTGCAGGCTTGCCTAGTGATAAATATCGACGGATCCATCTTTTTTCTATTTTTAGCCATGGATAATTAGCCTCATCATTTACACTCATTGCTCCACCCATGATGATGAGTAAATCAATATCTTCAATTGCTGGTAACGCCTCGATTTCTAATGCCATCTCAACAGGTAAGGCAAAAAATTCCGTAGCACTAATTTGTGCTCCAATTGATTTTAAATATTCATAACAACTTCCGAACCCTTCACCAGCAATATGCTGAAAGTAATGCACTTTTAATGGCTTCATTTTCCAACCCGAACTTTTCTTATATTGCACTAGCAGTTGCAAAAATGAAGCCAACCTATAGGTTGTTAAATAATTTTAAACAAAGCACAGCTATGCAGTTTTTTAGTAGTATGTTTTGTTAGTTATAAAATGACGGTTTATACAGGTAAATTGTGAAAATAAATACGCAAACTCAACTCATACATAGCCCTAGAAAAGCACCTCAACTTTTAAATAGTATTCAACCCCCTATTTATCGCGCATCAACGATCATTTTTGAAAATACCGATGCTCTTTTCAATCGCCATTGGACCGATCCTTATGACTATAGTTACGGAACGCATGGCACCCCTACCACGTTTACGCTAGGCGACAATATTGCACAATTAGAAGGCGGAGAATACTGTCTACTTGCACCAAGCGGACTCTCTGCAATCAACTTGGTGAATTCTTGTTTTTTAGCACATGGTGATGAAGTTTGGGTCGCGGACAATATTTACGGTCCAAATATGGAGCATTTGCGAAACCTAGAATCACGTTATGGTATTGTCGTTAAGGTCTATAATCCGATTGATATTGAGAGCTTTAAACCCAGTGATAAAGCTAAGTTAATTTGGTTAGAAGCTGCAGGATCTGTAACACTTGAATTTCCAGATTTAACGAATCTGGTGAAAAAAGCTCAAGCTCATAAGATGCTTACCGCACTTGATAATACTTGGGGAGCGGGTCTAGCTTTTAATGCTTTTGATTTTGGTACAGAACACTTAGCAGTCGATATTACCATCCATGCACTCACCAAATATCCAAGCGGTGGTGGTGACATTCTCATGGGAAGTGTCGTAACAAAAAACAAGGATTTATACCACAAGCTATTTCGCATGCATGCAATTCAAGGAATTTCTATATCAGGCGATGACACCGCACAGATTCAGCGCAGCCTATCTTCAATGGAACTCCGTTATACGCACCAATCTAAATCAGCGCTAACTTTATTAAACTGGCTTCAACAGCAAAATGAGTTTGCACAAGTATTGCACCCTGCCAATCCAAAATCTGCAGGTCATACTTTTTGGAAAGAAGTTTGCCTATCAGAATTAAGCGCAGGTTTAATCAGTGTAATTTTTGATAAAAAATATAATCTTCAAGATATACGCAATTTTTGTGATGCGCTTAACCTGTTTAAATTAGGTTTTAGCTGGGGTGGCCCAGTGAGTTTAGTAATGCTCTATCAAATTGATCAAATGCGTGAGCTTGCACATCCACATTTACAAGAAGGAATATTGGTTCGTTTTTGTATAGGACTGGAACATCCGCAAGATTTGATAGAAGATATTCAACAAGCACTCAAAATAATGCAACAACAAAAGATCGAATAAAAAGGAATAATTATGGGCACACCAATTGTCATCGCAAAAAAAACCTCAGATACATCCCAAGAGATTGTTTTACATTCGCAACTGGCAAACCGACATGGCTTGATTGCCGGCGCAACAGGAACAGGCAAAACAGTCACTTTAAAGGTCTTGGCAGAAAACTTTTCTCGTATTGGTGTGCCGGTATTTTTAGCCGATGCAAAAGGTGATGTCTCTAGCCTTGCCAAAGCAGGTGAAAGCAATTCAAAATTTGATGAACGCATCAAGAGCCTCAATATTGAATCAATCCCATTTAGCGCATCACCTGTGGTTTTTTGGGATTTATTTGGCGAACAAGGTCACCCGATTCGGACTACAGTATCAGAAATTGGTCCATTGCTTTTAGCCCGAATGCTGAATTTGAATGACACCCAAGAAGGTGTGCTTTCTGCGATTTTCCGCATCGCGGATGATCAAGGTTTATTACTGATCGACTTTAAAGACCTCAAGGCGATGATCACTTATGTGACTGAGCATGCAGCTGACTTTAAAGCAGAATACGGCAATCTTTCTCCTGCCAGCTTGGGTGCAATCCAACGTAATTTGCTAGCACTGTCCGATCAAGGCGGTGATCAATTTTTTGGTGAGCCTGCATTAGACCTCATGGATTTTATCCAAACCGATGCACAAGGTCACGGTAATATTAATTTGCTCGCTGCCGATAAATTAATGAATATCCCAAAGCTGTATGCGACTTTCTTACTGTGGATGCTTTCCGAACTGTTTGAACAATTACCTGAAGTCGGTGATATGGATAAACCGAAATTGGTATTTTTCTTCGATGAAGCTCATTTACTGTTTGACAATGCCAGCCCTGGTTTGCAAGAAAAGATCGAACAAGTGGTACGCTTAATCCGCTCTAAGGGAGTAGGTATTTATTTTGTCACCCAAAATCCGCTGGATTTACCTGAAAGTGTTTTAGGACAACTGGGCAACCGTGTTCAGCATGCACTTCGCGCCTTCACACCAAAAGATCAAAAAGCAGTAAAAACTGCAGCTGATACTTTTAGAGCAAATCCTGCATTCAAAGTACAAGATGCTATTACGGAGTTGGCAGTTGGTGAAGCGCTGATTAGCTGTCTAGATGAGAAAGGTACGCCACAAATGGTTGAACGCGGTTGGGTTATGCCCCCATATTCATCTTTTACACCTATCACGCTTGAAGAGCGTAAGACGCTCATGACAAACAGTGTGGTTGCAGGTGTTTATGAGCAAGTACTTGATCGAGAAAGTGCTTTTGAAACGCTGCAAAACAAAGTAGTTCAGCGTCAACAACAAGCCGAACAAGAAGCATTAGCAAAACAACAGGCTAAGGAACAAGAGGCCTACGCAAAGCAAATTGCTAAAGAGCAAGAAGCTTTCGCAAAACAGCAAGTCAAAGAACAAGAACGCCTTGCCCGGGAACAACAAAAAGAAGCAGAACGTGCAGCCAAACAACGTGAAAAACTCACCCAAGATATTGTCGGTACGTTTGCTAAAAGCGCTGCACGAAGCCTCGGCGGAAGCACTGGACAAAAAATCGTCCGCGGTCTACTAGGCTCATTATTTGGAAAAAAATAGTCCTCCCTTTACCCATCATTTTTAACTTCATTATGGGATATTTTAATATCCCATAATTATTTTAAGGTTTTCTATGCAAGTCATATTGCAGCTCGACCCTAAAAGATGTATTTTAAATATATCTTTTAATAAAGCCAAAGTTGAAGCTCATGACGCCACAACATATTGAACTTGTAAAAGCGACTGTTCCCGTTCTGCGTGAGAATGGTGTTGCTCTTACGACCTATTTCTATAATCGCATGCTGAACAACAACCCCGAGTTAAAAAATACATTTAACATGGATCATCAAAGTACTGGTCGTCAGCCACGTGCTTTAGCTGCTGCTGTTTTGGCATATGCTGAAAATATTGAAAATCCTACAGTTTTGGCAAAAGCGATTGAGCGAATTACCACTAAACACGTAAGTTTAGACATTCAAGCGGATCAATACTCGATTGTGGGTGAAAACCTTCTGCATTCAATCAGCGAAGTATTAGATGTGCCAATGGACTCTGATCTGATTGCTGCTTGGAAAGCCGCGTATATGCAATTGGCAGACATTTTAATTGGTGTCGAAAAATCAAAATATGAAGCTTTGACTGCACAAAATGGTGGTTGGGCTGGCTGGCGTGAATTTAAAATTACAGCGATTGAAGCTGAAGCTAACACCAAAACCTTCACTTTAGCTGCCAAAGACGGTCACACCATTGCGACGGCTGAAGCAGGTGAATATATTTCGGTGCGAGTCCAAGTACCGGGGCAAGAGATGCGCCAACCACAACAATTTAGCTTTGATGTTGCACAAGCTGATCAGTATCAAATCACAGTAAAAGCGGTAGATGAAGCAACTGAATATTCTGTGGCAAATATCTTATTAAACCACTATCAAGTAGGTGATGTGGTTGAGGTATCTGCACCACTAAAAAATTAATTCATCTAAATCTTTAACCGAAATAAGATTTTAAGAGATCATTGAAAGCTCCGTTCACGGGGCTTTCAATGTTAAGATGGAAATAAGCTATCTTTTATGATGATCTATGCAACTGAATAAATTTACCGACTATGCGCTGCGTATATTGATGTATGTCGCACAACCTCGCGACTTGCCTTATACCATTGCAGAACTGGCAAACCAATTGCAGGTCTCAGAAAACCATGTCATGAAAATCGTTCACTTTATGGCAAAACAAAATTGGCTAATGACCAGTCGAGGCAAAGGTGGCGGTATACGTCTAGCCCCTCAAACTCTGAATATCTCATTAGGGACTTTAGTGAGAACACTTCAAGGCGATCAGCAAATTGTAGAGTGTCATAACCCGCCATGCGTATTAAGAAGTGACTGTGGCTTGAAAGGCATTTTAGATCATGCAGTCCAACAGTTTTATCAGCATTTAGATCAATTTAAACTGAAGGATGTTATACCCACCTCAGGTATAAAATTCAATTCAGATTCACCCATTCCTTTCATCCAAGTTACACCATAGATTGACTCAATTCGATTGAGTATTCGCTTGCATGCGCGACTTCCTTTATAATAGCTGATTGTAAATTGAGTTATTGAAGTTGAGCTATGCATCACAGCAGAGGAAAGTCGAAAAACAGTAAGGCGTCAAATGCCCCAAAGCAAAAGATCAGCTATGAGAAAAAAGCCGATCCAGCGATTACTGAATATTCGGTTCAAGCGCTCAACTGGTTGCGCAAAGCCGAATTCTTAATGAGTGCACCAAAACTGAATTTATGTGTAGAAGACACAGGTTATGAGATTGCTTTTGCAGGTCGTTCGAATGCTGGTAAATCGAGTGCGATTAATGCATTAACTAATCAAAAACAACTTGCACGTGCGTCTAAAAAACCTGGTCGCACACAAATGATTAACTTTTTTAGCATGGGCAATGCCGAACAAAGATTAGTTGATCTTCCTGGATATGGCTATGCTGCTGTACCTGAAAGCATGAAAATCGTTTGGCAAAAAGAGCTTGAAAACTACCTCATTCATCGTGAAAGTTTACAAGGGCTTGTATTGTTAATGGACATACGACACCCTTTACAACATTTCGATGTCATGATGTTAGAATGGGCTTATTCACGTAAATTATTTGTCCATGTTTTATTAACAAAATCAGATAAGTTAAATCGTGGTCCAGCTTCTAAAGCATTGCAAGAAGTCAAAGCTCAATTAAAGAAAATGAAGCTTAACTTCTCTATCCAATTGTTCTCATCCCTCAATAAGCAAGGTCTTGAAGAACTCGCAAGCGTTATTGCTGGTCGTTTAAATTTTACGCTTGAGCAACCTAACGGATTTGATCTAAGTGCAATTCCTGAAGTAAGTGAATCAGACATCGATGAAGATTTTGATCATGATATTCAACAAGATGATGAATCACCAAGCGAAACAACCGAACTAGAATCCAACAAAGCTGAATAGTATCTACCCTACTGAATGGTTAAATCATTACATTCACTAATTGATACATCAATGTCCTCAAATGCTAAGGTTATTTGAGGGCATTTTTTTATACTGAAAAATGATAATCACAACAAAAATTCAGGAAAGTGTGATGAAATTATTGTCTCGATTAAGAAATAGTAAGATTGGATCTTCTATTGAGTATCACATCAAACCTCGTAAAGTTAAATTTGAGTGGGCGGATACACCAGTAGATTGGGTTCCAAATCAGCCTTTCGTTAGTTATTTTATCAATGAAATTAACAATATCTTACCAGCAGGCGAATTTTGGTTTTGTCGTCTGTACAACAAAGTATTACCCAAAATTACTGATGAAAAACTTGCAGAAGATGTGAAAGCTTTTATTCGCCAAGAAGCGATGCACGCTCAAGCACATAATTCAGCAAATAAAGAATATCTCAGCGCACGTCATATCGATATTCAACGTAACCTCGATATCATGGACTTTCTTTTTGGAAAACTTTTAGCGGATAAACCTTTAGGTCTAAACGTCCCAAAAGCCTTAGATCATCAGTGGGATTTATTTAGATTAGGTATTATTGCTACTGTTGAACATATGACTTGTGTCCTCGGCAAATATGCCTTGTACAACAAAAAATGGGGAGAATTGGGTGCTGATGCCAATATGCTCGATCTCGTAAAATGGCATGGTGCTGAGGAAATTGAACACCGTACCGTTGCATTTGACTTATATCGTCATCTTGGCGGTGGTTATATTTCTCGCTATTATCAAAGTGTAGTTGTGATTGCTGCTGTATTAGGTTTATGGGTTGATGGTGCTGCTCATATTATGGGTCAAGACCCTCGCTTTAAATCAATTAAACCAGCTGTTTACAAACCTTGGATTTGGCGTGAATGGGCACGAATTGCCCAAAAAGACAATGGTTTACTTCCTCACCCATTCTGGCTTGTTTCTCAACAACTCGGCTATTTAATGCCTTGGTATGACCCTGTTCATGAAGCAAAAACTGAAGATGCGATCAACTATCTAAATCAGTCACCAGCAGCGGAACGTGCAGCACTGAAAGTTGCATAATGTATTCAATAAAAAAGCAGGGTGATCCCTGCTTTTTTTATATCTGATCTAATCTTTTAAGCTGTATTTTTTTCAATAGGTTCATGATCAGGATTCGTGTAACGATCTACAACAACACTAATCATCATATCCCCCTGCACATTCACCACTGTTCTAACGGTATCTAACAAACGGTCAATCGGCAATAATATCGCGATTGCTTCTGCCGGGAGTCCAACTGATTGTAAAACCATAATCATGGTAACCATACCTGCGCTAGGTATACCTGGTGCCCCTAAAGATGCAATCATTGCTGTCGCACACACAATCAATTGTTGTCCTAACGTTAAGTCAAGCCCCATTAAATTCGCAATAAACAGCGCCGCCGCAGCCTCATACAATGCCGTCCCATCCATATTCAACTGTGTCCCGAGAGGGATCACAAATCCTGCAGTCTGGGGTCTTACTCCTAAATTTTCCTGAGCACACTTCATTGATAGCGGCATGGTTACGGAACTTGAGCTAGTAGCAAACGCCGTAATCAAGGCTGCTCGTGTTCCCTTAAAAAATGTAATTGGATTCATTCTCCCGAAAATCCAGAGCAACAAAGGCAAAACAACTAGGCCATGAAAGATGGTCGTTCCCGTGACTACTGCTGCAAATTCTGCTAATCGACTCAGAACAGATAGGTCCTCCGTCGCGATTAACTTTGCCAGTAACGCAAAAATCCCTATTGGTGCGAGCTTCATCACCCAACCAATCATCAACATCATGATTTCAAAAAATTGCTGACTCAACGCTTTCACTGTTTTAAATTTTTCACCACCTTTAACGAGAGCCACCCCAATTAAAAGTGCAAAAACGACAACGGCTAACACATTACCTTCAGCAAATGCTTTAAACGGGTTTATTAGTGTATTTTGGATAAAGTTGGTAAAAAAACTCGAGGGCGTCAAAGTATCAGGCGTCTGATGCTGATTCATGGTCTCTTGAAAAATAGTGATGTCTACACCTTTCCCGACCTCAAAAAGATGCGCACACGCAAGCCCCAAAATCAGCGCCAACGTTGTGGTTGTGACACAACAAGCAAGGGTAATTTTCCAAGTTCTACCAAGTTGGCCACCAGTCTGCAGATTGGAAACTCCGACAACAATAGAACTAAAAATTAGAGGAATCAGTAATAGTTTAAGTAGACCAATAAAAATACTACTGGCAATCCCTAAGCCATATAAACTTCCGTTAAAAAATACTGTATCAGGGAATACATTTAACAAGATGCCAAAAGCCACACCTAAAATTGCAGCAATTAAAATTTGCGTATTTAGACTCATGTCCTGTGCTTTTCATTTTGATTTATTAGTCGCACTATGCCATGAGCGACTTCAAGAATCGATCATTTTTTCTTGTTAGCTTTGCAACCGAAACGAATAATTTATAAATACAAATATGAACTAAAAAGCCAAATCTGAAGATTTGGCTTGAAGCATGGATCAATTATCTTATTGCGTTTCGATTTCACGAATTCGAATTAGACCTTCTTGCACTGTACTACAGACCAATTGTCCATTTTGCCACATTCCTCCAAAGTTCAATCCTCTAGAACTTGCACTAATCGTTGCTTCCATGTCATAGAGCATCCAATCATCTACACGAAATGGTTTATGAAAGTACATGGTATGGTCAATGCTGGCACATTGTAAACTCGGTGAAATATAACTGAGTCCGTGTGGTCGTAGTGCAGTTGTCATCAAAGTAAAGTCTGAATAAAAAGCAGCGATCGCCTGATGTAATGCATTTTCATCTACATCATCAGCCAAACGATCGTGTGTACGAATATAGTGCGCGTAAGACGGCGCTTCAGGTTGTGGTTGGAATGGATTGACTGGCATTACAGGCTTAATTTCAACATGACGATCACGCATAAAGCTGGCACGCACATTCTCTGGTACGAAATCGACAATCATTTTCTTGAGTTCAGCTTCAGATTTTAGCCCATCTACTGGCGGGTATTCTGGTTCAGCAACTTGATAATTGAGACCCTCTTCTTGGTCTGCAAAAGATACCATACACATGAATATCGTCTTGCCATGTTGAATCGCACGAACTTGGCGACTCACGAAACTACGTCCATCACGGATTCGATCTACTTCATAAATAATGGGTGCATTAACATCCCCACCAAATAAGAAATATGCATGCAATGAGTGTGCAGGGCGATCAGTTGTATATGAAGCAGCACGTAACGCTTGACCTAGAACTTGCCCACCAAAGACACGTTTGCCAACCAAATTTTGGCTTTTGCCTCTAAAAATGTTTTCTTCAAGTCTTTCTAGCGTGAGTAAATCTACGAGTTCTTGCGTGAGCTGATTCATATCGGACCTATATATTTCATTGCTACGACATTAAATTGGGCCTGTTGAACTTAAACAGATTTTCCAATTTAATGACTCAATCTTTATATTGCCATAATTTCCGAGTAAACAACTAAACTTTGCTTGACTATATTGTCATAAAACAAATTTGATATTTTGGCTAAAAATACGATTATTAACGAAAATTCATCCAAATTCTGTGCATTTTGTTAGAAAATGACATATTGTTTTGATCACAGATTTAAGAAAATAATTGCCTTCATTCGCGTCATGCGAAATTCGTCTTTGGCTAGGAGTATGTATGTCCAAGAATGGCTTTGGTCAAATGTATCGTCGACTTTCCAGTAAGTTGCTTGACCTCGTAGTAACACCGCATGTTCTTGGAGAGGTTCCTACTGAAACCCAACCTTCAACACCACCCACTGAAAATAATACGACTCACAAAAAAGTGGTGTGCTATGTATTACAAAATTACTCGCGTAGTAATGCGTTAGTGGTTGACGGCGAAACTCGTCGATTAAATCTCGCGCCAGCACTTGACCCACTCATGATCGGGGACCATAAAGAGAAAGCTGCTGTATTATTTTTACAACACCAAGATGAAACAAACTTACTTAATCCGCCACCCCATGCATTTCCACCTCGTCTCCTCAGATTGATCGAGATATTGGATAAGCATCCAGATACTGACATTGAACTTATACCTGTGACTGTATTGTGGGGCCGCTCACCGGACAAAGAAGATTCATTATTTAAATTGCTATTTACGGACACTTGGGCAACGCCAAGTACTGTTAAACAACTGATGAATATTGGTTTACATGGTCGCCAATCTTTTCTTGAATTTCATGAACCAAAATCACTGCGCGAATTGGTAGATTACGCACGTGTAACACATCCAAACTTGTCTCCTGCAACATATATCGTCAATCAACTCAATGATTATCTAGATCGTCAGCGTGAAGTTGTATTAGGTCCAGATTTGTCAGATCGTCGAAACGTGATGCAATCATTGATTAAATCTCAAGATGTTCAGGACGGAATTCGCAAAGAAAGTATTCGCTCTAAAATCAGTTTGATTGAAGCTGAGCGCCGTGCGATCGGCTACGTGAATGAAATTGCATCAGACTATTCTCATGCAACAGTACGTTTTGCAGAACAAGCCCTGACGCGTCTTTGGACTCAACTCTATGACGGCGTAGAAGTACATAATTTCAATACAGTTCGTGAATTAGCGAAAGACTACGAAATTATTTATACACCTTGTCATCGTAGCCATATTGACTACCTATTACTCTCTTATGTGATTTATAAGCGTGGGATGATGGTACCGTACATTGCTGCAGGTGATAACCTGAATATGCCATTCGTTGGTCAGCTTTTACGTGGTGGCGGTGCATTTTTTATACGTCGAACCTTCCGTGGAAATGCGTTATACACCACTGTATTCAAAGAATATCTATACAGTATCCTATCGCGAAACACGCCATTAGAATACTTTATTGAAGGTGGACGTTCACGTACTGGACGTTTATTACCGCCGAAAACAGGTATGTTGGCAATGACTGTGCATAGTCATTTGCGTGGTCGTGCTAAACCTATTGTATTTGTCCCGACCTATTTTGGTTATGAACGCCTGATGGAAGGTGCAACTTACGTCGGTGAAATGAATGGTAAGCCTAAAGAGGCCGAATCTATCTTTGGTATTTTACAAACCTTAAGAAAGATTGAACGCATCTTCGGTAAAGTACACGTAAACTTTGGTGAACCCGTCTTCCTTGATGAGATTTTGAAACAGCATGGTGCTGAACATATCAAAATTGAGAAGAATGATGACCCGATTCCTCAAGAAGTTTCTGATGCAGTCAACACCTCAGCAAATGCAATTCTTGAAAATATTAACCGTGCTGCTGTTATCAACCCAGTTTCGTTATTGTCACTTATTCTTTTATCGACTTCCAAGCACACGCTTGATGAAGAGATTTGTATTAAACAGTTAGATACCTATCGAAATCTTCTAACAGCTTTACCTTATGATCATCGAGTTCAAATCACACCACTGTCTGGTAAAGAAATCATTGCTTATGGTTTAAAACTCAAGTTGATTAAGCGTGTAAAACATGTCCTTGGCGATATTATTGCGATTGAAGATGGTCAAGCAGTATTACTGACATATTTCCGCAATAATATTTTGCATGCTTATGTCTTGCCATCACTGATTGCTGCGATGGTCGAGCACAATGGTAAAATTTCACAGGGCGATTTGATTAATGTCATTCGTACACTTTATCCATTCTTGAAAGCTGAACTTTTCCTTAAGTGGAATACGGATGAGCTTAAAGAACAGATCTGTAACTATGTTCAAGGTCTGGTAGAAGCACAGTTGATTACGATTGATGAACATGGAAATTTATGTAGCCCTGCACCTAACTCTGAACAACACAATCAGTTAGTCGTGCTTGCTGCTCCAGTGAAGCAAAGTATTGAACGCTACTACATGACACTTGCCCTAATTACTCAACGTGGCTCTGGAAATATTACGACCAAGCAGGTCGAAGATTTAAGCCATCTATTAGGTCAGCGTTTATCTGTACTTTATGAGTTCAACTCACCTGAATTCTTTGATAAAGCGCTCTTCCAAAGTTTTATCAAAGTTCTGACTCAACAAGGCTATATCAGTAATAACGAAGAAGGCGCAATAGTCTTTGATGCACAATTCAAAGAGGTTGCTCAATATGCCAACTTGGTACTAGATGATGTAACCTTACAAATGTTGCAACATATCACTTCATTTAACGATGAAGAGCTCAAAGAAGCTTTGGATGCAGTTGCTGATCAACAAGCCAAAAAACGCTTAAAACGCAAGAAAAAATAGTATCTAAAACCCTCCCCAGTGAGGGTTTTTTTATGCCTAAATGAGTTCTCGATAATCCTTAAAAAATTGAGCATGTTTCAATTTAAAACCAGTGCTTAACATTCGAGAGGCATAAATTTTCTTTCCACGCTGTGCCTCACTCAATAATTTTAATGAAGGGATGTTTAACTGCTTTTGGAACCACAGAATAATTTCATGTAATGGAATGGGTTGATTATTACTACAAATATAAGTTTTTTCTGGATGTTCCACGTGAAGTAAATGGACAAGAAAACCCGCTAAATCTTCGATATGAATTCGATTCGACCAATGCACATTGGGATAGTCCATTGTATTTTGAGCAAGCTGCATCATTCTCTTCACGGATACGCCATAAATACCAGTGGGTCTCACAATGATACATTGCTGTGGAAAGGCTTCTTGCCAAAGCTTCTCCATTGTGGCTAACACTAATGCTTTCTCATCTTGCGGATTGATCTCTGTTTGGTCATCAATCTCCTCCCCTTGATCTTGTCCGTAAACGCGTGTCGATGAGACAACAATAATCTTTTTGATAGGATGCAGTGCCAGCTGATTTCTCATATGTGGAATCGCATCTATGAAAGCTGCTTTATACCCGTTTAGTGATGGGTCTTTGGGTGCAATCAACACGTATACTGCATCAATAGGCGACAATTTCGATAAATCAAGTTGGTGTATATCTTGTTGAAGATGCATAGCACCTGCTTGATCTTTCCTGCTTAAACTGACTGTGGTAATTTGATGTCCTTGTTGAAATAATTGTTTAGCAACATGTTGCGATGTTTTACCATAACCGATAAATAGAATATGCATGTAAGACCTATTCTCTAGTGTTATAAATTCAATTTAAGCAAAGTTGAGGGGACATGACTGCAGTCCATCAGTTGCAAGGTGTAGGAAACGCCGCTGCCGCTTTACTCGAAAAATTAAATATCTGGAATACGGATGATCTTTTGTTTCATCTGCCTCGAGATTATGAAGATCGCAGTACTATTGTGCCCATGAATCACCTTCAAGTAGGTCGAAGCTATTTACTTGAAGGCACTGTCGCATCAATGGATATGCCGCCCGGTAAACGCAAATCCATGGCAATATTATTACAAGATGATTTTGGAAAAGTCACCTTACGTTTTTATCATATTTATAAAGCATTGATGGATCGCGCAAAGCCTGGAAATCGTTTAAGAGTGTTTGGTGAAGTCCGAGTAGGCGCTCGTGGCCTAGAAATGTATCACCCAGAAATTCAATTGATTACTGAACATACACCACTTCCAAAAACGCAGCTAACCGCAATTTACCCATCAACGGAAGGACTCACTCAACCTAAACTGCGCGAATATATTAAACAAGCTTTAGCACAACATGCCCATGATTTACCAGAACTGATTCCTGCAAAATTTACCAATGGGTATGCTTTAAAAGAAGCACTAGAATATATTCATCACCCTCCCACCGATGCCAATATGTTGCAACTGGCTGAAGGACAGCATCCTGCGCAGCAACGTCTCATCTTTGAAGAATTAGTCAGTCATCAAATTAGTTTATTGACTCGTCGTGCATACATTCAGCAGATCTCCGCACCTGCATTTTCAGCCAGTCGAACATTTGCCAAACAACTTCTCTCCATACTTCCCTTTGAAATGACGAATGCTCAAAAACGTGTTTCAAATGAAATTTTGAAAGATCTTAAACAAAACAAACCGATGCTCAGACTAGTGCAAGGTGATGTAGGTGCAGGCAAAACCTTAGTAGCAGGCATTGCGGCATGTCATCCACTCGAAGAGGGATGGCAAGTTGCTCTTATGGCACCGACTGAAATCCTCGCAGAACAACATTATTTAAATTTTAAAAAATGGTTCGAACCACTCGGCATCCAAGTTTCTTGGTTATCAGGCAAACAAAAAGGGAAAGCACGCGCTGCTGCAGAACAGCAGATTAGAGAAGGCTCTGCCCAATTGGTCGTCGGCACTCATGCACTATTTCAGGATAACGTCCAGTTTCATAAATTGGGTCTTGTCATCATTGATGAACAGCATCGGTTTGGAGTTGACCAGCGTCTAGCATTACGAAATAAAGGGGCACAGGATACGACACCACATCAGTTAGTAATGACCGCCACGCCTATCCCACGTACGTTAGCAATGTCAGCGTACGGCGATTTAGATACTTCTGTGATTGATGAGTTACCCCCAGGGCGTACTCCAATCCAAACAGTCACTATTCCACTCGATCGTCGTGAAGAGGTCCTGCAGCGTATTGCGACAAACTGCGCTGAAGGTAAGCAGGCTTATTGGGTCTGTACATTAGTGGAACAATCAGAGACGTTAGATGCCCAAGCCGCTGAAGCGACTTATCAGGAGATTAAAGAACGCTTTCCGCACCTCAATATTGGTTTGGTTCATGGCAAAATGAAAGCTGATGAAAAACAAGCTGTCATGCAACAGTTCAAAGACAATCAATTACAACTGCTGATCGCAACAACTGTGATCGAAGTTGGAGTGGATGTACCAAATGCATCCATCATGGTCATTGAAAATGCGGAGCGACTGGGTCTATCTCAACTACATCAATTAAGGGGGCGTGTGGGTCGAGGTGCTAAAGCAAGTTTTTGCGCATTATTGTATAAAAGTCCTTTATCGCAGAATGGACAAGAGCGTTTACGCATTATGCGTGAAACCAATGATGGCTTTTTAATAGCAGAAAAAGATTTGGAAATCCGTGGCCCAGGCGAACTGTTAGGAACGAAACAAACTGGAGACATGGGCTTTCGCGTGGCTAAATTGGAACGTGATGACCATCTGTTAACTCAAGCACACTATGTCGCGACTCAAATTTTAAAAGATTACCCACATCAAGCGGATGCTCTTCTTAAACGATGGTTACCAGAAGCACCTAGATATGCGTATGTTTAATATGTTCCTTAATCAACGAACTCAGTTATAATCATAGGTACTCACAATAAAAATAACTTGAGCCATGATGCTGAGCCCTATTCATAACCTCTATCACACATTATTATCACGACGCGCTTGCCAATTATGCGGATTCTCTCCAACTCAAACCCACAGATTATGTGATGACTGTTGGACAATGCTCCCATGGAAAAGCCCTTCACTCATTCATCGACATGAAAGAAATATTTATGCTTGTTTCGACTATAGCTTTCCTATAGATCGCATTATTCACTTATTCAAATATGAACAACAACTTCATTATCAAACTTTTCTAGCACACACATTGCTAGAACTTAAACTGAAACGTTTTCAAGCGATTGTACCTATGCCTATTTCAAACGAGCGCTTGAAGGAGCGTGGTTATAATCAAATGATGGTCATCGGAAAAATTCTTTCCAAAAAACTGCAAATACCCATTTGGCAGCCAATTGAACGTTCAGCACAACACTCACAGAAAGGCTTAACACGTGTAGAAAGAATCGAGGATATTCAATCTCAATTCAAACCAATACGTTCAGAAAAAGGAAAGTTTAGAAATATCCTGATTATTGACGATGTCGTGACCACAGGGAGTTCAGTCAATGCGTTGGCCAATGCACTAGAAAAGCTCGGCTGTCAGAACATTCAGATCGCATGCATTGCAGCCGCAGAATATTGACACAGTCACTTTAAGTTTTAATCGGCATTAAAATGCTGCCTACACCAAGGAATCACGATTTCTCGAGTTAACGGTGCTAAAGGCGTAGCATCATCATCTAAATCGATCCATTTCATTTCAGCAATTTCTGCATGAATGTGAGGCTCTTGTTTAAGCTGAACTCGATAGAGATAACTAATCAACTGATGATCCGCTTCATTTGCAGCTTTGGTTTCAAAACGACCTATATATTGATCTATTACTGCCTCAGCGCCAATTTCTTCTTTAATTTCTCGCAGAATCGTGTCTCCAGAAGGCTCATTCTCCTCTAACTTCCCACCAACCTGCATGAAAAACTGGGTATTCTTTTTTCGAACCAACAACAACTGCTGATCCTCATTGGAAATAATCGCTGCTGCGACAGTAATGATTTTGCTCATGTATCTAGTTTCACCAAATCTTCTCGATCTTGGACACCCCATTTCGGTTGTGGTGCCTGATAAGACTCGAATTTTGACACAATATCCTCTATTGAAGTTGAATTGATTAATGCATTGGTAAAGCGAGCTCGAGTAAACTCTTGATCTGTCGTATGTTGAATGAATTGTAATAAACCATCATAAAACCCGTTGATGTTTAAAAATGCGCAGGGTTTAAGATGAATACCGAGTTGCGCCCATGTCCATTGTTCAAAAATTTCTTCAATTGTTCCTGCACCACCCGGTAAGGCAATAAAACCATCCGACAAATCTGCCATCAGCGTTTTACGCTCATGCATACTGGTAACAACGTGAAGTTCAGTCAAATTTGGATGTGCTAATTCACGATCCACCAATCCTTGTGGAATCACGCCAATGACCTTTCCACCAGCCTCTAATGCACTATCCGCAACAATACCCATTAATCCTGAACGACCGCCACCATACACCAAGGTCTTGCCTTGTTGCGCTAAATATTTCCCTGTTTTCTTTGCTGCATCAGCATAAACAGGATCGGAACCTAATGTTGAACCACAAAATATTGCAATAGAATTCATTTAAAATTAGCCTTAAGTTTTTATAACAACAATTAAAATGATATGTTCTGTGTTTTTTAACCCAATTAATGATGGAATTGGTTTTTTTTCATGGCATCCTTGTCTAAAATACACCCATCGTTCACACACAAACTGCGCAAGGGAGAAAAGATAAAATGCTTGAAGCCTTTTATGCCACAGAGCGCGGTAGTCTAGAAGATGCAACGATCAATGGTGGGTTTGATTTACACCCTGAATTGGTTTGGATCGATTTAATTGCACCCTCTCAAGATGAGCAAGAATGGGTTTTAGATGCCTATAAACAAAATCTTCCAACACTAAAATCATTAGAAGATATTTCATCATCTGCACGATTCTACCGTGATGATGATGGCATTTTACATATCAGTACGTATTTTTTAACGAAAAATAAAAACTACCAAGTCGATGGTGACCCTGAAGAGTCATCCAATATGCTAGGAACGGTTCAAACCGTTGCATTTATTTTACATAAAGATCGACTATTTACTTTACGTGGTGAAAAGCTCGTTGCTTTCCGTGCCTTTCGAGCACGTGCTCGCCGTAATGATTACGACATTGACTATAAAGATCCGACTTGGATACTTTTGGGTTTACTCGAAGCTAAACTCGATGAGCTTGCGGATATCTTAGAAGATATCCACAAGGATCTAGAACTCTACTCTACAGAAGTATTGAATGTTCGCCACCGTGAACAAATTCTTGATCTCGATGATATGATTACCCGTCTTGCTCAAAAAGAAGATATGTTGGGTAAAGCGCAACTCTGTTTAATTGACTTACGCCGCGTTCTGACCTTCTTAGCAAGACCCCGTGCCTTAGGCAGTCATATTTATGATGCTGATATTCGAGAACTCAGTGAGGATGTTCGCTCATTAGTAGAACATGATGCATTCTTGTTCCAGAAGGTTCGATTCCTATTGGATACCACTTCGGGTTTCATTAATACTGAACAGAATGATACGATTCGTCGATTCTCGATTTTACCTAGCATGCTTGCTCCCCCGATGTTGGTGGCCAGTATTTATGGTATGAACACTGATGTACTGCCCTTTGCTCAAGGAACGACGAGCTTTGTTGTTGTCAGTTTGATTATCCTAGTGTTCTTATTTGGACCACTGATTTATTTTAGATGGAAAAAATGGATTTGAGTACGCTTTGATGTCGCGTTTTTTTAACAACGTATGAAGTACCTTCTGTTGAGTAAATTACTATTTTAAAGCGATAAAAAAGCACCCTAAGGTGCTTTTTTATTTTTCAATCAAATCAATTTTAAATCATTTTCTAAATGGCAAGATTGAATGATTTTCATCATTTTTTCTGGCACAGATTTAAACTGTAAACTCGATGTTCCAGGTGCTTGACGCAATAAACGCACTAAAACAGCTAGCGCCAGAGTACTACCATGTTCAAGACCTGATAAATTTACAGTAAGTGGAAACTGCTTTGCTTGTTGAATCAACATTAAACCTTGTTGATAATACTGTTCAGCATTGTCGAAGCTAATTTTTCCAGAAACCATAATTTCTTGATCTTTGAGTGAAATCACAATTGTTCTCTGTTATTTTTTCTCAACTGCAGCTTCAGCATCAGGCTTGAAGTTTGCAATTGCTTTATTGATATCGCCACCATTACGCTTCACAGTAGCAGCAAACTGATTACGGAATTGCAAACCTAAGTCAATTCCAGAAACGTTGATATTGCGAATCTTCCACTGATCACCTTTATCAGCCAATTGGAACGATACAGGGATCTTCTCACCCTTGTTAATAAAATCAATCGTTACAACAGGGTTTTTAGTGTTAGATGCTTTATACGGACGAATTGTATATGTCTGATTAGAAAACTTAGAGAAAGCACTACCATAGTTTTCAATCAATGTTTCACGGAAGTTCTTCTCAAACTGTGCGCGTTGAGCAGCATTACTATATTGATTCGTTGCATAAGTTCCCATCACGATACGAGTAAATGATTGCGAATCAATATATGGATCTAAATTTTGACGAACAATTGCGCGTACCGCAGCAGGGTTATTTTGTAACTTAGCTTGGTCTGCTTTTAAACGTGAAATTAAGCCATCAGCTACTTTTTTGATAAATGCAGGAGGAGTCTCCGTAGGTGCAGCAAATGCTGTACTCGCAATCATCGTCGATAAAACGCTAACAGTCAGTGTTTGCTTTACGAACGTATTCATTTATTTTTCCTCTATTTAATCATTCAACAAAAGAAGCAGTTTCATCTGTGAATTCCACAGTTTCTGCATCTGATGAACCATTTGAATCTTTTTTCGCAGCTGAATCACCAGCACCACCTGTCACAAATTTAGACACTAAGTCTTCAATTTCCATTGTGCTTTGTGTGTTGCCAATTTGATCACCACGTTTTAAATAATTTAAACCACCACCTGGAACAATTTTGAGATACTTCTCGCCCAGTAAGCCATTTGTCGCTACCATAATGTAAGCATCTTCATCAATATTGGTGATGGAGTTCATGTTAGCGATCAGTTGCTTTTCCATTTCTTTTTGTTGCGATGGCGTAGCAGCTTCATAGTCACTGCTATAACGCAACTCTTCTAAAGCACCTTCTTGCACAGTTTTAAGTTGTTCATCATTGAAAGATGTCAGCTCACCATCTAAATTAATTTTCACTGTTGCAAGACGTGTTAACGGATCTAATCTGATCGACTCAACTTCACCAACTTTTACACCGCTCAGTGCAACTTTAGCACGTGGTTTAATACCATTCACATTATCAAAAGTTGCGGTCATGCTATAACTGTCTTTTAAATTTGTCCCAGCTAAGCCACTTACTTTCATTGCCAAGAAAAATAATGCACAACCAAATAGAATCACGAATATTCCAACTGCGAGCTCACTCGTACGTGATTTCATTACACACCTCCAAACATGACCGCAGTCAAAACAAAATCAAATCCTAAAACACATAGTGATGAATACACTACCGTTCTTGTTGTTGCTGTCGCAATGCCTTCTGATGTAGGCTCGCATGAATATCCCTGATATACGGCAATCCACGTACAGATTAAAGCAAATACAAAGCTTTTGATGATCGTGCCATTAAAGACATCTTTATAAAATTGAACGGCACTTTCCATACCACTCCAATACGAACCTTCATCAGCACCTAAAAAATCCACACCGACCATTTTTCCGCCCATGATCCCCACAGCAGCAAAAATTACGGCAAGCATAGGCAAACTAAATATACCCGCCCATAAACGTGGTGAAATAATGCGTTTAAGTGGATCAACACCGATCATTTCCATACTAGACAATTGCTCAGTCGCTTTCATCAAACCAATTTCGGCGGTTAAAGCAGATCCTGCACGCCCCGCAAAAAGAAGTGCAGCAACCACTGGCGCAAGTTCACGCAACAAGGTCAACGAAACTGCTGCACCAAGCATCGCTTCACTGCCGAAAGTGACCAAAATGCTATACATCTGCAAACCCAAGACTGCACCTATAAACAGTCCTGACACCACAATGATAAGCAATGATAATACGCCAACACGGTACATTTGATAGATAAAGAGTTTGACTCCAATCCAAGTCGGCATCGAAAATAAAATTTGAACTAGCATAATGGCTGCAACGCCAATACCTTGAACACGCTCTATAACGCGTCTACCTAGTGAGGCTATCGCATTCATGTACGCACCTCATCACTTAAATACGCTTGATGACTAAATTGATAATCCACAGGACCTTCGACCGAACCTGTTAAGAATTGACGGACGAAAGGCGAACTATGATTCTTTAACTGATCAGGTGTGCCCTCGCCTTGTACTTTACCTTCCGCAACCACATAAATGTAATCTGCAATAGATAATGTTTCAGCAACATCGTGAGACACGATAATGGTCGTTAGGTCTAACGCTTCTCGTAAAGAACGAATCAATCGGGTTAAAACCCCCATTACGATGGGATCCTGACCAGCAAATGGTTCATCGTACATAATCAAATCTGGATCTAGTGCAATTGCACGAGCTAACGCCACACGGCGATTCATCCCCCCAGAAAGCTCAGAAGGCATCATTTGCTCAGCGCCACGTAATCCCACAGATTCGAGTTTTAAAGCGACCAGTTCTGCAATCAGATGTTCAGGCAATTGAGTATGGGCGCGGATAGGGAAAGCTACATTTTCATAGACAGTCATATCAGTGAAAAGGGCACCACTCTGAAAGAGCATCCCCATACGAGCACGTGCTTTAAACAATTCCTGACGACTCATTTGGCTAATATTTTTGCCATCCAACAAGACCTCGCCTGCATCAGGTACAAGTTGCCCCCCAATGAGTCTAAGAAGCGTGGTTTTCCCCGTCCCTGAAGGACCCATAATGGCAGTAATTTGACCCTTACGAATCTTTAAATTGACTTGGTCGTAAATAACACGATCACCACGATTAAAGCTTAAATTTTTTACTTCGATCAACGCTTGCTCATCGATTTGTATTTGATTATTCATAGCTGAGCGTGTTCCTACAATTTTTCAGCTTGCATACTATACTCTGAAATAACTGAATTTAAATGTTATTTATAAAATACAAGGTTAAGCGGACATTGTAGCATTATTGATCATTTTTATTAATTTTGCTTATAGAAAGATGTGTTTTATTTATGAAACAATGATTTGAAATTATTCTTTTTTAAAAATTTATAATGTGATACTAAAAAAATAATAGGCAAGATTAAGTAATACCAATAAAAAGAACACGTACATCATGATTGCACCCACATTCATTTGCTTCGTCTCAAGCATTATAATCTTATTATTCATATTTTACATTTACCATAAATAATGTGAACTTATTCACTTTTATTCTAACAGATTTTTTTATATGAGCAATAAAAAACCAGCCCGAAGGCTGGTTTATTTAGCTATACCGATTAGTCGTTAAATTTACGACGTGGGCGATCGCTATTGAATTCACGCTTTGGACGGTCATCACCAAATGTACGTTTTGGACGATCAAAACCACCTTCACGACGTGCTGGACGGTCACCGAAATCACGTTTTGGACGGTCACCAAAACTGTTTTCACGAGGTTTATAATCTACACGGTTACCACGATTGTCATCGTTAGAACGAGGGCGATCACCGAAATCACGCTTTGGACGATCATCAAATGAACGTTGCGGACGGTCACCGAAATCGCGACGTGGACGATCTTCGCCATTAAACTCACGACGTGGACGGTCATTGTTAAACTCGCGACGTGGACGATCTTCACCATTGAATTCACGACGTGGACGATCGTTGTTGAACTCGCGACGCGGACGATCTTCGCCATTAAACTCACGACGTGGACGGTCGTTGTTGAACTCGCGACGTGGACGATCTTCACCATTGAATTCACGACGTGGACGATCTTCACCAAACGAACGGCGTTCGCCATCACGGTTACCTTCGCGACGTTTGAAGTTTGATTCACCTTCAAAACGACGACCACCACCGAAACCACCACGGCCACGGCCTTCACCACCACGGCCACGACCGCGACCAGCGCCATCACGACTACCGCGTGCTGGAGGTGGAGATGGCTCAAGACCTTCAATTTCAGAAACTTCTAGACGTGCATCTAAGTAGTCTTCTAAAGCACGAATTTTACCACGTTCACGGTAAGTCGCTAATGTGATTGCTTTACCAGTACGACCTGCACGACCTGTACGACCAATACGGTGTACATAATCTTCGTTCTTCATTGGAAGACCAAAGTTAATCACGTGTGAAATTGTTGGTACATCTAGACCACGTGCTGCAACGTCAGTTGCAACTAAAATTTTTGCGCGACCTTCACGAATGCTGCGCAAACGACGGTTACGTACAGTCTGTGGCATTGCACCATGAAGTGCTACAACTGAAAGACCAGCTTCAGACAGTTCTTCTGCAAGCATATCTGTATCTTCTTGCGTAGAAGCAAATACAACGGCTTGATCAAGATCTTCTTCATTTAACCAATGTGTTAAAAGCTTTTTCTTGTGCTCAAAACCATCAGTCCAATGTAGAGTCTGAGTGATGTCAGTATTCGTCGTGTGACCAGTTTCAATCGCAATACGTTCTGGCTCATTCATCATACGTTCTGCCAACGTAATAATACGTGGTGCGAAAGTCGCAGAGAACATTAATGTTTGATCACGGTTACCCGCTAAATCACTGATCGCCTCTAAATCTTCAGAGAAACCAAGATCAAGCATACGGTCTGCTTCATCTACGATTAATGATTTAACTTTGTCTAATTTGATTTGACGACGGTTTACAAGATCAAGTAAACGACCTGGAGTCGCTACCACAACTTGTGCACCTTTTAATTGTTGGATTTGTTTACCAAAAGGCATACCACCCATAATCGCAGCAATACGAACACCTTTCATGTGACGTACAAATGCAATCGCATCTTGGCTCACCTGTTGAGCCAATTCACGTGTTGGGCAAAGTACTAAAATTGTAGGTGCAGTTACAGCACGCATACGCTCTTTGAAAGAAAGCAACGTATCTTCACTACCCGCTAAAGCGTGAAGTGTAGGTAATAAGAATGCAGCAGTTTTACCAGAACCTGTTTGGCTTGATACTAAAAGATCTTTACCATCTAAAGCAGCAGGAATTGATTGTTCCTGAACAGGAGTAGGCGATGTAAAGCCTAATGCTTGTAATGCTTGTTGAAGTGATTCGTGTAGTGGAAAATCAGCAAAAGTTTTGCTCATAGAGTTTTTCACCCGAAAATTGGGTGCTCCATTAAATAAAGTCTGATGGACATCGGCAAAAAGCGGTACAGCAATAATCGCTGAAAATATAGAATCAGCGGCGATCCGAGAACGACGATGCGTATAACGCACACATGATTACAGCCTGAACCTGAAGGAATCGCTTTTAGCGATTGGGTGGGGCGCGAAATAATGTCCTCTCTTTGGACCGGACGCGCATACACAATATAGAAGAGAAATGTTCAGGTAATGAACGAAATTTAGTGCGTGCGCGGAGTATAACAGATTTTTTTATAATGTCATTAAGTTTAATTGCTTTTTGGTGCATTCAAGTACAAATATTCAAATTTATCATGTTTTGGACATAAAAAAGCTCCCAGTTAGGGAGCTTTCATAAATTTGATCTGCTTATTTAGCAGCAGCACCCCAGGCTGGGACAACTGCTTGCATCAATGGTTTCAATAATTTCATAGAACAAGCCAAGACTTGACCATTTTCCATTGAATTTGAACCACCGCGCGCATCAACTACTGTACCACCAGCTTCTTTAACAATTAGCTCACCCGCTGCGATATCCCATGGTTTCAAACCAAGTTCGAAATAACCATCGTAACGACCAGCAGCAACATAAGCTAAGTCGAGTGCTGCTGAACCTAAACGGCGGAATTGAGCACCTTGCTCAGATACTGCCAACAAAGAATCGAAGTGATTTTTTGCATAAGAAACTACTTCGCCATCGCGTTTAGCACGATATGCATGACCAACAGCCAAGAATGTACGATCTAAACTATCTTTTACATTCACACGAATACGACGTTGGTTCATCATTGCACCGCGACCGCGACTCGCAGAGAACAATTCATCTTTGATTGGGTCATACACAACACCGTGTTGAGTCACGCCTTTGTGTTGAACTGCAATAGAAATACAGAAGTGTGGGACACCATTAATGAAGTTTAAAGTACCATCTAAAGGATCGATCACCCAACACCAATCAGCATCGTGACCTTTACCTTCTTGCATACCAAACTCTTCACCAAGGAAGCTGTGATTTTTATAGCTTTTGCGCAAGATATCGATCGTCAACTCTTCAACATAGCGATCAACGCGAGTTACAGGACCTTCGATACCCTTTTCTTCAACTTGCAGATCAAGTTTATGACGATTCTGATGCGCTTTTAAAAGCTCTTGACCAACTGTTTGAGCCGCACGCGCAGCCATCACCACCATAGGTTCCATTGAACACCCACTACAAATTTGAAGATACTGATAAAGAATAATGCATAAAAGCGCCGACATTTTATCAAATATCGGCGCTTTTAGGTAAAAAATGTTTCTAAAATTTTATGACTTGTATTTAAACCACCTGTACAAGCTTTAACCAAGCTTGTTGAATTGAAGCTTGGATACCTTCTGCATCCAATCCACAATCTTTAAGCATCTCAGCATGACTGGCTTGCGCTAAGAATTGATCAGGTAAGCCTATGTTCAAAACTGGCTTAAGAATGTGTTCGGCCATTATAAATTCATTCACAGCACTTCCAGCACCACCCATGACTGCATGCTCTTCAACCGTTACAAAAAGTTGGGTTTGATCTGCATATTGTCGAATGATTTGACCATCTAGGGGTTTAACAAACCGCATATTCACAACGCGTACCGCAACATCCAATTGATCAACTAAAAGCTGAGCAGCATGTTCTGCAACAATCACGCGGCTACCGAAAGCTAAAATAGTAATCACTTCTTCGGCTTTTACATTCAGCTCCAAAGTTAACTCAGCTTTACCAATTTCAAGCGCTGTCAGTTCTTTTTGAATTTCAACACCTAAACCATTTCCGCGTGGATAACGCACTGCAGCAGGACCCGGGTGCAAATAGGCGGTATGTAGCATTTGACGGCATTCATTCTCATCTTTTGGTGCCATAATCACGATATTCGGAACTGTACGCATAAATGCGTAATCGTATGCACCAGCATGGGTTGGCCCATCTTCACCCACTAAACCTGCACGATCGATACCAAATGTGACATCAAGGTTTTGTAATGCCACATCATGAATAAGCTGATCATAACCACGCTGTAAGAAGGTTGAATAAATTGCCACTACTGGTTTTAAACCTTCACATGCCATACCTGCAGCTAAAGTCACTGCATGTTGTTCTGCAATTGCCACATCAAAATAACGATCAGGATATTGTTTGGCGAATTGCACCATACCTGAACCTTCACACATGGCAGGTGTAATGGCTAACAACTTATCATCTAACTGGGCTTCATCGCACAACCATTGCCCAAAAACATCAGAATATTTGGGCGCTTTTGTTGAAGCTGCTGCAGCATTTAATTTAGCAATTGCGTGATATTTTATTTGATCTGCTTCAGCAGGTGCGAAGCCCTTACCTTTCTTGGTATAGATATGAATTAAGCGCGGCCCCTTACGTTTTTTTAAGGCACTAAATACATTAACAAGTTCATCGACATTATGACCATCGAATGGACCAAAATAGTCAAATCCAATCGCTTTAAATAAGTTATCCGCAGCCTCGGTAGCAGCACTATGTAAACGTGAAGTGTAGTCCCACTCAGGATAGTCCTGAATAAATGGATTACCCTGCTCATCAATATGCACAGACTGCCCTTTTTCCCAAATAGCAGCCAAATGTTTTGCAAAACCACCCGTGCTACATGAAATCGACATATCATTGTCATTCAGTATCACCATGAGATCAGCATTATGTGCAACAGCATCATTCATGGCTTCGAATGCCATCCCTGCTGTCATTGCACCATCACCGATAATTGCAACCACTTCACAAGGATCTTTTTGATAACGACGAGCTAAAGCCATTCCCAAACCCGCTGAAATAGCAGTCGATGAGTGGCCCACACCAAAAGTATCAAATTCAGACTCTTCACGAGCGGGGAACGCCGCTAAGCCATTTTTTGCACGAATTGTAGTCAGTTGCTCACGACGTCCAGTCAAAGCTTTATGTGGATATGCTTGATGTCCCACATCCCAGATAAGACGATCATGCGGTGTATTGAAACAATAATGCAAGGCAACAGTTAATTCGATTACACCTAGATTGGCACCGAAATGCCCACCACTTTGTCCAGCAGCATACAAAATAAATTGACGTAGCTCGTCCGACACTTGACTCAATTGTTCTTTGGCTAGTTGACGCAATTGCATTGGATGATTAATCGCATCCAACAAAGGCGTAACAGGACGTTGACTAGGTATTTCGGTATACAACATATGTGGCAATGCCTTCTAAAGCCTGGCAAATCCTAAGCTAGGTAAATGGGTTAGCTCGATTCTTCTTATTGATCGAGAAATCGAAAAAAAACACCTTAAATCAACCACATTTATATTGGTCCAGTGTTGAGCTTTCGCTAAACGGGCGTTGTTAGGTAGCTAGATTATCCTGAATATCGATGCTACTTATCAACTATTATCTTGTGCTTTGCAAAAAAAAGGAAATCTTCTGTGTAAATTTGCACAATGATACTCAACTATGGTCTGATCATTCAGCTATACTTTAGCCAAATTATGAACATGTAATGGAAGTCGCTGTGCCTATAGAGTTTGTTGCCACATCTAAATTACCCACTGCCTTTGGTGATTTTAAAATCACTGTTTTTCAAGATCCTAAAACAGGTGAAGAACACGTAGCATTGTCAAAAGGATTAGATAAAGCACCCACCTCTCCTGTCTTGGTACGAATCCATTCCGAATGTTTAACAGGTGATGCTTTTGCTTCATTAAAATGTGATTGTGGCCCACAACTTCAAGCAACTCAAAAATTGATTAACGAAGCTGGACAAGGCGTAATTTTATATTTACGTCAAGAAGGTCGTGGTATTGGTTTAACCAATAAAATTCGTGCTTATGCCTTGCAAGATCAAGGACATGACACAGTAGATGCTAACCTGATGCTCAACTTACCCGCTGATGCGCGTAAATACGATATGTGCAGCATCATGCTGGATCACTTACAAGTGAAACAAGTCAAACTTGTCACAAACAATCCTCTCAAAATTAAAGCTTTAACTGATTTAGGAATTGATGTAGTTGATCGTGTCCCGTTAACGGTCGGTTTGAATAAATTCAATGAAGAATACTTAAAAACCAAACATGAGCGCATGTCACATATGTATCAAAAGGATGATTTTTAACTACAGCATAATTTAATCGCTGTAAAAAAATACCCCGATGCTTAGGGGTATTTTTTCACTTAGACTCAGCCCAATTTGTGAAGATGACTATATCGTCATAGAAAATATCCGATTTTCAGGTTTGTTTCTTTTTAACCTTAAATCGAACGCCATACAGATATTTCGTACAAATGGTTTTCCAGCTTCCGTTACCTTCAATCCATATTCACTCATCTTCACAAGTTGGTCATTTTGCATTTCAGCTAAATCTTCTAAAACTTGTGGTCGCTGTGCAAAATCCATGTCACCTTGCCAATTCGTCTCAAAGTGGCACATGAGATTTAAAATGTGTTTTCTGATTTTCAAATCTTCTTCTGTTAAAAGATGACCTTTAAAAACTGGAATTTCGTTTTGTTCTAATCGAGCATAGTAATCTTCAAGCGTCTTTTCATTTTGAGCAAAACCTTGCCAACAATCGCCAATAGCCGACATCCCTAAGCCAATCATCACTTCTGTTTTTGAAACGGTATATCCCATAAAATTACGATGTAACTGTTGGGCTTGAAATACCTGATACATATCATCATGCTCAAGCGCAAAATGATCCATCCCTATTTCATGATATCCAGCAGACAATAATTTTTGTTTTCCTTGCTCATAACACTGTCTTTTCTCTTCATCGCGCGGAACATCATGGTCTTTAAAACCACGTTGCCCATTGCCTTTGATCCATGGTACATGCGCATAACTGTAAAAGGCTAAACGATCTGGCTTAATTTGAATGGTTTGATCAATTGTGTTTAAAACATCATCTAAATATTGAAAGGGCAGCCCGTAGACCAAATCATGCGAAATAGACGTATAACCAATTTCACGCGCCCATTCTGTAACCTGCTTTACGTGTTCAAAAGGTTGAATTCGGTGGATCGCTTTCTGCACGGTTTCATTATAATCCTGCACGCCAAAGCTAACGCGTCTAAAACCCAATTCAAACAGCGTCTTTAAATGATCGTAAGAAGTATTATTAGGATGTCCTTCAAAACTAAATTGATGATCTTCAGCTACTTCTGATAGTGCTAAAAGCCCATCAATCAACTGTTTAAGATGCTGAGGAGAAAAAAATGTAGGTGTCCCTCCCCCTAGATGTATCTCTTTAATCCAAGGACGCTCTACAAATAACTCACAATACAATTTCCATTCTTTTAACAAAGCCAAAATATAAGGCTGTTCCATTTCATGTTTTTTAGTGATTTTTTTATGACATCCACAAAAAGTACATAAGGACTCGCAAAAAGGTAAGTGAACGTAAAGGCTAATACCATGTTGGCTATTCGATTTATCAAAACGTATTTTTAGTTTTTGCTGCCATAGTACTTGATCAAAAGTCGACTGCTCCCAATACGGAACTGTGGGATAGCTCGTATATCGAGGACCTGGAACATTATATTTTTGCACCAGTGAAATAACGTTTTCGAACATATCCCCACCTTTAAAATCACCACATATTAAAAGCTTAACTGCTTTCAGTCGTTCTATTTTGAGGAGCTTATTGTTTTAATTCAACCTAGTATCTTGGTCAGGATTCATAAGCAAATTCAAATCACAAAGTACGTTTACCCTGACTAAACTTAAATCTCGATCCGCTATATCGATAAAATCACCTTAATCTTTCATACAATTTATGTTTTGATGTAGCTAGTTTTTCATTGCCCAAGAGGCTTGGTATGTCACACCCGACTTCTGCAGATATTCAACGTGTCCGTGAATTTTTACTCGACTTACAATCTCGAATTTGTGCTGCGCTTGAACAACAAGAACAACAAGGTGGCGGTAATGCCCAATTTGAGATTGATGATTGGGAACGTCCCGAAGGTGGTGGTGGCAGATCACGCGTATTGCAAGATGGTACAGTGATCGAAAAAGGTGGTGTGATGTTCTCGCACATCAATATTTCAAAGTTACCAGCATCTGCTACTGAACGGCACCCACATATAGCTGGTGCACGAGCACAAGCCATGGGGGTTTCTTTGGTGATCCATCCTAGAAATCCAAATGTACCGACCTCACATGCCAACGTAAGACTATTTGTCGCAGAAAAAGAAGGACAAGATCCTATTTGGTGGTTTGGCGGCGGTTTTGACTTAACGCCATTTTATCCGAATGATGAAGATGTTAAATCATGGCATCAAACTGCGCACGATCTTTGTGCACCTTTTGGCGATCATGTCTACCAAGATCATAAAAAATGGTGTGATGATTATTTTTATTTGAAGCATCGTGATGAACAACGTGGTGTCGGTGGGTTATTTTTTGATGACTTAAATCAGTGGAATTTCGAAACTTGTTTTAAATACATGCAAGCTGTAGGCAATGGATATCTCGAGGCGATTCTACCAATCTTCCAACGTAATCAAGACAAACCCTATAGTGAAGCTCAACGCGATTTCCAATTGTATCGTCGTGGACGCTATGTGGAATATAACTTAGTTTACGATCGAGGGACTTTATTTGGATTACAAACTGGCGGTCGAATTGAGTCTATTTTAGTAAGTCTTCCGCCATTAACGGGTTGGAAATACAGACCTGAATGGGATGAAGGCTCTGCTGAAAAGAAATTAACCGACTACTATTTAAAACCGAGAGATTGGCTCGCTGAACTGCATTAAATGTAAATCACTCGCCCTGTTAAAACAGGGCTTTTTTTGTTGAGCAATATATTCACTCCATTGTCTAACGAAATTGAATAATTCCATTACATTCTCTTAGAAAAAAAGGCACAATAGATAAAATTGATTAAATTTTGTCACACTTCTGACACAGCTCTTAAGTTTAATTTAAGCAAAGTACTGTACAATCATTTTTTACTTGTATTACCCATGGAAGTTTTTACTTCTGCATAAGGAATCGATATGCAACACAACTCTATTCGCGCACGTGTTGTCGTATTTTGGACACTGGTTATTGCTCTTTTGAGTGCAATCAGTACCACTATATTTTCAGAAACACTACTCAATGATAGCTTTGGTTTTAGCTTGATGGTGTTTGCAGCTGTTGGTCTACTGCTCAACATTGCGCATATTTTACTTCATACCCTATTTGAAATTTGTAACCCAAGTCATTAATACACTTCATTGAATATGTTCATATTGGGAACTTTCTGCATTTGACGTATATTGTTTGCCACTTCTTCATCAGGAATTAGAGCAATGCGCAAACAATTTGCCGTAATTGGAAATCCCATTGAACAATCTCGATCTCCAGAGCTTCATCATGCGTTCGCACAAAAGACTGGGGTGATCCTTGAATATAGCAAACGCCTTGCTCCTCTCGATGGTTTTACACAGAGTATCAATGAGTTTTTTAAGGCTGGTGGTATTGGTCTAAATGTCACGGTGCCGTTTAAAGAACAAGCTTTTGCACAATGTGATGTACTCACTGAACGTGCCAAAATTGCAAAAGCAGTGAATACACTATGGATGAAAGATGGTGTATTGCATGGCGACAATACCGATGGCCAAGGACTTGTTGCAGCCATTCAACATCTAAATTGGCCTCTTGAACAAGCAAGTGTACTTATTTTAGGCGCAGGCGGTGCAACACGTGGCGTGATTTATCCACTGCATCAAGCTGGTGTAAATAAAATCATGATTGCTAATCGAACGGTTGCACGCGCAGAGCAATTGATTCAGGACTTACAACCTGCTGTCCCAGATCTAGAGCTAAACGCTTGTGGTCTTGATCACTTAGCAGGTGAATTTGATATTGTTATCAATGCCACCTCTGCGAGCTTGTCTGGTGATGCACTCAATCTACCTCAACAGTTAAAATTCAAATATGCCTATGAAATGGCCTATGGCAAACCTTCCACTTTCCTTGATCAAGCGAAACAGCGTGGAATTCCGACTGCAGAAGGATTTGGAATGCTCGTTGGACAAGCGATTGAATCTTTCGCGATTTGGAATGGTGTGCGTCCAGAATTAAAAGATTTTATTTAGTTTTTGCACACGTTTAGTGCCTTGTGAAAAGTGCAATTTTTTAAATTGCACTTTTTTCTCTCTAGAATATCGATTAAATATCTTCGAATTGATTTTAGTGACATATTTTTAGTGCATATTCAAATTGAATAAATTCAAATTAAACATATGGTCATCCACACAAAAAATCAACCTAAGCTTATGTATTAATAATATTATTTTTTCTAATAAACTCCTACTACAACAAATGAATTCAGTTTATATTCATTCAAGAATCTAAACACTAATTCGCAATTCTGACATTTATTTCCGTGACTTACATCAATGTTTTTTTAGTGTTGTAGGTCAATAATCGGATCATCTAACGAGTATTTTCTCTATTCAAATTAGGAAAAGTTCAATGCCTGCATATAAAGCGCCCGTACGTGATATTCGTTTCTTAATGAACGAAGTTTTTGATTATCCTGCGCACTATAAAACTCTAAGCAACGGCGAAGCTGCTGACTCTGATACTGTCGATATGATTATCGAAGGTGCTGCAGATTTCTGTGAAAATGTATTATCTCCACTTAATCAGTCTGGAGATGAAGAAGGCTGTCATTTTAAAGATGGCGAAGTCAAAACGCCTAAAGGTTTCAAAGAAGCTTACGAGCAGTTTGTACAAGGTGGCTGGCAAGGTCTTTCTTATCCTGAAGAGTTTGGTGGTCAAGCACTGCCTATGTCGCTGAACCTGATTAAATCAGAAATGATGGGTACAGCAAACTGGTCTTTCACCATGTATCCAGGCTTAAGTATGGGTTGTATGAATACCATCATGCAATTTGGTACTGAAGAACAGAAAAACACCTACATGCCTCACCTCACTGCGGGTACATGGTCAGGCACAATGTGTTTAACTGAACCACAATGTGGTACAGACTTGGGTCAAGTTAAAACTAAAGCTGAGCCTAAAGGTGACGGTACTTATGCTATCACAGGTACTAAAATCTTTATTTCTGCGGGTGAGCACGATTTAACTGAAAATATCATTCATATTGTGTTGGCACGTCTTCCAGACTCTCCAGCTGGTACGCGTGGTATTTCATTATTCATCGTTCCAAAATTCATCCCAACTGCTGATGGTGGTGTAGGCGAACGCAATCCTGTGACTTGCGGTTCTATTGAACACAAAATGGGGATCAGAGCATCTGCTACTGCCGTACTGAACTTTGATGCTGCAACGGGTTACCTGATTGGTGAAGTCAACAAAGGCTTACACGCAATGTTTACCTTCATGAATACGGCGCGTATCGGAACTGCTGTTCAAGGTTTAGCACATGCAGAACTTGCATTCCAAGGTGCATTACCTTATGCAAAAGAACGTATGTCAATGCGCGCACTCTCAGGTAAAAAAGAGCCTGAAAAAGTAGCTGACTCAATTATCCACCATGCTGATGTTCGCCGTATGCTTTTGACTCAAAAAGCGATTGCTGAAGGTGGCCGTGCAATGATCTATCATGCTGCACAACTTGCTGACAAAATGACTGATGCTTTAGCTCAAGGTGATCAAGCGAAGTTTGATGATTACGATGATAAACTAGGTTTCTACACACCAATTTTGAAAGGCTTCTTAACTGAGTTAGGCTTAGAAGCAGCAAACCACGGTATGCAAGTCTTTGGTGGCCATGGCTATATCAAAGAACATGGTATGGAGCAGATCGTTCGTGACGCGCGTATTTCAACGCTTTACGAAGGTACAACTGGTGTTCAAGCACTAGACTTAATCGGTCGTAAAGTACTGTTATCTTCTAAAGGTAAAGTCGTTCGTGACTATACAGCTGAAATCCTAAAATTCTGTGGCCAGCACGCACGCAATAAATACATGCGCCGTTTTGCTTGGGACTTAACTAAGATTTGTGCACAATGGAATGCATTAACTGTACGTATTATGCTTGCTGCACGCAAAGATCGCGACATCGTTTCAAGTGCTTCTGTGGATTACTTAATGTTCTCTGGTTACGCAATGATGGCATATTACTGGGCTCAACAAGCGGCAGTGGCATCAGCGAAGTTAGCATCAGGTGATGGTCAAGAAACTCCTGAGTTTTATAAAGCGAAAATCAAAGTTGCAGATTTCTACTTTGAGCGTTTACTTCCACGTGCTCAAGGTCATGCTGAATCTATGGTTAACCCTTCGAAAACTTTAATGTCTTTAGAAGCTGAACACTTCAGTTTTGATTACTAAGATTTCATAGAAAAAAGACCGCCAAGGCGGTCTTTTTTTATTGATAGAATGAACTATCTTACTTTAAGAATACGAAATTACATTTAGAGCAAGAATACAACAGTGCTATCTTGATCAAGCGACATAAATATTCCAAACGAGCTTTTATCAATATACAAAAAGGAAAATAATATGCATAAGACATTGATCTCCCTATCTTTACTCAGTGCAGTCTTTTTCGCTACAAATAGCTTCGCTGAATCGGATATTAAACATCACCAAAAAACCACGACGTATTCAATAAAGAATTTGAATTACTCAACGAGTGGATCTGCTGAGGTCATTATTCATCGCCCTGTGAGTGAAGTCTTCAATATTTTAACCAATGTAAATCTTTGGCCAAAAATTAATGTGGGTGCAACTCAAGCCATTGAGCCTAAGAATATTCGTGTTCAAAAAGGTACGACTTTCAAAGAATTTATTAGCAGCCCGATTCCAGGCATAAAAGATTGGAGTAATGAATGGCATGTGATTGAGTTTGAGAAAGATAAGAAGTTTGTTATCGCAACCATAGAGCAATTTGCTCAAGTCCCAATCCATTCAAAAATTACCTATGAATTTGATCGTATCAACGCCAATAGCACAGAATTTGAACGAACTATTGAAGTAACTTTAGACAATAAATTTATTCAAGGCGCGACAAAACAAGAAGTTGAAGCCCTGTATCGTTTTATTGGTTCTCAGTGGGAAATGGCCAATCATTTAAAAAAATATGTTGAAGATCAAAGCTCAAATTAAGGGATTAACAAACACCTGATTGAACAACCAATCAGGTGTTGTAAATTAATGCATATATTTTAATGCTCACGGTACTCTTTAATCTCTATTGGCTTATCTTTCACGAGTTCAACTGTTCCCTCATTCAAACCATTGAAATTTTTAAAATGAATTGAAACTCCATTTTCATTTGCAAGTTTCACACCACTTGCAGCAACCGTGCTCTTCAAGTGATAAACCGCATCCGAGTTATCCCTGAGTTCAGCCGTTTGAAAATTGTCGTTTGTTTTTAGCTCTAATGTTAAATCCATTGGTCCAGTAAAATGGATCACCTGTTCACCTTCAGCACGAGCAACTTGATCAACAGGCGCAGAAGCTTCAGCATTTAAATGCGTTGGTCTCTCTTGTTCTGACATTTGCTCACTATTTTTGTTTTTATCAGCACAACCAACGAATGCCAATCCCAAGATTGAAGCCACTAGAACTAATTTCATTTTTATTACCTATCTTGATGAGAACCATTAAAAAACTCATCATTATTTTCACAGTAAAGGAGCGAAATAAGTGTGGATTTAACAGTTTCGCTGTTAAAAATTACATTGGAGTTTAATTATAGAACTTACAGAAACTCCTCAAGCAATGAGTTCAAATATAAATGTCCTTGAGCAGTGCATGACAAACGTTTTGGATCGTCTACCATTAATTTTCTGTCAATCAATGATTGAACTTGATCTTGGATTGATTGCAAAGATAAACCTGTACGAGCTTCATAATGTGAGGTTGGTACACCTTGATTAAGTCGCAGTGCATTCATCATAAATTCGAATGGCATTTCATCATCTTCAATTTTCTTAAACTGCAAATGCTCAGCAGGGACTTTCGCTAGATAATCTTTCGGTAATCGTGTTTTTTGGTAACGATATACACCATCACTTAGCGTCACTTTAGCATGCGCACCAGCACCAATCGCTAAGTAATCGCCAAATTGCCAATAATTTAAATTATGTGCTGAGGGTTTCTCTTTACGCCAAGCCGATACTTCATAGTTGGTAAAACCATTTTCGATTAAATAGGCCTCACCCTGTACCTGAATTTCTTCTAATACATCATCGACAGGCAATATAGGTTGAGTTCGAAAAAATACGGTATTGGGCTCAATGGTTAACTGATACCATGAAATATGTGTAGCTCCGTGCTCCACGGCAAGTTTTAAGTCAAGTAATGCTTGTTCAAGCGTTTGTTCAGGTAAGCCGTGCATTAAATCGACATTAATTTGCTTAAAGCCTGCATCTTTCGCCAAACCAATTGCTGAAATTGCATCTTGGTTGGAATGAATACGCCCCAGTTTTTGAAGATGATTCGAGTTAAAACTTTGGACACCTAAAGACAATCGATTGATCCCCACCTTTAAATAATCTGCAAATGGATCATGTTCTACCGTGCCCGGGTTGGCTTCTAAGGTAATTTCACAATCATCCTCAAACGGAATCAAAGCGCTTAGCTGAGCAAATAGCCATTGATACCCTTGAGCAGAAATGAGAGAAGGAGTACCTCCACCTATGAACACGCTATGAATTTGACGACCCTGAGCAAAATTTATCTGTGTTTTGAAATCCTCAACCAATGCTTGTAAATATTCTTTCTCCAACGCCATGGACAATGCCCCATTGGGTACAGCATGCGAATTAAAGTCGCAATATGGACATTTACGCACACACCACGGCATATGAATATAAAGTGACAATGGAATATCTTGTGGATTCAGAGTAGCCAAATGTACAGCTCAAAACTTAAAAAACTTATTTTAACATGACTACACCATAACGCTCAGAACTGATTCAGTTTTTACTTTACACTCAATATAAAACAAGGACGTGGGTGCATTTATGTTTAAAGTCGCGAGCCAATTTTTATTCTTTATCCCTTTAGCGCTTGGGATCGGAATCGCAATGACCTTCCAAACTGCGATTAACACACAATTACGTGAATATTTATATTCTCCATTACAAGCTGCACTTTTATCATTTTTGATTGGTACAATAGTTCTCGCAATACTGGTTTTTTTTCAACAGACTGAAAAACCACAATTGAGCGAAATTGTACAAATTCCTTGGCATCTTTGGCTCGGCGGTTTTTTAGGTGTTTATGCCATCAGTATTAGTATTTATTCCGCTCCTAAATTAGGTTTCTTAACCTTATCGGCATTAATTATTTTTGGACAGATTGTTATGTCCATGATAGTCGACCATTTTGGAATTTTAGGTACAGAAAAAATTGCCATTAATTGGCAGCGCATTTTGGGTGGCGTGGTGATTTTTATAGGTGTGCTTCTCACTTTACAACGCTAAACCTTCATTCTAAGCACATAAAAACGATGAGTAATTTTTGTGTCTAATGTGACTGCAACTTCCAACATCAGTTATGAATTAAAAAAACTATTTCATCTCATGATCCCAATCTTGATTACGCAATTTTCGCAAGCAGGATTAGGACTGATTGATACCATTATGGCAGGACATTTATCTGCATTAGACTTAGCGGCAATTGCTGTCGGGGTAGGTCTTTGGATTCCTGTCATGTTGCTATTTAGCGGTATTATGATTGCAACAACGCCGTTGGTTGCTGAAGCAAACGGTGCGAGGACTCCAGAGAAAATTGCCACTATTACACGACAAGCATTATGGGTTGCTTTAGTTCTCGGGATTATTGCTGGTCTAGTCTTACAGATTCTCCCCTATACGCTTCCTCTTCTTGGCGTTCCAGAGTCACTTCACCCTAAAGCTGGCCTATTCTTACATGCGATTGGATTCGGTATGCCAGCAGTCACCATGTTTGCTGCACTACGAGGATACTCTGAGGCGATTGGTAATCCACGCCCAGTGACTGTGATCAGTTTAATGGCCTTAGTCGTACTTATTCCGCTTAATTTTGTGTTTATGTATGGTTTAGGTCCAATTCCTGCATTAGGAAGTGCTGGATGTGGATTTGCAACGGCAATTCTACAGTGGCTGATGCTGATCACGTTGGCATTGTATATCTTGAATAATCAGGCATATCAAAAAACCCAACCCTTTAGTCATTTTGAAAAAATTGATCGCTACTGGTTAAAACGCATCCTTGCTTTAGGTTTCCCAATTGGCTTGGCTATCTTCTTTGAGGTCAGTATTTTCAGTACCGCTGCAATTGTATTGAGTCCATTGGGTGAAATTACGGTTGCAGCGCATCAAATTGCCATCTCCATTACGTCACAATTATTTATGATCCCGATGTCTCTGGCGATCGCACTTACCATCCGAGTGGGAACGTATTATGGCGAAAAGGATTACCAATCTATGCGTAAAGTCCAATGGTTGGGTTTAGCAACAGGTACTGTACTTGCAGTAATGACCATGGTTTTATTGTGGGTCTTCCGCCATCAAATTGTCGCGTTGTACACCTCTGATGTATTGGTGACTCAAATTGCGGTTTACTTGGTGCTATTCGCTGTTGCTTACCAACTGATGGACGCTTGGCAAATCAGTGCTGCAGGATGTCTAAGAGGCATGCAAGATACGAAGGGTCCTATGTGGATTACTATGCTTGCCTATTGGGTGATTGCGTTTCCTGTAGGCGTATATCTCTCTAGATTTACCAATATTGGTCCCGCGGGTGTATGGATTGGATTGATCGTGGGGTTAAGTATTGCCTGTGTACTCTTACTCGGACGTTTATATATGAATAATCAGCGACTTGAGCGTAGTCAATCATCATGAACAATAAATCCCGGATGCTCGGGATTTATTTTTTTAGCCAATCATTTACTTACAACTCATTAACAATTTCAAATATGCATCTTTTAATTTGTCGCCTATGATCAAATCAGAAGATGAAAATAATGAATCGAGGTTCTTAACTCATGGCAAACAAAGCGAGCTCTCCCGGCCGTCGTTTCATGAAACTCGCAGGTATGACTGCAAGTATTGCTACTAAAACCGTGTCCAACTCTATTCGCACCTTTAATGCAGATGATGATAAAAAAAACGAAGCACGCAGTAAGCTATTTCAAGACATTGGTGTTCAAATTGCAGATACCCTTGGGGAAATGAAAGGTGCTGTAATGAAAGTTGGTCAAATTGCATCACAATACAAAGATATTTTCCCGCCTGAAGTCGCGAAGGCTATTGCTAAATTACAACGTCAAGCCCCTGCGATGCCCTTCCAACAAATCAAGCAACAAGTAGAAAAAGAACTTGGTCAGCCACTGTTAGATGTTTTTAAAACATTTGATGAACAACCTTTTGCAGCAGCTTCGATTGGGCAAGTTCATAAAGCCACCTTAAAAAATGGCCAAGAAGTCGTTGTAAAAGTACAGTACCCAGGCGTAGATGAAGCATGCGAAAGCGATCTAAAACAAGTTCGCTTGGCCTTACGTTTGATGGGTGTACTAAAAGTCGATAAAAAATTACAAGATCGATTATTTGCAGAAATTCAAGACAGCTTACACGAAGAGCTCAACTATGAAATTGAAGTGCAGAATTTAGAGGTATTTAGAACCTTCCATCAAGCATTGGATTCTAAAATTATTATCCCACAAGTGTTCAAAGATTATTCCAGCAGACGAGTTCTAACATTGAGCTTAGAAGCAGGTGACAATATTGAAACCGCAAGCACTTGGCCGCTTGATACACGCAACGAAATTGGTCGTCGACTAATTCAAGCTCTTGGTCATCAGATTTTCTATCTAAAACGTTTTCATTGTGATCCGCATCCTGGCAATTTTGCTTTCCGCTCAGATGGTAGTGTCATCATCTATGATTTTGGTGGTGTTAAAACCTTATCTGCTGAACTGGTGGATCGATTTAAAAAATTAGTTCGCGCTGGTCGTGCTGAAAATATCCAAGAGATTGAACAACATCTATTCGCGTTGGATGCTCTTGCTGAAACAGGAAAATTCCCTGAGGAACTTTATAAACAATGGTTAGAAGTGTTGCTCAGACCCCTTACCACTCAATACAATTTTGCTGAAAACTCATCTCATCATGATGGCGTCATTTTAGTGAAAAAATCACTTAAGTATTGGGATACATTTAAGCCCTCTCCAGACACATTAATGGTCAATCGTACGATTTCTGGACACTATTGGAATCTGATTAACTTAAAGGTCGATGACAATCTCAATGATTTGTTTGAAACGCTCGTTCCGATTTGAAAAATTAACAAGACCTTACAATCCTTATTATTGTTATGTTATATTATAACAAAATATAAATAATTAGGAGTGTTTCCATGCGTCCCAATATTCATCCTGAATACCATGAAGTACTGTTTCATGATACTAACGCAGATCAGTATTTCATCATTGGTAGTACGATTCAGTCAAAGCAAACCAAAGAATATCAAGGGAAAACTTACCCCTATATCACGCTAGATATTTCAAGTGCTTCGCACCCTTTCTATACTGGTGAAGTCCGTCAAGCCAATAATGAAGGTCGTGTGGCAAGTTTTAATAAGCGTTTTGGTCGCTTTAAACGTAAATAATAAAATTTTCGACTCTCACTATTTTTAAGCCTAAATTTACTCCTCCAATTTAGGCTTTTTTTATTTTTATCGTTATTTATGGGTTAAATAAAATTGAGTAAAGGAAAAACTCAAGATCAATCCCAAGAGTCCAATCAAGATACTACTCAAAACATAAATCAGTGCCAAATTGTATTGTCCAGATTTTATCAATTGAAAAGTTTCCAAGCCAAAACTTGAGAAGGTGGTAAAACCACCTAATATGCCAACCATAAAAAATAGGCGAGCCTCTTGTTGTAATACAGGATACTGTAAACTGAATGCAAAAAATCCCCCTGCTAGAACACAGCCCAGAATATTCACAATCCAAGTTGCCCATGGAAATTGATATGCATTTTGCATGAACCACATACTGGTCATATATCGAAGTGTTGCACCAATCGCTCCACCACATGCTACCCATAACCAACTCATATTATGTCCGTTCTCGTGTATTGATCATATTTTTACCTTAAAAAGTAACGAATTATTGTCTTGGATTCACGCGTTTTTTCGTTAAGATGTAGCAAATTTAAACGTGTAAGGACTCAATTATGGCTCAAGCATTATTGGAACAATTAAAAAATGGCGAAGCAAAATTTGCCGACGTAATTTCATTTATTGAAGCAGGTTATACACATACGCCAACCGCATTTAGTAATGGTCAACAATATAATGCCAGTAATGAAAATCAAGGGAGTGCTAAAGTTTTTTCTTTTGCCAAATTAAATGGTCTTTCTCAAGAACAAACATTACAGCTTTTTGCAGAACACTATGCTTCTGTTTTGGCTACACCTGAAGCTTCAGATCATCAAAATATCCGTCAATTCATGATTCATGGATGGGATGGCATTAAATTTGAAGGCAATGCACTCACTGCGAAATAATCATAAAAAAAGACTAGCGCTTGGCTAGTCTTTTTCAACAGTTTTATTTAGGTATTCAATTACACCTAATCCTGCTGCTCGACCTGTTGCAAAACATGCTGTAAGTAAATAACCACCTGTCGGGGCATCCCAATCCAACATCTCTCCACAGCAGAAAACAATTGGATTACTTTTCAACTGTAACTGTTTAGTCAGTGCAATTTCCCGTACACCACCTGCGCAGCTAATCGCTTCTTCAATGGGTCTAAAACCGTCTAGTTTGATAGATAAATGCTTAATATGCTGAGCCATCTTCTCTGCAATCGCCCAATCATGCTTTGGGGTCAATTCACGTAATAAATTTGACTTTGCAGTGTCTAATCCCAATTTTCGCCAAATATTATTCATGCTTTGTTTCTTAGCATTCTTAAGTTTAGAGATAATTTCATGCTCAGATAATTCTGGCAGTAAATCTAAATTTAAAACCATGGAATCTTGATATTGCAATTGTGTTCGAAGTGCCCGACCATGCTTATAGATCAACCCACTTTCCAAACCATAATGGGTGATCACGATATCACCCTTAGCTTTGGGCTGATGATCCACCCAAGCTTCAACTCGTTTGAGTGGCGAGCCGAATACAGGTTCCATATACGAAGACCAAGCTCTGACTACACCAGCATTACTCGGGGAAAACGCTTTTAACTCTTCTTTAGCTAACCATGACTGCCAAGCCCCATCACTACCCAACTGTGCCCAGGACACAGCGCCACACGCCAATACAATCGCATCAAATTGCTCAGTTCGTATTGAATTGGATTGAGTATCAAAAACTGTCAGTTCATTTTGATTAAGCGCGGTAATTTGATGCCGATAATGAAAATTGACTTTGGAATCCACTAAACTTTTTAACCAAGCACGCAGTAATGGAGCTGCTTTCATTTCATTGGGAAATATACGACCAGAGCTTCCAACATAGGATTCAATCCCTAGGTTTTTCATCCAATTTCGAATCCAACGCGCATCCCATTTTTTTACCCAAGGTGCAAGCCATTCGGCATGATCATAACGACCAATAAATTGATCGATAGGTTCGGCATGAGAAATATTTAAACCTGTTTTACCTGCCATCAAAAATTTACGTGCAGCTGAAGGCTTTTGTTCAAAAATATGAACTTCAAATGCAGGATGAGCAGATAAAACTTCAGCAGCCATTAAACCTGCTGGACCTGCGCCTACGATTGCGATTCGCTTTGAATATTCCAAATTCATAGATTATTCGTTTGTTGATTTTCAGAAGAGATCGGCATTTGCCCTTGCAGAGGCATAAAGTGATCGAAGCGAGTTTGGTACGCTTCAGGTTTTTGAATAATCAACTGCTGGCATAATTCACCACGCTCTAGATACTTTACTTCAAAATGCGTTCTTGCCGAAGTTGAAGGGATTCTTTCTTTAACATAAGAAAGGTTCCAAACATTAAGCAGCTGTTGCTCTGCCTCGTCGATATATTCAGGAATATTGCTGGCCAAAGTGATCGTACCATTCGATTGCAATCGAGACAGTAAAAATTCAAAAAAAGGCATATTCAACCAACGTTGCGCTGGATTATGAGGTTCGGGATTCGGATATAAAATAAAAAAATCTTCAACTTGCTGTGGAAATAGCGCATGTACGATCCAAGGGATTGCATCTGCATGTACAGGTCGCAAATTGGTTTGACCCTCTAGTTGATGCTGTTTTTGCATCGCTAGAAATTTTTCTCTGGTTCGTTCAATCGCGATTAATTGTCTTTGCGGATTTTGTTGCGTAAACAATAAAGCATGTTTACCTTTACCCGCCCCAATCTCAACACATAGTGGTTCAGCTAGAATCGGTTGAAAGTCGCGTGGCGCATGCATACGCTGTGCTTGAAATTGACGAATCGGCATAATCAGATCAAACTTATGAAAACGCGACAAGTCTAGCAACTCTAGATGCTTTTGCCTATTTTAGCTGTTTTATTTTACTAGGATTCATTTATGCCAAAAACATTTCCGTGCCCACGCTGTGGACAGCCTAGTCAATGGACTGGCAATGAATTTCGTCCATTTTGTTCTGAACGATGCAAACTTATCGATTTAGGGGCTTGGGCAAACGATGAATATCGCCTTCCAACACAGGATTCTCCTCAAGCTGATCAAGGCGAATATCATGAATAATGCCAACTTTGCTCAATATTAAAAAAAATAATTCAATTATATTTACACAACCAAAAAAATTAGCTTTTTTAAGAAAACTCGATAAATGTGATTTTATTTAAGTTTATGTTGTGATATTGTGATGATAATCACATTAAAACAACAATTCTACTTTCATAAATACATGAGACTTTATAAATTCACATTCACACTCAGTATAATTTTATCTTGCCTAGGCCTCCTTTTTGCAGGTCTAGGCATTTATCAACATGATTTCGTCTTGATTTTAATCTCTGCACTATTTGTGTTAGCCGCTGCCCTTCTCTTTTGGGAATTGAATGACATCAATCGAGATCACTTTTTTCGTTTTTAATTAACCAGCTTTACCTGCCACAAACGGGTTAAACTTTTTCTCATAGCCAATGGTACTGATTGGACCATGCCCTGAAATAAACTGTGTTTCATCTGGCAAACTAAAACATTCTCTCTCAATCGAATCCAGCAACTGTTGATGATTTCCCTTGGGAAAATCTGTTCGACCAATTGAACCCTTGAAAAGAACATCGCCAGTCCATAACAAGCCATAGTTAGCATTATAGAACATGACGTGGCCAGGCGTATGACCGGGAGCGAATCGAACCTCAAAGGACTCATCCCCTAGTTTTAAAGTTTCACCACCTTCAAGCCACTGATCAACCACAACAGGTTCAGGTATCGGAAACCCATATCGTGCTGAAACTTCCTGAATCATATCTAACCAAAATGCATCTTCTTTATGAGGACCAATTACTGGAATACCCCACTCTCTCGCCAATGCTCCGACCGCACCAGCATGATCAAGATGACCATGAGTTAACCATAGCTCCTTCACTGTTAAGTCTAACTCTTGCACAACTTGCATAATTTTTTCAGGCTCACCACCTGCATCAATTAACACAGCTTCTTTGGTCTCTTGATCCCAAACCAATGAACAATTTTGCTGAAATGCTGTCACAGGAATAATTTTAACTTGAAGCATAGGAACCTTTAAATTTACGCAGAATGTTGGAGGGTAATCTTGAGTGCATCCAGTTGAGCTTCTACTAAATCGACCAACAAATCAATATGTGCTGCATCAGTGTTTAACGCTGGAATATAGGCATAGTCTTTCCCGCCCGCTGTTTTAAAGGTTTCGGCATTTTCCACAGCCAACTCTTCTAAAGTCTCTAAGCAATCTGCTGAAAAAGCAGGGCTGAGAACATGGACAGATTGAACTCCTTGTTGTCCCCACTCAGTCAGCAACGCATCTGTATATGGCTTGACCCACTCTTGTTTACCGAATCGTGATTGGAAGCTGATAGCCCATTCATCGTCACGTAATCCCAGAGCCTCTGCGACTTTTTTCGCTGTAACCCTACAACGGTCGGCATATGGATCACCTTTATCTGCATAAGGCTGAGGAATCCCATGGAAAGACATTAATAATTTTTCCGCTTTACCGTGTTGCGCCTGAAAAACCTGAACACTCTTTGCCAAAGCCTGAATAAATTTTGGATGTTGATAATAATCGCGTATTAAACTTAAGCCAGGTAAATTTCTCTGCGTTAAAACCCATTTCGCCAATGCATCATACAAAGGTGCTGTAGAGGTCGCTGAATATTGAGGAAAAAGTGGAAATAAAATGACGTGATCTTGCGGTGTCTGAGTAAGTTTTTTTAGAACCTCATGAATACTAGGATGACCATAAGTCATCGCAGGAACGACCTGAACATCAAAATCTGGATAATCTTGAATAACTTTTTGACGGATTAAATCTGTTTGCTTCAACAGAATTTCACGCATAGGGGAATCTCCATTCCACACCTGCGCATATGCTTCAGAAACATGCTTTGGTCGAAATGGTAAAACAAAACAATGTAAGATAATTTTCCACAAAAACGATGGAATCTCAATCACACGCTGATCAGATAAAAACTGTTTTAGAAAAGTTCGTACCGCAGGCACTGTAGGGGCATCTGGTGTTCCCAAGTTGGCAATAATTACGGTGATTTTCGGCTTTAACTCAGACATCTGATCCACATCAATTCACTGTTTAATTAAGAAATACTTTATCAGAGTCTAAGTAAATTCGGCGTGATTTTATGATTGCTTTTTAAAATGTGAATGAAAGAGAAAAACTATCATATGAACTTGATCTATTTATTCATGCATTTCCATAACATCCGCTGACGATCATCTCGTCCTACAGGAACGATCCATTCATTATTACGCATTTGTTGCTTGATGGTATGCAATGCACGTACATTAATCTGTGCTCTAGATACCATATGTGCCTTAGGAAGTTGCAATTGAGCATCGACCAGCCCCGTATCAGTCAAATACTGATTCAACACTTTAGAATAAAAATCTTCTGGTGTTGCTTGGGAAAATTGAGACTCAAGAACAGCATAAATTTCATGCCATCGCATGGAACGTATACAAATAATTTCTTTAAAATGACTATCAACATAGGCATGCATACGATAATCAAAACTGAATTGATCATCCCACTCTATTCTAGGCAAAGATAGAAAAGGATCGATTTCAGATTTGGCTTGTTCCATTTTTGCTTGTGCCAACTGAGCTCTTAATCGATCAATCTCATCTTGTTTTGCTTGAATGCTTTGTGGTCTTACCCAACCCAAAACTGGGTAACGCTCAAGCATTTGAGGCATATGAGACCTGAGTGCAAGCTCTAATTCACGAGCACTTTTAAAAAATACGACCTGATCAACTTCTTGAATGATCTGTTGCCGGAAATTTTGAAAGCGCTGTTGAAGATCCGCTTCACGCTCTCGTAAATGCTCCTCACGCGATTCTGGCTGTTCATGCATAAATACAATAATGGGCTTTTGCTTAGTCACGGCATAGATATATTCCAAGTGCATGTAACTAATACCAGAGACAGATTGCTCGCCATACTGGCTTCCTAAAAGCAGAAGTACATAATCACAATCATCAATTTGACGGCGTGCAAAAGCGGTTGTTACAGGTGTTCTTTGTTCTAAACCCCATGAAAAAAAACCCATACCGATCAGCGTTTGAGACACAACCATACGCTCTGGCTGCATCTCTTTACCAGAAGTTGTAATAAACACTTGGTAACGCTTATCTAGCATGCCTTAATCCAATCCTGCATCTAGGTAAAAATGCCTTACTCATAAGGCTTAAAATATATAGCTTGATATTGATCATTCTTCTTCGAATGTATCAGTTAAATTTTCAATTGACCATAGTATTTCATGCCCGATCATATTTTGAAGTACAGGCTGAAGTTCAAGCGCATTTCCGCCACTGACAACACAACGCAACTGCACTGATTTGTCATATGGTTGAGTAGCATTGAATTTATTTTTGATAAGGACTCTTGCTGTTTGGCGTGCAACAGCAAATCCTGAATCAACCAAAGTCAGTCGCTCTGTATAAAGATGCTCAATTGCTGATTTTAAAAATGGATAATGCGTACAACCCAACACCAAATAATCGGCTTGATCTTGCATGACGGGATCAAGTATCCGTTGTAATGTTGCAATACAGGCTTGCGAATTTTGTTGCCCTGCTTCCACGAAAGGAACCAAATCCAAACTGGTGACTTGATGAACTTTAACACCTAAAGGATCTGCAAAATTCTGCATTACATCCTTGATTAACTGACCTCTAAAAGTCGCTGGAGTCGCCAATACAGCCACCACTTTAGACTGTGTCTGTAAAACTGCAGGTTTTAACGCAGGAACCAATCCAATAATTGGAAATCGCTCACCATAATGCGCCCTTAAATAATCCAGACTAAAAGCTGAGGCCGTATTACACGCAACAACCGCAACTTTGCATCCTTGACGATACAACCACTCAATTGCATGTGCTGTGAGCTGACGAATATCTTGATCTTCACGCGGACCATAAGGGACATGAGCTGTATCTGCATAGTAAAGGATATGCTCATTGGGTAAATATTTTGCTATTTCCAATGCAACTGATAAACCACCAATACCCGAGTCGAAAATACCAATAGGGGCATGTTCAAGTGCATGAGGCATAGGCTCATTAGAGCTCGGTTGGGGTAAAATTGCAGACATCTCAACGACTACTTTTATAATGCTTAAATGAATGGGCTAAGCTTAAACCTCAAGTCCCTAATTGCAATAGCAAATTACCACTTTTTAAATTCAGGACCGATTCACCTTGCTCATTTTCGCTCAACTCCCCCATGTCAACTAAATGAAAAAAAGCTGAACGTTGTATTAATGCGTTGATGCCAAAGCGCACATGCACATAAGGACGCATCTCTCCTTGAAAATCACGCATAAAGATTGGATGATCTTGATCCACAATAATGAGATCTTGAGTGGTCGTTGTTAGCTGTAGATAGGAAAGCCCTTGAATCTCGACTTGATCTACCTGATTGACCAATAAAGGTTCATCTTCGACTTCAATTTCGATTTGCTCAACGGGTGTTTTTAAGTAAAATTTGTTGTCTTCTTTCCACAGTACTGTCGAGAATAGGTCAATGAGGCTTTGTCTTTTAATCAATTGACCTTCGTGCCACCATTCACCATTCGCTTTTACTTTCAAATCCATTGAGCCACAATGCTTTGGGTTCCATTGTTCAAGAGGTGGGATTGACCTTTTGTGACTTGACTGTGCATCTTTTAGATATTGTACGATATTGATTAAGTTTTTATCATCAGGTACAAGTGAATCAGGCTGTGCTGTTATAGAATCATTTTGTTTTACCATGGTTTATGCCCTGCTGACGGAAAATAAAGCGACTCAGCCAATTGGCTTGATCAAGGTTTGAACCTATACTAGCGCAAAATATATAAAAGGTACGAGAGCAAAATTGTACCTGCAACTAAGAACACTCATGGCAGCACCGTCGGAATTATCGGTTGCCACCCTTTACTTTATGAGGAGTCCTTTATGGAACACATCGAACGTGAATCGATGGAGTTTGACGTTGTAATCGTTGGAGCGGGCCCTGCGGGTCTTTCAGCTGCGATCAAAATCCGTCAACTTGCAATTGAAAACAACCTCAACGATTTATCTGTATGTGTCGTTGAAAAAGGCTCTGAAGTAGGTGCGCATATTCTTTCTGGTGCTGTGCTTGAACCACGCGCTATTAATGAATTGTTCCCAAATTGGAAAGAAGAAGGTGCGCCTTTAAACGTACCTGTTACAGAAGATGAAACGTACTTCCTTCTTTCAGATCAAAAATCTCAAAAAATGCCTCATGCTTTTGTGCCTAAAACAATGCACAACGACGGCAACTATGTCATCTCTCTGGGTAACGTCGTACGCTGGTTAGGACAAAAAGCTGAAGAGCTTGAAGTATCCATTTTCCCGGGCTTCGCAGCAGCGGAAATTCTGTATCATGCTGATGGTACTGTAAAAGGTATCCAAACAGGTGATATGGGTATTGGTAAAGATGGTGAGCCAACACATAACTTTACACCAGGCTATGAGCTCCATGCGAAATACACGTTATTCGCTGAAGGCTGCCGTGGTCACTTAGGTAAACGCCTAATCGCTCAATTCGGCTTAGATAAAGACGCTGATCCTCAACATTACGGTATCGGTATTAAAGAACTTTGGGAAATCGATCCAGCGAAGCACAAACCAGGTAAAGTCATGCACGGTGCGGGTTGGCCTTTAACTGAAACTGGTTCATCTGGTGGTTGGTGGTTATATCACGCTGAAAATAACCAAGTATCATTGGGTATGATTGTCGACTTATCTTACCAAAACCCTCATATGTATCCATTCATGGAAATGCAACGTTGGAAAACACATCCATTAATTAAAGATGTATTGGAAGGCGGTAAACGTATTTCTTACGGTGCACGTGCAGTAGTTAAAGGTGGTTTTAACTCTCTTCCTAAATTCACCTTCCCAGGTGGAAGCTTAATTGGTGATGATGCTGGCTTCTTGAACTTTGCAAAAATTAAAGGTTCACACACTGCTATGAAATCAGGCATGTTATGTGGTGAGGCTGTATTTGAAGCAATTAAAGCTGGTGTAGAAAAAGGCGGCGACCTTGCAATTGCTCGTGTGACAGAAGGCGAAGATTTCTTTGCTAAAGAGTTAACGTCATATACAGAGAAATTTAACAACAGTTGGTTGAAAGAAGAGTTATATAATGCTCGTAACTTTGGCCCTGCAATGCATAAGTTTGGTACATTCTTCGGTGGCGCATTCAACTTTATCGATCAAAATGTATTTAAAGTTCCGTTCACTTTACGTGATTTGACACCTGATTACAGTGCTTTAAAAACTGTTGATGCAGTGAACTTCAAACCAAACTATCCAAAACCAGATGGTAAGCTTACATTTGACCGTTTATCTTCAGTGTTTGTTTCAAATACAGTACACGAAGAAAACCAGCCAGCGCATTTAAAATTAACTGATCCATCAATTCCAGTAAATGTTAACCTTCCTCAATGGGATGAGCCTGCTCAGCGCTACTGCCCTGCTGGCGTATACGAAATCATGGAAAATGATGATGGTTCTAAGCGTTTCCAAATTAATGCTGCTAACTGTGTTCACTGTAAGACTTGTGATATTAAAGATCCGTCACAAAACATCACTTGGGTTGTACCTGAGGGTGCGGGTGGTCCGAACTATCCGAATATGTAATCTCGTTTGAGATCAAAAAACCCGCGAAAGCGGGTTTTTTATTAAACTTCCATCAATGCGAAAGTTTTCACCTTGAGCGATATAGTTTTATTCTTCTCCATCAAACTGCCAATACATCTCGCCCCAATCACTTTCAAAATCAGGAAAAATATCGCCTTTTTTAAAGTATTGCCGTGAATTTGATTTGGCTGTTGTATACCAATAGCCTGCTTTAGGGCTAACCTGCCCAGCCGCCATACTTAATTTTTCATTTGATTCAGTTTCGGGTTGATTGGCATGTTTTCCTATATTTTCTATATCAAAGATATATTTCTTTTCTTCTTCTGGAATTGTTCCGTCTAAATAGCGTTTGTCTTCCCATATAAGCCGCCATTTCACGTCATACCAATCATCTGTGCCTTCTAATTTATATTGAGTAGCTTCCGAACCTTCCAAAAAATAATTTGGGCAACCAACATACACATTATATTCAGGGTCATTGGTTAATTTTTGATAGACGGATTTTTCAAACCAAGGTTCATATATACCTGAAATTTGGATCTCTTCACCTGAAAAAATTTCAATATCACTATTTATTTGATTATTGTCGAAAATTAATTCAACTTTAATACTGCGAATGAAACTCCAATACACGAACTTGTTAAATGATTCAAAATTCCATTTTTTATACAAAAAAGGATAATGAGGAATATAATATTCGTTATCAAAATCAGATAGGGTTATTTTTATAAATGCTGTAAACTCATTTGCAATACATATCTTTTTTATTTCATTTTCATGTAGATTTTCGAATATCCAACCAGAATCCCTTCCGACCATTCCTAATTTTTTATATAGAGGATCATTTTCAAGCCCGCGCTCATCACCATATCTTCCAAAAATTGTAGAGTGTATATTTTCAGATATAAAATCTGAATAGACTTCTTTTTTGAACTTACTTCCTAGAAAATCTAATAAAGTTTTTTCTTCAATATCTAGAACATAGAGATACATTAATAATTCTCTCTCATGTCTAGTTAATAATTCAAACTCTTCACTAGATTTTCTTAAAGCATTCTCAAAAGCAACAGTAAATTCCTTATTGAGATAGTAAATTTTTTTTAAAAAACTATAACTTGTAATCATTTTTAAAAAATTAATTACTCTAAATCTCAGTTTTTGATCAACTTTCATTATCTATCTGCTTTATTTGAACTACTCTCTCTTGAATTAGCACGACTAGTACTTGATGTCGCATGTAATATTTGTCCCTGCTGTACTGTTTTCTTTGAAGCTTCTCGATTTAATAGGTATTCAACAGTTTCGGTTGTATCCTTAGGTAAGATTGCATCCTTCCAATTTGTATTTTGAATTTTAATAACTTTATCAATAGATCTCTTTCATAAATCAAAAAACGATCTATCACTTGCTGACTATGTGTACCGAATAATTTTAAATATTCATGCATAATTTGCGAATGAAATACATCGACTAAAAAAAGCTTTCTGAAACACAGTTTAAGCGATATACAGGCATCTCATGGCCAACCTTTGATTTAATGGCTGAACAGCTAAAAATGCTTGTACCTGCTAAAGGTAAACCATCTAAGTTAAGTGTAGAAGATCAAATCCTTCTGAGCTTAAGTTATTGGCGTGAATATCGAACATTATTTCATGTCGCAACGAGTTATGGTGTGTCAGAGCCTACGGCTTCAAGAATCGTCCGCCACGTAGAGGCTTTCCTGATCAAGTCCAATCTATTTAATTTACCCAAGAGTTTGCCTGAAGGCGAAGGTATTGAGTCTGAAGATCGAAACAAATCGAAATATTTCCACGATTAATTAAATCTTTTTATTGTAATTAGGCCAGTTGGATGTCGAATAGATTTTAGGTGTGGGCTTACTCGTCTCACAATTATATTGCTAAATCAAACCTAACAAACAACTTTCTAAAACAAAGCCCACCAAATATCCTATTTCATATATTGCCAAACATCAGGGTCTACATAGCTGTCATCAATATGATAGCCTTCTAGTTTAATTTTTTCTTCCTTAAATTTACGATCTTTTTCATTGTCTCTTCTTTCATCTAAAAAGGCTTGTTTTAACTGTTCTGCTGTCATTTCATCTGAGTTAGAAATAGCATTAAAACCAGTATATCTAAAATGCTCAAAACTGTATCTCAGCATATACTGTTCTTTTTTATCATCTTTATATGTTTTAGAAAGAGATATCCCCAAATTAATATTACTATTATATAAATTAAAATACATATGGCCATTAGTCAGATCCATCATTTCTTGCCACTCTTTAAAACTTAAAATATAGCTAGGGTCAATAACCTCTCCCATGTTTTGACTCATATATTTTAAATTATCTTTTTTATCTATACGTTCCGAATAAGGTAAAAAATACTGCTTCCAGTTTTTCTCACTCATTTGCTTCATAAGTTTTACATAAGCCTGATATGCATCTTCTCTAGTCGTATATTCATTAGCATGTAAACTAGCGGTTACATCCATAATCAAAACACCATCATTGCCCATTCGTGCAATTTGCGTCCCCATTACACTAATAACATTATCAATTTCAAAGTTACTTTGTTCAGTTATAATTTTAACCTGTCCCAGTTTGGGCGGTCTCCAATCTAGTGACAAAAAATTCATCCCCGCAGGTTGGCGGTCTATTGGCGCGTTACTATATTGAATAAAATCTTTTAATCCTTGCTGTCCAAAATGTAAAATAGCACTTTGTGGTGGCATGATTTCATTTCCTTTACTTTTCGTATTTGGAGTACAAGCCAATAATAGGCAACATATCGAAAATCCAAAAATTAAACTCAGATAATTTTTCATATTGAAACTTTTGTTAAAAAAATCGTTATTTTTCCGTTCATTACTACTTGGATGTATTCCAAAGAGAAAGTTTGCTTTGCTCTGACTCCACCTCGTTATTAGTTTTAATTCCTGATGTAAAAAGACACGCCTTTATCATCCAACATTAAACGGTGATATTTTTCCGCAGCCAAATTAATCTTAACTAAAGATCCGTTATAAAAAATTACTTAGGTTATACATGAGGGTGCAGCTAGTATGAGCTATTCGAATATGTAATGTCTTTTAAAACCCTCGCTAAAGTTTTTTTATTAAACTTCGATAAATACGAAAGTTTCCCCTTGAGCGATATAGTTTTATTCTTCACCATCAAAATACCAATATACTTCACCCCAGTCTTGTTCTGAAAGCATTGGTAAAATGTCACCTTTATTAAAGTGCAGACGTTGATTTGGCTGAGCAGGTGTCGTCCAAAAACCTGTTTTAGAACATTTTTCACCGCCTCGTACTTTAATTTTTTCTACCGAATCTTGTGCTTGTACTTTTTCTGATTGTGCTTTAGCAAAATCGACTAAATCTTTCGGATAAAATTGATGCTCTCGATAAATGGTGTCATCAATATCTAATAGCCATGTCACAGCTGCGGCTTCCCATGACCAATAACCATAATAAAGGAAACCGTCATCAATATCAGCCCGAGGGTGCTGGTCATGGTATGGTTCACGACGACTGGCTTCATACCAATCTTCTAAGTATTGCAACATCATGGCTGGACGCTTTGCTGCATCAGCATCAAAAACTTTAATGAGCTTACGATAGGGCAAATGACGACGTGCATCATTCGGTGGTGTGCCTCGATCTGTTACAAATGGAGCAATCAATCGCTCGATTAAACCATCTTTTTCTTGTCCTTCAGGCGTTGCTTCTGTGTAGTCGATAATCTGCATAATCCGATTCATTTGATCTGCATAGCCTGTCAGTAAACCAAAGCATATCAATCGTAAAGCAATATCCCAATAATCTTCTGTTCCCAAAGCGATATGCCAAACATAACGTCCTTCTGCTTCTGTACTTTGATGGTACTGAGCATGAATATCTGCATATTCTTCCATCCAGTTTAAAATGTATGGATATAGTTCTTGAATAAAGCGTATACCACCACCTGCAGAATATTGTAAAGATATTAAATTTAAAACATCTAGTAACCTTTGATGACCTGCCGCCATTTTTTTACTAGCTTTACTACCTGTTTTATATTTTTGAAAACCATCAGTTACTGAATAAATACCATTAAGAAACGTATCAAACCTTCGGCTATACATTTCATGTTGTAATAAATTATCTCTGTAATTTTTATTAATCAGTATTTTTTGCTTAAACCACTCTTCCCAATTAATATCTATATCATTTACTTGACTATTCAATCTTCTTACTCTGGTAAAATATCATTCGGTAAAACAAATTCTAATTTTATTCCATGTGCAGTCACTGTTCGTGTGCATTTGGGTTTATTTAAACCTTTTACATTTTTCATGATGATCAAATTTATCGCCTGTAATTATGACTAGGCTTTATCATAAAAAAATAAGCCACCCTATAAGGATGGCTAAATCTTGCGATATTCTAAGTTTATTTTTCACCATCAAAATACCAATATACTTCACCCCAGTCTTGTTCTGAAAGCATTGGTAAAATGTCACCTCTATCAAAATATTGACGTTCATTTGGTTGGGCTGGAGTCGTCCAATAACCTGTTTTTGGACATTTATCCCCACCTTTGATTTTAATTTTTTCTACTGAATCTTGTGTTTGTACTTTTTCTGATTGTGCTTTAGCAAAATCGACTAAATCTTTTGGATAAAATTGATGCTCTCGATAAATGGTGTCATCAATATCTAACAACCATGTAACAGCTGCCGCTTCCCATGACCAATAACCAAAATAACTGATACCTGATCTAATATCAGGTTGTGGATGTTGATCATGATAAGGTTCACGACGACTGGCTTCATACCAATCTTCTAAGTATTGCAACATCATCGCTGGACGTTTTTCAGGTGCAGCATCAAAAACTTTAATGAGCTTACGATAGGGCAAATGACGACGTGCATCATTCGGTGGTATGCCTCGATCTGTTACAAATGGAGCAACCAATCGCTCAATTAAGCCATCTTTTTCTTGTCCTTCAGGCGTTGCTTCTGTGTAGTCGATAATCGGCATAATCCGATTCATTTGATCTGCATAACCTGTCAGTAAACCAAAGCATATCAATCGTAAAGCAATATACCAATAATCTTCTGTTCCTAAGGAGATATGCCAGACATAACGGCCACCCGCATCAGGGCTTAAATTATAAAGATGACTCGTTTCAGCATATTCTTCTGTCCAATGAAGAAGATATGGATAAAGTTCTTTTATAAAATTTAAATCCCCGCCTGCTGAATATTGTAAAGATATCAAGTTCAGAGCATCTTTCAATCTTTGATGACCAGATGCTATATATCCACCAAATTTAGAATCATTTTTATAATGGCTAAATCCATCAACAACTGTATATAACCCATTAACAAACGTATCAAATCTCTTGTGATACATTTCTTGCTCAAGCAACTTATCTCTAAATAAACTTGTATCTTTTACTTCTAAACTCAACCATTTTTGCCAATCTATTTCTTGATCATTTACTTGTATTGACATACTTTCATCTCTCCAACATCTCGTTTGGTAAAACAAATTCTAATTTAATACCGTGTGCAGTTACTGTCCGTGTGCACTTAATTTTATTTAATTCTTTGCATTTCTCTTGATGATAAAATTTAGTTATGTCTAAACTTTTGTTATTTGAAATGTCTAACTGAGAATATTATTATAAATAAAAAATAATGCCCCGAAGGGCAAATTAAAATTATTCTTCACCATCAAAATACCAATATACTTCACCCCAATCTGTCTCTGAAAGCATTGGTAAAATCTCACCTTTACTAAAGTGCTGACGCTGATTTGGCTGGGCAGGAGTCGTCCAAAAACCTGTTTTCGTGGATTGCTCTCCACCTTTGATTTTAATTTTTTCTATAGTGGTTTCTGCTGAAACCGATTCAGCTTGCGATCTAGCAAAATCGACTAAATCTTTCGGATAAAATTGATGCTCTCGATAAGTTGAATCGTCAATATCTAATAGCCATGTTACTGCTGCTGCTTCCCATGACCAATAACCAAAATAACTGATGCCTGATCTAATATCAGGTTGTGGATGTTGATCATGATAAGGTTCACGACGACTGGCTTCATACCAATCTTCTAAGTATTGCAACATCATCGCTGGACGTTTTTCAGGTGCAGCATCAAAAAGTTTAATGAGCTTACGATAAGGTAAATGACGACGTGCATCATTCGGTGGTATGCCTCGATTTTTTACAAATGGAGCAACCAATCGCTCGATTAAGCCATCTTTTTCTTGTCCTTCAGGTGTTGCTTCTGTGTAGTCGATAATCGTCATAATTCGACTCATTTGATCTGCATACCCTGTCAGTAAACCAAAGCATATCAATCGTAAAGCAATATACCAATAATCTTCAGTTCCCAAGGAAATATGCCAGACATAACGTCCACCTGCATCAGGGCTTAAATTATAAAGATGACTCGTTTCAGCATATTCTTCTGTCCAATGAAGAAGATACGGGTAAAGTTCTTTTGTAAAATTTAAATCACCACCTGCTGAATATTGTAAGGACATCAAATCTAAAGCATCTCTAATTCTTTGGTGACCAGCTGCGATATATCCACTAAACTTAGAATCATTTTTATAATGACTAAATCCATCTACAACGGTATATAGTCCATTTATAAGTTCTTCAAAATTTTCATGATAATCTTGGGCATTTAAAAAATTATCTCTAAATTTTGTTTCATCATTAATCTCTAAAAATTGCCATTTTTGCCAATCTATTTCTTGATCATTTACTTGTATCGACATTCTTTTATCTCTCCAACATCTCATTGGGTAAAACAAATTCTAATTTAATCCCGTGTGCCGTAACTGTCCGTGTGCATTTGGGTTTATTTAAACCTTTACATTTTTCATGATGATCAAATTTATCGCCTGTTATAGTTACTAAACTTCGGTCATAAGGACAATGTACTGCAACAACTTTCCCTAATCTTCTTTCTGTAGAAGCCTTAAAATTGACTCTTCTCCATGTTTTAATATCACGAATTAATGAACTATGTTTCGGAATAATTTTGGATGCATCTATTTTGCTCGCAATCCATAAATGCGACATCTGCACACCATCACTCACAGTCGTCCCCACTGAACGTTTAACCTTATCATCTTGGTCTGATGCCATATAAACATCGAGACCCATTTTCAATGCCATCATGGCTGCCTTTGGTGTCATCAGTGTTCGATGACTCAGTGCATTGGTCGCTTTACTGTCTGTAATACGATACTTATGTGCTAGTCGAGCACTATGCCATACATGATCAAGTCCGTTATGACCCGTATCGTGATATTCGTACAGCACGCCATTATTATTAATTTTAGAGCGACTTTTCATGCGTTTTACATAGTAATAATCCGTAATGTGCTCACCACCTGAACCAAGTTCTTGATTCGATCTTCTTTTTCGCTGTAATTGTTGACGTCGTGTTGAAGTATTTTGACGACCTGGGCTTACATTATTTCCTCCAGTATTTCTTGATACATTGCCATTTTGCTGAGTTCGTGGGGCTGGATTTTGATTTGGTCTACTGGTTGTTGTCGCTGTTCGAGTCGTAATTGGAGCTCTAGCTGTAGTGTTAGGATAAGGAGTTGCTAGTGCCTTTTTATGGGCTGCTTGCATTTCTTTCATAACCATATCAATTTTTTGATTGGCAACTTTCTTCATTTGCTGAAGCTGAGTTACTAATGTTTTTAACTTAGCATTGCCGAGAACAGCTCGTGTCATCCAACTATCAAAAACGCCAATTAAACCATCAATAATTTTATTACTAGTTGTTTGCAGCTCTCTTGTGTATGTATTCCAATTTAAGGTTCTAAACCATTTATCTACATCACCACGTAATGTTTTGCTTGGTATTGCATCCAAAATAGCTCCCATAGCTTTACCTGAACGCAATTGTTTAAAAACAATTTTTAATCCATCACCAGCAATTGGAACAAATGCAACAAGATTAAATACCAAATCAAACCAATTCTCTTTATTATCTGGCTTTTCTGATATTTTAACGACTGAGACAATCACATTCCCGACATCAACGCCTTGACCAACAAAGGGTATACAACCTATCACAACTGCAACAATAATTTGAGCGGGACTGGAGCCACTACCATCAAGTACACCTTTAATCCATTGAGCCGCCGATTCTTCCCCTTTAGCTGTTACTCTTACAGCTTGCGTTGAACCCTTGGCTACGGCAGTATTCATTGTTTATCTCCTAGGTCTAATCTAGAAGTAGAATCATCTGTAAGTAAAATTTCTTCTAAATCATCTGCTATTGCATCATCTACATTATTTTGTTGTGGTATTAATTGTTCTTCATAATCGCTTACATGATCATCGTATTCGATATTATTCGACATGAGCATGTCTTCAATTTCATCAGGGAAATATTCATCTAATAATGCATCTAATTCTTGTTGGTTGTATTGCTCAATAAGTTGTTCAGCTTCACTAACACTCATCACTTTTTGATCTTTAAAAGGATTATCAATTTTTTCTCTATCTGGTTTCGCCTCAACACTACTAAAGCCATAGTAGACTTTAGGTTGAGTTTTATCACTAGGAATAGTGACTTTGGCATAACCTTCGGCATCTAATACACCTTCTTGGGCAGAACCATCAGCAAAAATCAGTTTAAATGGAGCTTGTGCAACAGGTTTTAAGTCATCATAAATGTATTTTAATTCCACTTTATTAGGTAATAATTTAAAGGTAGGTAAAGCTGGAAATTTTGCTGATACATTCTTTCCATTCACAAACTGATGCTGCCCTGCCTTAACCTCAAACTTACTTGCAGTCGTAGGAAATACCCCTGAAGCATTTATTTTTAGCTGTGAACCGCCTGCGGTCAGTACGATTTCTTTCGCACTCGTGATGTCGACATTTGCCTCCGTCGAAATAATCTGCACACCCTTTCTTGCAATCAGATCAGCACCATCTCCTTGAGCTTGAATCTCAATCTTGCCTTTGCCTGCATAGAGTCGTGCCCCTTCTTGCGCTGCAAATAAACTGATCTTTTTGCTGGCATGTCCGATGATGCTGTCTTGCGTACTGGTGTTAATGCTTCCTTGTGCAATCTGGTTGATCTGCCCATCTGCACTGAGGTGGATGTCTTCGTTACTTTCTACGGCAATTGAACTTGGTGAAGCCAAGAGCATGATCG
>NZ_JBWYIV010000012.1:0-122935 GCF_056779895.1 Acinetobacter sp. ANC_7553 | reverse complement strand
ATTTCACATACATTTTTTTATTTAGATATTGAGCATATCAAACTTTTTAGATTCTATGAAAATCTAGGAAAAAATCCTTTCATCTTCCCCCTATTTAACATAATAGGCGTTATGCGAAATGATTTTTTATTAAATACAAATCAATAACTTATATCGATATAAAAACCCAGACCTATAAATCTGGGCTTTTTTATAGATTCTTCACGTTCCACGCTTATTTATTAAGCAATGTTTCACATTAATATTAAGTAGAACTTTATAAGACTTAGATTCCGTACTTCACACGGTACGCTTCCATTTTCGCTAAAGCATCTTTGTCGCCTTTAGCATCTAAGTAATCCATTAAATCTTTCATTGTGATAAGCGCATGCACGGGAATTTCAAGCTCTTTTTGAACTTCTTGAATCGCAGACAATTCACCCTGACCTTTTTCTTGACGGTCAAGCGCAACCAATACACCCGCTATTTGCGCGCCTGCATTTTTTAAAATGGTCACAACTTCACGAATGGCTGTACCCGCAGTGATTACATCATCAATGATCCACACTTTTTTACCTTCTACCGAAGCACCCACAAGCACACCACCCTCACCGTGATCTTTAGCTTCTTTACGGTTGAAGCCCCAAGGTACACTTACACCGTGGTTTTGTGACAATGCTACAGCCGTTGCTGCTACAAATGGAATACCTTTATACGCAGGGCCAAAAATCACTTCAACATTATCGCATTCAGTTAATTTTGCTGCATAGCCAGAAGCCAAGCCAGTTAAGGCTTCACCGTCATTTAACAAACCGGCGTTGAAAAAATAAGGACTCACACGACCTGATTTTAAAGTAAACTCACCAAATTTAAGCACACCACGTGATAATGCCAGTTCGATAAAAGCTTGTGGATTAAATGCCGCTTGCGCTGTCATGAGGTGCTCCATTTATTAAATTGAGGTTAAACTCGAGCATGATACCAAAGAGTAGCTATCCTAGTGATCAAAAAATTTTACGTGTCGTATCAATCAACGTAAATGGTCTTCGTTCTGCAGAAAAAAAAGGAATTTTTGACTGGATGGCAACTTCAGATGCCGATGTCATTTGCATGCAAGAATCCCGTATTACACACGAACAATGGACAGATAAATTTAAGCCAGAAGGTTGGTATACACACCTATTCCCAGCTGAGCGTCCTGGCTATGCTGGTACCGCAATCTATAGTCGTTTGCCGTTTATCTCAGTTACCGATGGTCTGGGTTTTGAATTGGCTGATTCACAAGGTCGTTTTATCTCAGCAGAATTTGATCTAGGCTTAGAGAAAACAGCTCATATTTGCTCACTCTATTTACCATCAGGTTCTTCTGGTGAAGAAGCACAAGCCCGTAAAGATCACTTTCTAAATGAATACAAGCAGATCTTGAAACAATGGCGCGATGAAGGTAAATCTGTGATTGTTTGCGGTGACTATAATATCGTACATAAACGCATTGATATTAAGAACTGGTCAGGCAATCAAAAAGCTTCAGGTTGTTTACCACATGAACGTGCATGGCTCGATCATATCTATGATGATTTAGGCTATGTCGATACCTTCCGTGAAGTGCGTAAAGAAGCAGAACTTTATTCATGGTGGTCAAACCGAGGACAAGCCCGTGCCAAGAACGTGGGTTGGCGGATTGACTATCAAGCTTGCTCACCAGATTGGAAAGATCGTACTGTGAATGCATGGGTATATAAAGAAACGTGGTTTAGCGATCATGCCCCTGTCATTATCGATTATAAAATTTAGTGCCGTGCAAACTGAGTGAACAACTGTTTACTAAATGCACGCTAATTGCTCACAAATCTTGTCGTGTTAACGTATTTTTATTCCGACTAATTCAGTGCATTATTGTCGCACGGCACAGGGACATGTCAGGATGACAATAGGGATTGGAAGCCGTAGGATGAAAAGAAAATAAATTTCGGTTTATTTTCCAAGGATGAAGACATTGGACGTTGAATTGAGACCCGCATGATCAGGATGATTTAATGCGGGTTTTCTCTATTTAAAAGATCAATACAAATTTTAAGATAAGAAATTTTCCACCATTTTATTGATAACCACCATGAAGCCACACTGTAGATTTCAAACCTATTTAAAATATTCTGATCACATTTATGTTTTTGCGTAAATTTTGCTAAGCTCTAGACTGATCACAATGAATAAGACTGTTAGAGATGATTAAAGTTTACGGCATTAAAAATTGCAACTCGATGAAAAAAGCATTCGATTTACTCAATGAGTTGGGGCTTAGTTATGAGTTCCACGATTATAAGAAACAAGGTATTGACGCTGAAACAGTACAAAAATGGCTAAATGATCTTGGTGCTGAACTTGTCCTCAATAAAAAGGGAACGACTTGGCGTAAATTGTCTGAGGAAGATCAAGAAATTGCCCTTGCATCTGAACAGGGTTTGATTGAAGCACTGACTACACATACGAGCCTTATTAAAAGACCAGTGATCACTACTGAATCAGGTTATGTAGTAGGTTTTGATGAGAATGCGATAAAAGCATTAAAGAAATAAGAAATAAAAAAAGCCGAGCAACTACTCGGCTTTTTTATGAATCTTAAATTAGTTCACGCGTACCCAAGTTTGGTTACGACCAAGCGCTGATACGCCGATGAAACCACGAAGTTCGAGCTTTTGACCACCGTCTTTCAATGAACCCTTCAATTTGTAAGTTTTTCCAGATTGTGGGTCTAAGATTGAACCACCATCGTAATTCGCTCCACCTACATTTTTAAGACCCTTCACAATGGTTAAACCTTTTAAAGATTTCTTGTGATAGGGACCTTCACAGTTCGTACATGAATTTTCTTGACCCGGTGTGACAACACTCTGAATCGTTGCATTCAATGTTCCGTTTGGCTGTTCAGTGAATTTTACAAAAGCTTTAGCTTTTTTAGTTTTCTCATCAATCGTATTCCACACGGTACCATTGAGTGGATCTGCAGCATTTGCAAATACTGCTGAAGCGAGTAATCCTAACGTTAGTGCAATTTTTTTCATTGTTTTTTGTTTCCCTTGCTGAATTGACTTTAATATTATTAAAAATTGATAACATTTAAGCAATTTTTGAATGTGACTATTTAGTGTACCATTGTAATGCTGTGTGCTGATAATAAACATAATTTCATTAATATGGAAAAACAATGAAGATCAATCCGGTTTTGAAACAATACATAACAGAGTCTTTTTTAAAAACGAGTCTTCGCTTTCCGAGTCGCTTTAATCTTCCCCCCACCGTACTTCGTGTTGCCTTAGAGCAGATGACGCGTGTTTTTCCACAGTCCAAAGATGTCAGTATTCGAAAACTAAGAATCGCAGGTATTCGTGCCGAAGAAATTTTGCCTCAACCTGAAACGACTCAGCTCATTTTTCACATTCATGGTGGCGCATTCTTTTTAGGATCGTTAAATACACATCGCGCATTGATGACTGAAATGGCACTTCGGACTCAAATGCAAGTGCTACATATCGATTACCCTCTTTCACCTGAACAACGTTTCCCCGATCTCGGAGAAGCAATCTATGATGTGTACCAATTATTGGTAGAGCAAGGTGCTCAACCGAAAGATATTATTTTATCTGGCGATTCTTGTGGTGCCAATTTAGCACTTGCACTGGCTTTACGTTTAAAAGAAGAAAATCCAAAACTTCTTCCAAGTGGCTTGATTTTAATGTCACCCTTTCTTGACTTAACTTTGACCAGTGAATCTCTACGCTACAATCAAAAGCATGATGCTTTATTGTCAATTGAAGCTTTAGAAGCAGGCATAAATCATTATGTTCCTAAAGGTGTAGATGTCTCAATTCCCGAAATTTCCCCAATTTTTGGAGATCTCAAAGGATTGCCACCGACATTGGTTCAGGTGGGTTCAAAAGAAATTTTGTTAGACGACTCTACGCGATTTGAAGAAAAGGCTAAAGCAGCTGGAGTAGATGTTGAGTTTAAGTTATACACCGGTATGTGGCATAACTTCCAAATGTTTAGCGCTTGGTTTGATGAAGCAAAGCAAGCTTTGACCGATATCGCAGAGTTTGCCCATCGTTTGGATAAAGACTGATTGAATCAAAACTGAAGTAAACATAAAAAAGAGTAGCGTAAGCTACTCCTTTTTTATTCATTTAGAATAAGTATGAGACACCAAATCCACCATGATAACTTCGATCGGATCCACTTAGGTCTACACCGATGCTTGCATCTAACTGCGCACGATCATTCAAGGCATAGATTAAACCAGATGCCAGTCCATACTCTCGCTCTTGGCTTTCTTTCTTGGTAAATACTGCTTCAGAATAGCCCGATAAATTACCCACGATTTTATAGCCAATTGTCGGGACAGCAGTCACAGACCAATCACTATTTTGAGCTGAATAGAACATTCCTATTCCTGTCGTTACAGTATCGTTATATTGATACTCAACAGATGAGCCCAAAGTGTAAATATCATCAACATAAGTAAAACGATCATTTCCTGTTGCGATTTTAGCTTGCGCCAAAATAGCCATTTTCAGTTGATCATCTTGTAAGTCAACGTGATGCTTAATCCCAACAGAAACATCACCTAAACCATCATGGTCATCAGTTCGATTTTGGATTCGGGTCCGCTCCCACGCTGGGCCATCCCAACCCAATTGAAGCTCAGTATTCTTACTCAATCCCGTACGCAACAGGACATCAGCATTGAGTCGCAATGATTTATTTTTAAAACCATTTTCAGTACTTTCAACATACTGTGCAGTTGGAAGTCCCTGCTCCCATGCCAATTGACCTACGGGCGTAATGCCTGTGCTGAAACTCGTACCAGGTCGATCGAAGGCAAAATCTGCAGCCATCGCACTTACACTCGCAGTTGAGCAAAGTATCAAGCTCAGTTGTTTTAATTTTGTCATGGGGCACCCAAATTAATTTAATTCTTTCGTCATTTTTGCGCCACGGCTACGTAATAACTCGAGTGTCTCACGTTCTTCCGGTAAAGCCTGTGACCAATCAATGGTATCAAAATCGCAGTCGAAAAATAAATCACTAATTGAACTCAGAATGGTATTCCCCTCTTCATCTTTGGTATTAGGATCAACTTGATGATCAAGTAAGCGTTGAACTGCAGGCACACATGCAGCACTCGCAGCATCCCAAAGTGGGCCGTAACATTCCTCTGCATCCCATAAATGGAAATTAGCTTTCGCTGCAATCAGTGCATCTAGAATATCAAGATGTACTTGTAATTTCTGTTGTTTTTCTTCTGTTGAAAGCGCATTTCCTTGCTCATACGCTTCACAAATTTCTTCCCACCATTGAAATAAAGTGTCTGACCACACAGAAACCGCAGGGCCTTTCTCTCCTGCGATAAAGTTTGGATCTAAACCTTCTGCTAACAGGCGCTGTACCTGTGCTAGGTCTAATTCTTCTAAGGCCTGTAAAAACACTTGTTGATGTGCTGTTAGCATTTACTTTCTCTACTATTTATCTATAACGACATTATGCCTAATAATGCAGATCATTATTCAATTAAATAAATCAAAACTGTTCATTCAAAATTTTATTCAAAAAAAAAGCCCCGAAGGGCTTTTTGCTATTCCACATCCACTTCATCTTCTTTCAGTTGGATGGGCGCTCCACGAGGGTTCTCTTTTTTCTCGAATACATGTTCAAGACTACGCTTTAATCGGTCAATCGCACCATGAATCGCTGTGTCGATATTATGACCTCTGTGATTGACCACAACTGGTTTTAGTCCAGCTGGGCGAGCTTCGATCATACATTGAATATCGTCTGCACCGCCTTTATGGGCATTTTCATCACTTAAATGAACCGAAAAATGGGTAATTCTTTCACTATGGCGTTGAAACTCTGTATTTAGTTCTGCACGTACATAATCAATTAATCGCTCACTGTTTTGAATATTCTTATCTGTACGGATTTCTATGTTCATAAATATCATCCTCACTCTTCTTCTGAATCATTTTTGTGCAAAACTTTTTATCTTGGCACGTTTGTAGCTTGCAATCTAATTGCATCGAACATCTTCAATTGCTGTTTGGAATACGTCCCTCCACATTGAATGATGAACACTTTTTGAGTCTGCAGAACCGTGTCCTTATACTTTGAATATCGGGCCTAACTCAAAAATATGCAAGTGGTATTTTAAAAAATTAATAAAAGGATTACTCATTGTGACAAGTACTTACTTACGCGGACAGGCGCTTATTGATTCGATTCAAAATGCACCTTATTCCAGAGACTTAAGAGGTTATGGGGCGAATCCACCTCATCCTCATTGGCCTAATCAAGCGCGTATCGCAGTGCAATTTGTCTTAAATTATGAAGAAGGTGGTGAAAACCACATTGAGCACGGTGATCAAGGTTCAGAGCAATTTTTATCTGAAATCGTTGGTGCTGCCAGTTTTATTGCTAAGCATATGTCAATGGATTCAATGTATGAGTATGGGTCAAGAGTCGGTTTTTGGCGTATTCACAATGAGTTCAAGAAACGTCAATTACCCATGACTATTTTTGGTGTGGGAATGGCTTTGGCACGTCTTCCAGATGTGGTCGAAGCAATTAAATCTGCGGATTACGATGTGGTATCGCATGGTCAACGTTGGTTGCATTATCAGAATATGGATATTGAGACCGAAAGGCAGCATATGGATCAAGCCATTAGTGTACTTGAAACGCTATTCGGACAAGCCCCAATCGGTTGGTACACAGGTCGAGATAGTCCCAACACACGTCAACTTTTGACTGAATTTCCTCAAATCAAATACGACTGTGATTATTACGGCGATGATTTACCTTTTTGGACACAGCTCACCCATCCCAATGGGGAGCAGCATCCGCATTTAATTATTCCTTATACCCTAGACACCAACGACATGAAGTTTAGTTCAGCAGGTGGCTTCAATCATGGTGAACAGTTTTATCAATATCTAAAGGATGCCTTTGATGTCTTGTATGCCGAAGGGGAAACTGCACCAAAAATGATGTCTATTGGGATGCACTGCCGTCTTTTAGGACGCCCAGGACGCTTCAAGGCACTACAACAGTTCTTAGACTATGTTCAATCTCATGAACATGTTTGGATTTGTCGTCGTGGAGATATTGCGCAACATTGGATCGATCATTTCGCACCATAATTTCACATTCACGAGAAAAAGAGTGCTTTATAAGGTGCTCTTTTGATCTTTTTTCAGTCACTTTTTCCACCAAATCTACGTTGGCATTGTTATTGCAATTTAAGCCTAAAGTTTCAATGTATAGGTTTGAATTGTGTTGCTTTCAGAATTTAATCAAACATCTGTTGAACATCAGAAAGCATTTTTATTGCAATGTGTTCATATCCCACGATGGGGCGAGGAAATCATTCATTACGGTCCTTTTGACACACGAGAAGGACTATTAAAGTATGCTGAACAACATGCCATTACATGGACATGGGATGAAATTTTAGCAGCCCTAAATACACACCCAAGGATTGGCGAAAGAAAAGCAAAAATTGAATTATCAGAACAAGAACAAACTTTTTCAAGGCGTGAACAAGCACGCATCACACATGATCAAGAAGTTTTAGATGCGTTATATAAAGGCAACTTGGCCTATGAAAAAAAATTCGGTTTTATTTTTCTGATTAAAGCTTCTGGTTTGAATAGTGAAGAGATTCTGACTGCATTGGAATACCGCTTGCTAAACGATTTTGAGACTGAAAAAAGAATCGTCCATCGCCAACTTTTAGAAATTGCTTTACTGCGCCTCTCACAGGAAATTCAAGCATGATCAGCTCACATATTTTAGATACCCACCTTGGACGTCCTGCAAGTAATGTTGAAGTTAAGCTTTTTTCTGCGTCTGGAGAGTTATTAGCGATAGCCAAAACCAATTCTGATGGACGTGTGACAGCAGCAGATTTTGGACTCGATCAAATTGATGTCGCTGAATACAGCATCGAATTTATGACGCAAGCTTATTTCTCAGCGCAGAACATCCCAACTTTTTTTCCAAAAGCCGTCATTCATTTTTCAGTAACCGATGCTCACCAACATTATCACATTCCCTTGCTCATTAGCCCTTATGCCTACTCCACCTATCGTGGCAGCTGAGCACTCGCAAATTTAAAATATAGAGGGATTTATTATGACTGCACACGAACAACAACAATCACCCGAACATGAATATCTTGGTACTGGTAAAAGTGCTGCTTATGGCTTACAACATGTTTTAACCATGTATGGTGGTATTATAGCGCCTCCTCTGATCGTGGGTACGGCTGCAGGCTTATCAGGTATGGAAATTGGGCTACTCATCGCTGCTGCTTTATTTGTCGGTGGCTTAGCGACAATTTTACAAACCATAGGCGTTAAACATATTGGTGCACAATTGCCCTTGGTTCAGGGTGTCTCTTTTGCTGGTGTAGCCACAATGGTCGCAATTGTCACCACAGGTGGCGGATTACAGGCAGTCTATGGTGCCGTCATTGTGGCATCACTTTTAGGGTTTTTCTTAGCGCCCTACTTCTCTAAAATTATTCGATTTTTTCCCCCAGTTGTTACAGGCTGTGTAATTACAATCATAGGCTTATCACTCCTGCCAGTTGCTGTGCGTTGGATGATGGGCGGCAATAAAAGTGCACCTGATTGGGGAAGTGCTGAAAATATTTGTTTAGCGTTAGCGACGCTTGCAATCGTCATAATATTGAATATGGCTGGCAGTGCCACAATTCGACGCCTTTCAATTTTACTGGCAATTATTCTTGGCACTGTCTTAGCATTTATGTTTGGCTTTGGTGATTTTAGCAAAGTTGGGGAAGGTCATTGGTTACAGGTTCCTAGCTTCTTTGCATTTGGTATGCCGACCTTTGAGTTTACAGCAATACTTTCCATGATCATTGTTACCCTCGTGATTATGACTGAGACTACAGCTGATATTATTGCAGTCGGTGAAATTATCGGTACCGATGTAGATTCAAAACGTATTTCAGATGGTCTACGCGCAGATATGTTATCAAGTGCAGCAGCACCGATCTTTGGTTCATTTATGCAAAGTGCGTTTGCGCAAAACGTTGGTTTAGTTGCAATAACAGGGATTAAAAGTCGCTATGTTGTCGCTGCTGGCGGGATAATTCTGGTCGTACTTGGATTACTCCCAGTGATGGGGCGTTTTATTGCAGCGATTCCTGTGCCTGTACTTGGGGGGGCTGGCCTTGTTTTATTTGGTACAGTAGCCGCGAGTGGTATCCGTACACTGGCAAAAATTGATTATAACGATCAGAAAAACTTAATTATTGTCGCGACTTCAATTGCTGCAGGAATGGTACCCATTATTGACCATTCGTTCTATTCCGACTTCCCAAAATGGGTCCAAACCTTGTTCCATTCCGGTATTAGCTCAACCTGCTTAATGGCGATAATCCTCAATATATTATTTAATCACTTAAAATTATTTGGACCGAAAATTAGTATTAAAAGTAAACAAATAATTGATTCTCATCATTAATTTAAACCATCTTTGTATCAATGCCTGCATACGTGGGCATTAATTTTTCCTTTCATCCACTTTTGGCTTTATTTTTGCAAAAGAATCGTTATTCTGTTACCGCTTTCTCTGGGGATTCTTTTATGAAACTTAATCAAATCGCAGCACTTTGCGCATTAGCTTCTACAGCAGCGTTTACTCAAGCAAGTCCAATTGTTTGGCAAGATTTCAGCCTAACTGGTCTTTATGGCGATAACTACCTAAACCCTTTCTCTCAACAAGAAGGTGAACGCTATACCATCACTGCTGAATATGCTGCAAAGCTTAAGTACTCTGATGTTTTCTTTTTCGTCGATCAACAATGGGGCGGAAAAGATGGTGATTCAACTTATCTTGAATTAGCTCCACGATTAAGTTTAAGTGAAGTTTCTGGCCAAAAACTAAGCGCTGGTCCAATCAAAGATGTATTGATTGCAACGACTTGGGAACACAACGCTGGTTATAACAACAATACTGAGTTCAATAACTTCTTGTATGGCGTAGGCTTTGCTTTAGATATTCCTTACACGCAATATGCAAATATTAACTTCTATCGAGTTGACAATGACTTGACTGAAGATGACTACCAAATGACGATCACTTACGCTGTTCCATTCAAGCTAGGCAATGAAGAATTCTTGGCAGATGCATTCCTTGATTGGTCTACAAATGAAGGTCCTGGTCATGCGAGTGAATTGAACTGGACAAGCCAATATAAATGGAATGTTGGTAAACATATCTCTCCAAAAACCAAATTGTATGTAGGTGTTGAACACTCTGTCTGGAACAATAAATTCGGTCAAAAAGGTCAAGACCAAAACGATGTAAGCGCATTGGTTAAATATCATTTCTAATTGATATTTATAATAAAAAAGCAAGACTAGTGTCTTGCTTTTTTTATGCTCAATAATCAAAATAAAGTTATAAATACTGACGATTAGAATAAAAAATGTCTTTTAAAATTCGTTTCGCAACTGAACAGGATTTAACTCAAATCCAAGATATTTACAACGATGAAATTCTGAATGGTTTTGCAACATGGAATGAGCAAGATCAAGACATTTATTATTATCAGAATTGGTATCGTCAGCATCTAATAGATCATTTCCCTATTTTTGTGGTTGAAAACGAACTCACCCAACAAATTGCAGGTTATGCTGAATATAGTACATTTAGAGCGATCAGTGGTTTTAGACAAACTGTCGAACACTCTGTGTATATTCATCCCAATTTTACACGTTTGGGTTTAGGCAAAGCTTTACTCCAACATTTAATTCAATACGCAAGCCAACATAAAATTCATGTCATGATCGCTGCTATAGATCATGAAAATTTTGCATCCATCAAATTACATGAATACTTTGGATTTAAACAAACAGGCTATTTACCTGAAGTCGGACAAAAATTTGGATCTTGGCGCAATCTCGTCTTATTCCAACTGAATCTAAATACTTAAAAAGGGCATTTAGCCCTTTTAGTTAAAATCTCTTAATCCAAAGGATTTCCAACAATATTACTGATAATACCTTTCATAATATGAGGTCCTTGTTCTTTTCTTAAGTCCTCATACCATTCACGAGTAATCGATTCGTCTTTCATATGCGTCACATCACAACGTTTACGCGCTCTCAATACCATTTCAGCAGTGCGTTCATTACGTTTGTTTTGATAACGTCTTAACGCATCCTGAATTCCCAATGTATTAATCTGTAATGCCCGAGCCAAATAAATGGCATCTTCCATCGCTTGGCAACCGCCCTGCCCAATATCAGGTGTTGTACTATGTGCTGCATCGCCAACAATCACCACTCGCCCTTTATAGAAATCTGCAAATGGTTCTATATCATGGATTTCAACACGATTGGTTCGCTGTTCATCAATAGCATCAATCAAAGTTTGTACTTGCGGACACCAACCGTCAAAATATTGTTTTAGTAATTTTTTATACTGAGTACGATCATTTTCCAAACCTAATTCAAGTGGTACATCAAAGAAGAAATAAAAACGATTACCTGCGACTGGCATTAAAGAAGCTCGCTTCCCTTCTCCCACAAAGGTGGTCCACTGATCAGCAGGTGCCAGCGACTCAGAAATTTCGACCAACCCATTCCAATTCACATAACCTGCATAACGACGCTCCACTTGCTCACCTAAAACATAGGCACGCGTGATCGAATGAGTGCCATCCGCGCCGACCAATAAATCCGTGGTTATTTGTGTTCCGTCAGCAAAATGGATTTTGACGTCATCACCTTGATCCTCAAGTCCGATCATTTTTTTTGCAAGATGAATATCTTCACGTCCAAACTCATCCATTAACATATTTTGTAATTCAGCGCGAGAAACAGGATAAGGCCGCTGCCCGACTTCTTCAATCAATGGATATAAACTAAATTGCGTCATGACATCACCCGTGAGCCCATCGACATAAGCAAGGTGATCCATTTTCCCACCAAGTTGAGCGACTTGATCCGTGAGTCCTAGATAGTTCAAACATTTCACACCATTTGACCACAATGAAATCGCAGCACCCACGGGTAAAATTTTTTCAGTTTGTTCATATATTGAAACTTGATGACCAAATTTCTTCAGCGCAATTCCGGTCGTTAATCCTGCCATTCCGGCACCAATAATGGTGATATTCATTTTTACTTCCACAATTTTTTTTGCTTTAACCCACTGCTTAAAGCGAAAAACGTGCCATTTCCACCAATATAGCGCTACATAAGTGCAAGGTTGGCACATGCTGTGCATTCTTTTTAAAGCCCTTAAGCAGATGCGACATAACAACGCATCATGATTCTAAGAATGCATTCTTTTGATAAGAATCAAGTTTTAAAGCAATAATGGAAGATGACATGGCAACACTATTGGCACCGGAATTTGAAATCCCTACTCATTTACAGCAACTTACTAACCTTGCAGATGCCCGAATTGGTGCAAAAGTCACAACATGTTCTGATGAATTTTTTGCTGAAGCTCAACGTATGCTTCAGTTTGATGCGCCTATCTTTGTAGAAGGTAAATTTGATGATCATGGCAAGTGGATGGATGGATGGGAAACTCGTCGTAAACGTCACAGTGGTTATGATTGGGCGATTGTTCAGTTAGGTGTTGCAGGTAAAATTAAAGCACTCGATATTGATACCACTTTTTTTAGTGGTAATTATCCCGCTTCTGCTTCAGTAGAAGGGTGTTATGCACCAAATGAAAACTTAGATGATACTGAATGGCACCAAATTTTACCAAATAGTATATTGGGACCAAGTCAGCACCATGTCTTTGAAGTTTCAATGAATCAGATCTTTACCCATCTTCGTTTAAATATTTTTCCAGATGGGGGTATCGCACGATTCCGCGTATATGGTGAAGTCAGCGTTAAAATCCAAGATCAAAGCCAAACCCTCGACCTGCTTGCACTTGAAAATGGTGGACGTGTTATTGCCTATAGTGATGCACACTTCGGACATCCACGTAATCTGATCAATCCAGGACGTGGGGTTAATATGGGTGATGGTTGGGAAACCGTACGCCGTCGTGCACCCGGTTTCGACTGGTGTATTTTAGCTTTAGGGCAAGCTGGTCACATTGAAAAGATCGAGATTGATACAGCCCACTTTAAAGGAAATTATCCTGCTGAAGTGTCCATTCAAGCCATTTATATAGAAGATGCAACGGATCCTCAATTGATTCCACAAAGTATGTTTTGGCCTTTCTTATTAGATGCTCAACCAATGCAAATGGATCACATTCATAACTTTGTAAATGAAGTATTGGGACACGAAAAAATTTCTCATATTCGGGTGAATATGATTCCTGATGGAGGGATTAGTCGTATACGCGTCTGGGGTAAAGTAAATCCTTAGTTGAGCATTTGTTACTTTTAAAGTGATCTTATTTTGACTGCATTTTCGACTGAATTCTAAATTGAAAATGCAGTATCTTTTTAGCGAATTATTATGATGCATACCATTACCCTACAGCCTTTAACCTCCGAAAATTTTGCACCTTTTGGTGACGTCATTGCTTGCCAAGGAAATGATTATTTTCATATTAACGATGCGCATACAGAGCGCTATCATGCTTTAGTGACCACTGAAATTATTGGCGATGCCAAAGCCGGGATTAGTATTTTTCGAAATATTCAAAGTACCAATATTCCGTTCAAAATTTCAATGCTTGAACGTCATCCTCATGGATCACAAGCTTTCATTCCGATGCAGGGACAAAAGTTTTTAGTAGTGGTTGCACCAAACTTAAATGCGGATCAGCCCGATATTTCAAACCTACAAGCTTTTATAACCAATGGCTCTCAAGGTGTGAACTATCGGGCGGGGACTTGGCATCATCCACTTTTAACATTGGAAAGCCCGAGTGATTTTGCGGTGGTGGATCAGATTGGCAGTGGACCTAATTGCGATGTGTTTAAGTTTGATCAAATTGAAATATCACATTGAATCTGGTGCTTATGCATCTCAGTTATGCAGATCATGAGACCATCTAATTTTATGTCCATCTTTGACTATTATTTTACAACTAGGTAATCAGTGTCATTCACCGATGTCGCATATTCTTCCATTCTTGAAATCAGTCCATTTTCAATGGTGTACTCTTGTACCCATTTTTGCTCAAATTCACCATCTTGACCATCAATCGTAAATTTTTCGCGTCCAAAAACCACCACTTTGTTACCTTCTTTGACCATACGTAAAATATCAAAGTATGCGACATGCATGGTTGTGAAATTGGTATTGAAGAACTGTTCTACACCCGTTTTTCCTTCAAATCGAATTGAAGGCAGTTTTTGTGAGCCATGGTGAATCCATACCGTATCCTCAGTTACTGTTGCAACAGCAGCATGTAAATCTTGAGACCTAAATGCCTCAAACATTTGTTCTATGATTTGATGTGAATTGATCGTACTCATTTTATTTACTCTTTTTATCTTAGGATAAAAAGAGGTTAATGAAGGGAGAGTGAAAGATCACTATCAGCTGGTATAGCGATTTAAAGATTTTGCTAGAAACGATGAGTTCTATACGACTGCTTGATTTTGACAAGCTGACATCACATGTAATACCGCAGCAGTTCTCGTTTCCACAAACAGCTTCTCAAAAACATGCTCTAAATGTTTATTCACGGTGCGAGGACTCAACTCCAAAATTTCTGCAATATCTCGGTTGGTTTTGCCAAGCGTTACCCAATGCATAACTTCAGCCTCACGTGGTGTTAAATTCGGACAAGCTTGAGCGATCTCCTCAACACTTGGCATGTGTGTTTGCTCTTTGAGCTGAACCAAAACATGTTTAGGTAATTGTCCTTCTTTCAGCTTGGTCAATAAATTTAATTGTAATTGCTGATGCCCATGACCATATTGACCATGTAGCATTTCTTCTTGATAAGATTGCTGGAAAAGTGCTTTTAACCACTGATTTATACTCTTTCTAAAATGAGTAATATCAATTCCATGTTGCGTTAATAAACCTTGCACTACAGGTGTCTGCCAAATAATTTCCCCATCCATATTCATCGACAAAATTGCACTGCCTGTTGCATCGAGCATTTGTTTCTGTTGGTGCATTAAACGGGCTTGCAGTAAATGCGTTTTGACACGTGCTTGTACTTCATCGATATTCAGTGGCTTTGTCACATAATCTACGCCCCCGACTTGAAAGCCTTTTACAATATGTTCGGTTTCCGTCAAACCCGTCATAAATATGACAGGGATGTGCTCAGTCATTGGACTTGCTTTAAGCTGGATACAGGTTTCAAAACCATCAATCTCAGGCATACTCCCATCCAATAAAATCATATCTGGCTGTGAACGGTGCGCAATTTCAATAGCAGTAAAACCATTGGTGGCAACTAAGACCTGATAGCCTGCTTGATCAAGACTCTCATGTAATAAACTTAGATTTTCAGGAATATCATCCACAATTAAAATGCTTTCTAACATAGCTTAACTCCCTTCCAAATCAGATCTGATATCAGATAGGTGCTCGTGTAATCGTTGTAATGCACGTTGGGTATCGAAGCGTTGAATATCAAATTCTATGTGTTGCCATATAGAAGGATCACAGACATTGCGTTTCTTGCAAATTTCGAGCATCTCTTTGGCTCCACGGATATAACCAATACTCAAATAATCTTCTAGTTTGATTAGCGCTTGTTCTGGTGCTACATCATCCTCATCAATCACGCTGACAGATAAAGCGTTACTATCATAGTGTAAGGGTTCAACCTGTTTTTGAGGTTCTTCTGCGACTTGAGTTGGCTCATTCTGATGAACCCAGTTCAAGCCTAATTTATCTCCAATTTTGTTCAGTAGCAGATTTAAGTCCACTGGTTTGACCAGAAAGTCTTCATTCAATACATCGGTTTCAGGGTTCTGCATTCGTTCATTGGCATCTGCGGAAATAATGATGATGGGAACATTGGTCATTTTATTATTTCTCAATAATTTCGCAGTTTCCCACCCTCCCATCAAAGGCATACTCAAATCCATTAAAATTAAATCTGGTCGAAATTCAGGGACTTTTCTCAGACATTGCAATCCCGATTCTGCTTCTTCAAGAATAAAGCCGAGAGGTTTAAGGAAATTTAAAACTAGTCCACGATCAGTTGCTTCATTGTCTACGACCAATATTTTACGGCGATGTCCCGTATAGCCAAATACCGTATTCGATGCGACATCAGCAATGGGATGAATGACCGACTTTGAAGGTAAATATAGTTTTATTTTAAAAATTGAACCGTTTTTTAACGTACTGCTTACCTTTAACTCCCCACCGAGAATATCCACCAATAGTTTAACAATTGGTAAACCCAAACCTGTTCCAGCAAAGCTCCCTTGTACGACATTTTGTCCGCGCTCAAAAGGCTGGAATATTCGCTCTAGATCTGCTTCAGCAATCCCGCATCCCGTATCATGAATTTCAAAATATGCCGTCTGAAAGCGATAATCTACTCGAAATTTCACCTCTCCTTCGAGCGTAAATTTCAAAGCATTTCCCATTAAATTGATAAGGATCTGTTCAAGTCTTTTTTTATCTATACGCACGTATTGTGGTATTTTTTCACTAATTTCGACCGTAAATTTCAGTTGTTTTTGTTGGAATTGTGGCTCAAACATATTCACGATTTGTTGGAGAAACTTCGGAAATTCAATATTCGACATTTCTAAAGAAATTTTACCTGTTTCAATCCTTGCAAGATCAAGTAAACCATCAATCAAGGACGTTAAATGCTGCCCACTACGACGAATCACGGCCAACGCAGCTTTTCCTTGTTCAGAGAGTTGTTCTTGTTTATTGAGTAACTGGCTATATCCTAAAATACTATTTAGAGGTGTTCTCAGTTCATGACTAATCCCAACAACATAACGACTTTTGGCCTCATTGGCTTTTTCAGCTTGAGTTCGTGCATCTTGTAATTGCCGATCTGTAATTTTATGCGCTTCAATTTCGTCCATGAGCAGTTGTGTTTGCATATTACTTTCAAGCTGAGCTTGTCGGCGACTTTCATCATTGAGCACCAACCACCATGCTGCAACACATAACAGTAAAAATAATACGGCATAAATTTTCACAAATAGCATCAGCAACTCATGCTGTTGAGTTGATCCAAATACTGTGCCGAATTTACTCAGTTCTTGTAAATAAACCAGACTTAAACTGACTGCCAAAACCACACTCAGAACAAAGATCATCAAAATATAAAGACTCAATCTAGTATTGATGTATCTCAACCATTGGCGCGGTAGAAACCAAACTGCAAAATGCTTAAGTTGTGCAGACCACCGTGCATGAGGCTTACATAAATCATGGCAACGAGCTTCTAAGGTACAGCATAAAGAACAAATCATATTGTTATAAGCAGGACAAGTTGCCATGTCAGCCATTTCATACTCATGCTCACAAACCACACATCGTTGTGTCTCTATTGGTTTTAATGATTTATCTTCATGACGTGCGATGTAGTATTTGCCACGAGTAAAATAAGCAAGCATAGGGACACAGACGATAGCTGAACCTAAAGCAATAAATCCTGCTAAGGATTTTGCGATATCACCAAATAATCCCCAGTAGCATAAAATCGACAATAAGGATGCAATACATAAACTGCCAACACCGACTGGATTAATGTCATAGAGGTAAGCACGCCTAAACTCAATTCCTTTCGGGCTCAGCCCCAATGGCTTACAGATGACGAGATCAGCAACGATGGCACCCACCCATGCCAAGGCCACATTACTATAAAGCCCTAATACACGCTCCACCGCATGGATGACACCCAGCTCCATCAACAATAGCGCAATAAAAATATTGAATACTAACCAGACCACACGTCCGGGATGACTGTGCGTTAAGCGTGCAAAGAAATTAGACCATGCCAATGAGCCAGCATAAGCGTTGGTTACGTTGATCTTTAACTGTGCGATACACACAAACATGACTGTAAGAAATAATGCAGCACCAGGATGCTCAATCACTTGTTGGTAGGCGATCCAATATAGATAATTCGGATTGCTTAACTCATGATTCGGTACCATAAATTTAAGGGCGAGTACCATTAAAATCATGCCCATAAAAATTTTAATGAATCCCACCAATATCCATGCAGGACCGCCTAAAAATACCGCCCAATTCCATTTCTTTTGAGCATTTTTTTTGTCTGGCAAAAATCTTAAATAATCAGCTTGTTCACCAATCTGCGTAATCAGCGCAAACAAAACAGTGCAAGATGCGCCAAAAAAAGCCAAATTGAATCCTGCACTTTGACTTTGCGCGCCTTCTATTAGGGCAACTTCAGAGAGCAGAGTCGGATGCTTCACCAAAACAAAGCACCATGGTAGTAATAATAAAAAAATCCATAATGGTTGGGTAAACGCTTGTACTTTATTAATAAACCCTATGCCTTTGATCACTAGGGGCAGAATAATAAGCGCAGAAATTAAATAACCTAGACTCAGCGGTACACCTAAACCAAGCTCAAGCGCCAAAGCCATGATAGCGGCTTCAAAAGCAAAGAAGATGAAAGTAAAACTGGCGTAAATGACTGAAGTTATAGATGAGCCGATATAGCCAAAGCCTGCGCCCCGCGTAAGTAGGTCAATATCAACATTGTATTTGGCCGCGTAATATCCAATAGGCCAACTGGTCAAAAAGATAATGATTGAAACGACCACTAAGGCCCAGAATGCATTGCTAAAGCCGTATTGCCATAACATGGTTGCACCAAGCGCTTCCATCGCTAGAAAACTGACTGCTGCAAGCGCTGTATTGGTCACCGTCCAAAGGGACCACCGTCTTACTGACCTCGGTGCGTAGCGTAGTGCATAGTCTTCAATACTCTCATCAACCACCCAAGTATTGTATTTACGGCGAGTATGAATCACCCGTTGCGGTGCTTGAGGAGTATTGCTAGATGAAACCATAAAGCTAGGCAATTTAAATAGACCCTTACAGTTAGCAAAATCTATGCCCAGCTTAACTTTCATCAAAAAACATTTTGAGGAACATCGATATACGTAAAGTGACGTATATGCTCATTTTTTAACACCCCTTAGGCTTAAGTCCATAGCAAGCGCAAACAATAAATCGCGCAATGGCCTTATCCACTTCATCAGGGGAACACCAATGACCTTAAAATCTAAAGTTAAAACATCTGGCTTACTCGCAGGACTACTCGCTGTTCCTTTTTTACTGGCACCTGTCTTGACCACTGCGAGTGCTCCAGCGACAGCAAAAGTAAATACAACCAAACTTAACGTAAATGATAAATTCGTCTATGTCGGTCAGCTTCATTCAGCGACGGGAACGATGGCAATCTCTGAAACAGGGGCCATCCAAGCAGAACGCTTAGCCATTGAGCAGATCAACAAACAAGGTGGTGTATTAGGTCGTCAGATTAAAATTGTTCAAGAAGATGGTGCATCTGACTGGCCAACTTTCGCTGAGAAAGCCCGAAAATTAACTGAAAAGGATCGTGTTGCAGCAATTTTTGGTTGCTGGACTTCAGCTTCTCGTAAAGCCGTATTACCTATTATTGAACGAAATAATTCGCTTCTGTATTACCCAACATTCTATGAAGGTCTAGAACAATCTAAAAATGTGATTTATACCGGTCAAGAAGCTACACAACAGGTGCTTGAGTCTCTGAATTGGCTTGCACGTGAGAAAAAAGCCAAAACATTCTATTTAATCGGTTCTGACTATATTTGGCCACGTACCACCATGAAAATTGCCCGTACACACATTGAAAAAGTGTTGAAAGGTAAAGTCGTCGGTGAAGAATACTACCCGCTTGGCCATACGCAATTTGGTTCTTTAATTAACAAAACCAAACTTCGTAAACCAGATGCAATTGTCGCTGCCGTGGTAGGTGGATCAAACGTTTCATTCTACAAGCAAATGAAAGCTGCAGGCGTGACTGGCGATAAGCAAACACTGCTCACCTTCTCTGTGACAGAAGATGAATTACTGGGTATTGGTGGCGAAAATATGAAGGGCTTCTACTCTTCAATGAAATATTTCCAAAGTCTAAATAATCCAAGTAACGCAGCTTTCGTAAAAGCATTTAAAGCGAAATATGGTCCTAAAGCAGTAATTGGTGATGTGACTCAAGCCGCTTATCTTGGTCCGTGGTTATGGAAAGCCGCAGTTGAAAAAGCTGGTAGTTTTGATGTTGCTAAAGTTACCAAAGCCTCTCCAGGCATCGAAATGAAAAATGCGCCTGAAGGTTACGTGAAAATTGATGCCAATCATCATTTATGGAGCAAATCACGTATTGCACAAGTGCAAACCAATGGTCAATTCAAAGTAGTCTACGAATCAAAAGGTTTAATCAAGCCTAATCCATTCCCTAAAGGCTACTAATCGACAGCACATGATCAGGAGAGCCCTCTCCTGATCTTTTCATTTCAAACCTATTATTTAAAGCTTGGAGGATGAGGCGATGGATTTATCTTTAGCTGACTTCGGTGCAATATTTGCGATGCAAGGCTTTAATGGTCTTTCTGTTTTCTGTGTGCTGTTGTTAATGGCACTGGGCCTTGCAATTATTTTTGGGCAAATGGGTGTCATCAATATGGCACATGGTGAATTCCTCACAATAGGCGCGTATACCACATTTGTCATTTCAACCCTGACTGAAAGCTATTTTCCTCAATTGCTTCCCTATTATTTTATTGTAGCGATTGTGGCAGCTTTTCTGACAGCAGGCATTATCGGCTATATGGTCGAACGGCTCATGATTAGTCGGCTTTATCAGCGGCCACTCGATACTTTGCTTGCAACTTGGGGCTTGAGCTTAATCATGCAACAAGTGTTTCGCTCTACATTTGGTCCCAAAGAAGTGAGTCCAACACTACCTGATTGGCTTATGGGCTCTTATCAACCGACAGAGACGATTGATATTCCTATTAATGGCTTATTCCTTGTCGGTGTCACACTCACCGTGACCGCTTTCGTCTATTTCCTCATCTATCGTTCTCGCTGGGGCTTACAGCTTCGTGCGACAAACCAAAACCGTTTCATGAGTGGTGCCGTTGGTATTAATACAAAGCGTGTGGACAGTCTAACATTCGCATTAGGTTGTGGTTTGGCCGGTATTGCTGGTGCGGCGTTTACGACAATTGGCTCAACTGGTCCAACTGCAGGCTCTCTCTATATCGTAGACACGTTCTTGGTTGTGGTGTTTGGTGGAGCTGCAAGTCTATTAGGCACTATCGCTTCGGCTTTCAGTATTGCACAAGCCCAATCAATCCTAGAGTTCTTCCTGTCAGGCTCTGTTGCCAAAGTCATTACCTTAGCGACGGTCATCATCATTTTGATGTTACGTCCTCAAGGTTTGTTCTCAATCAAAGTTCGTAAATAGGTATTCAGGAGAGATTGATATGAGTAATCCAATGAATGCCTTGTTAGGCGGTAAAGAAGGTGCGATTGGACTGGCTATATTGGCAGTACTGATCCTATTTGTAATGCCCATGTTTTTAGATGTTTTCCGTCTCAATTTAATGGGTAAATATCTTACGTTTGCCTTTGTCGCGATTGGTTTAGTGCTGTGCTGGGGTTACGGCGGCATTTTGAGTTTAGGTCAGGGTATTTTCTTTGGGATCGGTGGCTACTGTATGGCCATGTTCCTCAAGCTCGAAGCTTCTGACATGCAATCCACAGCAGCTCAAACCACACCCGGTATTCCTGACTTTATGGACTGGAACCAAATTACCAGTTTACCAATGTTCTGGGAACCGTTCCATAGTTTCACATTTACCCTATTCGCGATTGTAATTATTCCAATTTTATTGGCTTTTATTATTGGTTTTGCAATGTTTACTCGTCGTGTAGGAGACGTGTATTTCTCTATCATCATGCAAGCGATTGTGGCGATTTTGACAATTTTGATTATTGGTCAACAAGGCTTTACTGGTGGTATCAACGGTATTACTGATCTCAAGACATTACATGGCTGGGACATCCGTACGGATGAGGCAAAGTACGTTCTGTATTACATCAATGCATTATTACTCATCGCAGTCATCATGATCAGTCGCTTTGTTCTCAGCTCAAAGTTAGGTCGCTTACTTTCTGCAATGCGTGAAAAAGAAGAACGTGTACGTTTTTCTGGTTATGACGTTTCAATGTACAAAGTCTTTATCTTCTGCTTTGCGGCAGTCGTTTCTTCCGTCGGTGGGGCAATGTTTACGCTGCAAGTCGGCTTCATGTCACCTACGATTATTGGCATCGTCCCATCTATTGAAATGGTGATCTTGGCTGCAGTAGGCGGTCGTTTATCACTGATTGGAGCTGTATATGGTGCAGTTTTAGTTAACCTCGGTAAAACTTACTTCTCTGAAGCATTCCCTGAAGTATGGTTGTACTTCCTTGGTGCATTGTTCATAGGCGTTGTGATGTTCTTACCGAATGGTTTAGCTGGCTTATATGAAAAATATGTTCGCCCACTTATCTTCAAAGATAAAAAAACAACGGCTTCGCCTATCCCCCATCAACCCACGGAGTCCAAAAAAGATAGCAATATTGAAGTAGAAGGAGGTGTGAAATGAGTAAAGTCGGCGTAGAAATGGCAAAACCTGTACTTGTTATCGAAGATCTCACAGTCTCGTTTGATGGCTTTAAAGCCGTCAGCGATCTCAACTTCTATCTCGATAAAAACGAAGTTCACGTGGTGATCGGCCCTAATGGTGCAGGTAAAACAACAGTGTTAGATTTGATTTGCGGTAAAACTAAAGCAACTTCTGGCACGATCAAATTTAATGATATTGAACTGACTAAGCTCAAAGAGTTCGAAATCGTTCGTAAAGGTGTCGGTCGTAAATTTCAAAATCCCAATATTTACGAAAACCTTTCAGTCTATGACAACCTCGAAATGTCTTTCCCACGTGGTCGTAATGTGTTTGGGGCTTTGTTCTTTAAGCGAACCAAAGATGTCGAAGAGCGTATCCAAGAAGTCGCTTCAAAAATTTTCCTCACTGATTTATTACACACCTCCGCAGGCCTATTGTCTCATGGACAAAAACAATGGCTTGAAATAGGGATGTTGCTTATGCAAGACCCCGAGTTGTTAATGCTGGATGAACCTGTGGCAGGCATGAGTGTTTCTGAGCGCGAACAGACAGCACAACTGCTTCGTGAAATCAGTAAAGGACGCTCAGTCCTCGTGATTGAGCACGATATGGAGTTTGTAAAAACCATTGCAGATAAAGTGACAGTATTGCACCAAGGGAAAATCCTCGCAGCAGGAAAAATGGATGATGTGCAAAGTGATCCAAAAGTCATTGAAGTCTATCTCGGACACTAAGGAGGCCTTATGAGCGGATTATTAGAAATTAGTTCTTTGTGTTCAGGTTATAAACAAAGCCAAGTCATTCATGATCTAGAACTTAAAATTCAACCCAAAGAAATTGTGGCGATTATGGGTCGAAATGGGATGGGAAAAACCACACTGTTTAAAACCCTTATCGGTGATATTAAAAATACTCAAGGCGAAATCAAGCTCGATGGTAAAAACTTAGAAAAGCTTGACCCGTATCAACGTGTAGAAAATGGTGTTGCTTATGTTCCTCAAGGTCGTATGATTTTCTCAACCATGTCTGTTCTAGAGAATATTCAAACAGGTCTCCCTGCGTCTGCCCATGGCAAAGTACCTGACGATCTGTATGAGCTTTTCCCTGTACTTTGGGATATGCGTAAACGCAAAGGGGGAAATTTATCTGGTGGACAACAGCAACAATTGGCAATTGCACGTGCACTCGCCACCAATCCCAAAGTATTGCTGCTCGATGAACCTACCGAGGGAATCCAGCCCTCGATTATTAAAGATATTGCGAAAACGCTAAAAGAAATTCGCGATCAACGAGACCTCACTATCGTGGTCTCCGAGCAAGTACTGAGCTTTACTATGGCGATGGCAGATCGCTTCTTGGTCATCGATAAAGGCCGTTTTGCTTATGAAGATGTCAGAGCGAATGTCGATGAAGCAACCATTAGCAAATATCTTTCAGTTTAAAGCACGTCATCTCATCAATTCTTAATTTGGCATCTCCCTCGATTTTTCGGGGGATTTTTTTTGACCATTTGTTGGAGTGGTATTGTTATTTCGATCTAAAGACTCATTCAAAATATCGCTTCATATACGCAATTCACCGTATTTTGCATCGATCAATTTCACGAGAAACTCCTTACATAGATTTTAATTTTAAAGATATGGGGAGTAAGTTGAATGCGTCACGGTGATATCTCAAGTAGTCCTAATACAGTGGGTGTAGCAGTGGTGAATTATAAAATTCCACGCCTGCACACCAAAGCAGAAGTACTTGAGAATGCAAAAAAAATTGCTGAAATGTTGAAAGGGATTAAACAAGGTATTCCAGGCATGGATCTCATTGTTTTCCCTGAATACAGCACCATGGGCATTATGTATGATCATGATGAAATGATGGCAACTGCAGCCACAATCCCAGGTGATGAAACGGCAATTTTCTCTCAAGCTTGTATTGAAGCAAATGTTTGGGGCGTCTTCTCAATTACTGGAGAACAGCACGAAGAACACCCGCATAAAGTGCCATATAACACCTTAGTGCTCATCAATAACAAAGGTGAAATCGTTCAAAAATATCGCAAGATTATTCCATGGTGCCCAATTGAAGGCTGGTGCCCTGGAGATACGACTTATGTGACAGAGGGCCCTAAAGGCATCAAGATGTCACTCATTATCTGTGACGACGGCAATTACCCTGAAATTTGGCGCGACTGTGCGATGAAAGGTGCTGAACTTGTGGTGCGATGCCAAGGTTATATGTACCCGGCTGATGAACAGCAAATCAATATGGCCAAATGTATGGCATGGGCAAATAACGTTTATGTGGCTGTTGCCAATTGTACTGGTTTTGATGGGGTATATACCTACTTTGGACATTCGGCAGTGGTCGGCTTTGACGGACGTACATTAGGTGAATGTGGTACGGAAGAAAATGGTATCCAATACGCACAGTTATCACTCACAGAAATACGTGATGCACGTAAATACGATCAATCACAAAACCACTTGTTCAAGCTGCTACACCGTGGTTACACAGGCGTATACAACAATGGTGATGGTGATAAAGGGGTTGCCGATTGTCCATTCGACTTCTACAAAACATGGGTCTTAGACGCACAAAAAGCACAGGAAAATGTTGAGCAGTTTACGCGTTCAACCATTGGCGTTGCAGAGTGCCCAATTGGCAACTTACCTCACGAAGGGTTAGAGAAAGAAGCTTCTTAAAGAAGCTTCGTCCGACTTGATTTCAGGAGGTTTCGAACATGACATTTGCCAGTGACCGTATACATGCCAATCAGGAAAGTTTGGCAAAACAACGCTATGACATGCAAAGCAAGGAATGTATAGCACGTACTTCCCGATTCAGTTTTGAACCAGATGCCGTGATGACCCATCTACGTGAACATATTATTGGACAAGAAGCCGCACTTGATGAAATTGAAAATATGCTCACCACAGTGAAAGCAGATTTTAACGCAGCTCATCGTCCTTTAAGTGTCACACTGATGTTAGGTCCTACCGGTGTAGGAAAAACGGAAACAGTCCGCCTCATTGCTGAAGCGATACACGGTAAAGCTGATGCATTCTGCCGAATTGATATGAATACATTGGCACAAGAGCATTATGCAGCCGCCCTGACAGGTGCCCCACCAGGCTATGTCGGCTCTAAAGAAGGAAATACTTTATTCGATGAAGCCCTGATTCAAGGGAGTTTCTCCAAACCTGGCATTGTTCTCTTTGATGAAATTGAAAAAGCCAGTACTGAAGTCATTCGAGGGCTACTCAATGTGCTTGAAACAGGAACTTTAAAATTAACTGCGGGTACAAAGGTTTTAGACTTTAAAAACTGCATGATTTTTATGACCAGTAATGTAGGTGCCAAAGATGCTCAAAAGCGTCTGAAACAACTCAGTCAATTACCAAAACCACTCCAGAATTTAGCCAAGCATTTGAAATTAGATGACAGTGAAATCACGACAAAAGCACTCGATAAAAAGTTTGATCCTGAGTTTCTAAATCGAATTGAGCGAATCTTACATTATCAGCCAGTTGAATCTGATTTTGCTGCAACCTTAGTCCAACTCGAAATTGACAAAATGAACCAACGTCTAAAAAAGCAAAGTCGAACCATTGCTTTGACCGATGCTGCCATTCGATTCCTGAGTTCAGGACATGATGTTCGATTTGGTGCTCGGGGTTTAAGCCGTCGTTTTAAAGTGTTAGTTGAACCTGCACTCGCGAAAGCTTTTCTAAACAACAAGCACATTAGTGAATTCATCATCGATTACGACAATATGAAGCTTCAAATTCAGATGATTGAGCCTGCAGTGAAACAACTTGATCCGTTACTGATACACGAAGCATCACAACAACACTGAGACCTAAACTTTATTTGACCTCAATACAGGGGATACATTATGCAACATATTAAAATCAAACCAGGAGTTCCACTTGCGGAGCAAGCCGAAATTGGTCACAACCGTTGGCACCCAGACTTACCTTTTCTGACATCAGTAAAACCTGGTGAAGAAATTCTGATTGAAAGTTTGGATTTCCTTGACGCACAAATTAAAGATACTGACGATATTTCTGATGTTAAAAATGTGGATTTAACACGTGCTCATCCTTTAACAGGGCCATTCTATGTTGAAGGTGCAGAACCAGGTGATTTGTTGGTCATTGATCTACTAGACATTCAACCGATTTCTGATGTGGGTTTTTCGGGTGTTTTTGCCAAGGAAAATGGTGGTGGCTTCTTGGCGGACTATTTCCCAGAGGCAGATAAAGCCATTTGGGATTTAAAAGGTTTATTTGCAACTTCACGTCATATCCCTGGTGTACGTATTGCAGGATTAAAACATCCTGGCTTGATGGGAACTCTACCATCACATGATTTACTGAAAGAATGGAATCGCCGTGAAGCATTGCTCGTTCCTAAAGGTCAGGCAAACCCTCCTGATCCACGTACAGCCGTTCTGCGTGGTGTGAAAGGTCCCGAATTTGATCGTATGGCGGCTGAAGCTGCACGCACAGTTCCTCCACGTGAACATGGGGGTAACACAGACATTAAAGACCTTGCTGCAGGAAGCCGTATTTACTTCCCTGTTTATCAAAAAGGTGCTGGTTTCTCAATGGGCGACCTCCACTTCTCACAAGGTGATGGTGAAATTGGTTTCTGTGGTGCGATTGAAATGGACGGTGTTACACGTGTCGGTTTCGATTTAATTAAAGGTGGGATGGAAAAATACAATATTGATTCACCTATCTTTGTTCCAAGCAATGTTCGTCCAAATTATGATCAATGGCTGACTTTCGAAGGGATCAGTGTTGAAGATGGTGTAAATCACTATCTCGATGCGACAGTGGCTTACCGCCAAGCATGTTTAAAAGCCATCAAGTATCTTGAAAACTTTGGCTTTACTGGGTCACAAGCCTACATGTTACTTACCGCTGCACCAGTTGAAGGTCGTATCGGAGGTATTGTAGATATTCCAAACTGTGCATGTACCGTCTCACTCCCAACCTCCATTTTTGAACAAAATATCTTGCCGCAAGGTGCTTTAAATGACGATAAATTTTGGGGGCATAAACGCTAATTAGCGCATTATTGTTGTTACAGGTTTCACCATTTTACGGGGTAGCTTGAGTAAGCATGCGAGCTACCTCCTTTTTAACTTTTAAATATGCGCATGCTTAAAAATAAGTAGGAGCACGACCATGCCATTATACGATTTCCGTTGTGAGCACTGCGAAGGAATTTTTGAACAACGTGTGCCTATTTCTAGGATTGCAACTGACACCATCGAATGCAAATACTGCCAACAACCCACCTTAGCTAAACCAATGATTACTGGCAGACAACAAATCAACATGAAGACCAAATGGCGCCCAGGGTCAGGCGCAGAACAACTTGCAGGACCTTTAGTCGGCGGTCCAGGTACCAATAAAAATAGTGCGCGCAGTTCAGTGCTGCACAACTGTCGTGGTGTGAATTGTTCACTTTGTGAAGTATAAAAAAGCCCGCATCTGCGGGCTTTAATGCTCGTGTCTACGGACAATTAAACGACTAATTCAGCTAAGTTGCCTTTTTGTTCCAACCATTCTTTACGATCACTTGCGCGTTTCTTGGCTAATAATTTATCTAATAAACCTGAAGTAAAATGCACATCATCCAAATCTAGTTGCACCAAACGACGAGTATTGGGATCCAATGTTGTTTCACGGAGCTGACTTGCATTCATCTCACCCAAACCTTTAAATCGTGTGATTTGTGGGGATTTAGTTTTGGCTTTTTTCAATATGCCTTCTAATTCTGCTTCGTCAAGCGCGTAATGCACATCTTTACCGTCATCAATACGGAATAAAGGTGGCATCGCAACAAATAAGTGCCCTGCTTCAACTAGACTTGGGAAGTGCTTCACAAATAATGCACATAGCAAAGTCGCAATATGTAATCCATCTGAGTCTGCATCGGCAAGAATACAGATCTTGCCATAGCGGAGTTCAGACAAATCATCAGAACCCGGATCGACTCCTATTGCGATTGCAATATTATGAACCTCTTGAGAAGCAAGTACTTCATCTGAAGAGACTTCCCAAGTGTTTAAAATTTTTCCGCGGATCGGCATAATCGCTTGGAAATTCTTATCACGCGCCTGTTTGGCAGATCCTCCAGCAGAATCACCTTCCACAATAAATAGTTCTGACTCTTCCAAACTATGTCCCACACAATCAGATAATTTGCCTGGTAAAGTTGGACCTGAAACGATTTTTTTGCGCTCAACTTTCTTCGCTGCTTTTAAACGACGTCCCGCTTTTGAAATCGCCATTTCAGCCAATTGCATTGCAATTTCAGAGTTTTGATTCAACCATAAGGCAAAAGCATCTTTTGCGATGTTCTGCACAATCGCAGAGGCTTCACGACTTGAAAGACGCTCTTTGGTTTGACCTGAAAATTGTGGCTCTTGAAATTTCAAAGACAGAATATAGTTCACGCCATCCCAAACATCTTCTGCTGAAAGCTTCATATTACGTGGTAAGAGATTACGTAACTCACAGAACTCACGGATCGCATCCGTCACACCTGAACGTAGACCATTCACATGTGTGCCACCTTGAGCCGTTGGAATCAAGTTCACATAAGATTCTTGAATGCTCTCTCCGCCTTCAACATTCCAGCAAATCGCAAACTCCGCACTGGCACGTTCCGCGTCACCTGTAGCGACAAATGCAGGCATAGGGATGATTTCACGATCTTCCAACTCATCCATCAAATAATCGACGAGACCATTTTCAAACTGCCACGTGATCTTTTCGTCGTTAATTTCATCAACATAATTGATTTGTAAGCCAGCAGCTAATACCGCCTTCGCTTTTAAATTATGTTTAAGCGCCTTCAATGCAAATTTAGGTGAATCAAAATATTTCGCTTCAGGCCAAAAGTGAACTGAGGTACCCGATGCACGTTTGGGTGCTTTACCTTCCAGAACTTCAAGTGGTGCCGTTGCTTCACCTTGCTCAAAGGCCATTTTGTATAAATTACCTTGGCGCTGAACTTGGACTTCCACACGTGTGGAAAGCGCATTTACAACAGAAATACCAACCCCGTGCAAACCACCAGAGAATTGATAATTATCTGTACTGAATTTCCCACCTGCATGCAGTTTAGTCAGAATAATTTCAATGCCGCTTTGACCATATTCAGGATGAATATCAACTGGCATACCACGCCCGTTATCTTCTACTGACAATGAACCATCTTTATACACGGTCACTGTAATTTTATTCGCGTGTCCTGCCAATGCTTCATCGACCGCATTATCAATGACCTCTTGCGCCAAATGGTTTGGACGTGTGGTATCGGTATACATGCCTGGACGACGGCGTACAGGATCTAAACCAGATAAGACTTCAAGGGATTGGGCCGTATATTGAGACACGTTAAATTGTTTCCTTATTTTAAGCTGTCAGCTAAAAACTGATATACCAAGGGTATTTTATCCGCGAAATCATCCATCGCGTGATTGCCATATGTTTCTGTAATGAGGAACGCTTGATGACCATCGCAATTATAATAACGTTCCGCTTCACGATAATCCAAAACTTCATCACCTTGTTGTAACAAGACCAAGATTTTGTCTGCATCTTGCACAAACGGAACTGCCATATGCTCCAATTGATCAAGCTGAGCTTCATCTAACGACCAATTCGCAGTGACTGGATAAGGAAACTGCACCGTTGAAAACAAGTTTCTAAATAATTTCCATGGTTGCATAGCGGGATTAATCAGTACAGCTGCGACTCCATGTTTTGCGGCAAGCTGCGTCGCATAAAATCCACCTAAACTGCTCCCAATCAAAACCACATTTGACATAGACTCGATGAGTGTCGAAATCGAAGTAATGACCTGATCAGGCGGCATATTTAAATCGGGCAAATGCACCTGTATATGCTCATGTCTTTCAAAATACTGACGAATCAGTTGCCCTTTAATCGAAAAAGGACTACTTTGAAATCCATGTAGATAGATAATATTCATGAACTGATTAATTGCATTTTCCTCAAAATTGTTCTAATTTTTATTGTGAATCATATCACATATTTGTTTCTCTTTTGTACGATAACAAATATTGTCAGACAAAAAAATTAGAGCCGATCTGAAATCAAAGTTATCTTAAAAATTGTTCGGGATGAACAACATAAGATAAATACAAGGAATTTTATACAGTGATCATTGCTAAAAATAAAGTGTCTTTAGATGATCATGCACTATCAGGATAAGACTAGATGCCGAGTTTAACGCCACTACATGAAACCTATTGTAAATGGGATCGATCTCCTCCGAGTCAGGCCGATGTGCTTGAAGGTTTGGCACAACTGGTCAGCACTCCAATCAACCATGCTGTTCAAAATCTCATTCAATCGCTTCAACGTGAAGTGCTCTTAACCGTATTTGGTTTAAGTAAAAAAACATCAAAAGAATTTCAAAAGAAAACCTACGTTCGAAAGTTATATCAATTTTCATATGACACGCTTCTAAATTACGGAAATTATTTGGTCGCACCAGCCCTGCGCAAAATCATTGATCAATTTCCGAAACTCCATGATAAGCCCCTCACGCCAAAAATGATTTTTTTGGTCAGTGCTCTTAATGGTGTGATTGGCGACTATTTACTCAAAAATCAAAATCCGTTGGCGATTACCAGTAATCTGTATGATCACTATGGAGAGTTACAACAGGGTGACCTGTCAGGTCGTGTCGTGATCTTTTGCCATGGTCTGTGCATGAATCATCTTGATTGGACGAATCGCAACTATGGCGGTATTGGTGAAAAACTGCTTGCACAACGCGACAACAACACCATGCTTTATTTGCATTACAACACTGGTCGCAGAATTTCAGCGAATGGTCGTTCGTTGGCCAATATGCTTGAAGACTTGGTAAAGCGCAATCCACGTATCACCAGCCTTGATTTAATCGGTCACAGTATGGGTGGTTTGGTTTCTCGAAGTGCTTTGTTTTATGGTAAACAAAATCTCCATCAATGGTTTCACATGGCAGAGAATTTGGTCTGCTTAGGTTCTCCACATCATGGTGCGGTTCTAGAACGTATTGGCTTTGCCGTTCAAGAAAAAATTGGACACTTTCCCATCATCAAGTTAGCCAGCCACATTGTGAATATTCGCAGTGATGGTATTTTGGATTTACGCCATGGTAGTGTCCGTGATGATGACTGGGAACACAATCACGCTCGTATTGGCATGATGGATGATAATCGTAAACCTGCACCGCTGCCTTCACATATCAATACATTCCTAGTAGCTGGAACAATTGAGTTTGAAAATCGTAAAAATCGCACACTCAAAGTCATTGGCGATTACTTAGTGAGTGTGCAAAGTGCTTTGGGTGAGCATCCAAATCCGCGATTCCAACTGAAATTGCCAGAATCACATAAAGCGGTGTTCTACGGGCTCAATCATATGGAAATTCAATACCATTCCAGTGTTGCTGAGCAAATCGTTAAATGGTTCTATCCACATCACGATGAATTAGCTGAAGAGCAAATCCGTAAATATTTAATCAAATTAGAAAGCATGGAAGGAATCGTAGAAACCTGACCATCTTCAATAAAAAAGCCAACTATTAGTTGGCTTTTTTATTTTAAGCAGGATACTTTCTGAATAACTGCCAAATCGAAATGATCAGCAAAATACTAAAAAATACCAAAGACCATACAGGTAAAGACTGACCTAGGAAAGTCCAGTCTACCACCGCACATTCCCCTGATCCTGACAGCACTTGTTGAAGCACTGTTTTAAGCGGCAAAGCATCTACCAAATAATCTAAACCAGGACCACAACTTGGCACTTTATCTGGAGGTAAACTCTGCAGCCAGACATGACGTGCAGCAACACCCGCTGACCATAAAATCGATAATGTCCCTAGGAAAGCATATACTCGTTTTAAACCATTACGGACGGGATTGTGTAGAAACGCAATAAAAGAAATCAGCCCCAATCCGATCAGACCTAACCGTTGAAATACACACAATGGACAAGGTTCAAGACCTTGGACATGTTCGAGATACAACGCGAAGGCCATTCCAATCACGCTGGCTATAAACAACAGGCCACTCACCATGCGGTAATTTTGCCACTGCATATACTTTCCTCAATATTTTTATCGATATGCTTTTAGATATTCTTTAAAGCTTAAACTAGACTCTGCTTCCAACTGTTGTTGCTGCTCAAGTGATTGCACTGTAAGTTGTTCAAAATAGGTGACTTTATCCTGAGATAACACATAATTTTGATAATGATCAGCATGTTGATGCGCGAGCACACTACCTAAGCTCCAAGTACCACTATGTTTTAGTGTATCTTCTACTATTTTCGCAGAGAAGGTTTCATCCACTTCATCTACTCGTGATTGCATAATTTGCATTGCATCAGAATACAACGAGGTTGAGTGAGCTTTATCTAACGTTTCTGCTAAAGGCTGCATCTGTTTGAGATATTGATTTGCCCATGTCTCAATTTCAATTGATTGACCATTTTCAACAATGGCAGCATTTGGGGCACGCCCACGATTCACAACTTCTTGCTGGTTTTGTTCAATCACTTCAAGTTCATCATCTAGCAGCTCAGGACTGTCTTTTAATAAACAATAAAGCGCTAATACCTCTAGGAAGCCTGCAGTATCTTCATTGATACCAATTGGGCTGTATGGATTCACATCTACTGCGCGTAATTCAACATACCCTACCCCACGGTTTGCTAATGCATCAGATGGTGTTTCACCAGACTGTGGTACTTGTTTAGGACGTACAAGACTATAGTACTCGTTTTCAATTTGCAGTACGTGATCATTAATTTGGATCGGCTCACCCGCTTCGTCATCTAATCCCAAACGACTGAAAGCAGCATAAGATGTTTTCACCGCCTTTTGTAAACCTGCTAAATATCCTTTCAAATCATTGTAATGAATACCTAACTCTTTCTGCGCCGAGTTTTGATATCCAAAGCGCCCCATACGCAATGCAGTGGCATATGGCAAATACAATGTTCCCTTAATTAAAGGCAATAAATGATGTTCACGACCCGTCATAAAACAACGACAGACTGATGGGCTTGCACCTATCAGGAACATAACCAATGGGGTTAAACGAATGAAATTTCGAATTAAAGCGAAATATCGATGGCTGCGATAATCCTGCAAACTGAGCTGTTTTAAAGCTTCATCTTGCTCGTTTGCTTGCAACTGCTCAAACAACGCATCAGGGAATGAAACATTGTAATGTACACCTGAAATCGTCTGCATACGACGACCATAACGTACACCTAAACCACGACGGTATAAGGTTTTGAATTTACCAATATTGGACGAGCCATATTGCGCAAGACGAATACTTTCTTCTTCATCATCCAACATACATGGCATCGACATTGGCCATAGCTTTTCACCATCTTCTAGATGTCGATGAGTGAAAGCATGAATATCTTCTAAGTAGCTTAATGCTTCAGGAATTGAAGATTGAGGAGGCGTAATAAACTCAAGTAAGGCTTCAGAATAATCTGTCGTAATATGAGGATGAGTTAACGCAGAGCCTAAACCCTTAGGATGATCTTTCTGGGAGATAAAGCCATCACTTTGCATCCTTAAGCTTTCGCGCTCAATGCCTCGTAACATACCTTTAAACACCGACGAATCCACCCAATTTGGTAAAATTGTTTCAGAGAGCGCTTCGGGTTGACTCATTACTTACTCGCTTATCTAGAAGAACGACTGAGATAAAAAATTATTGATTTATATCAAGTATACCGTGATTTATATTCCCAAATGCAGTTTGCATATACATTTCAGTTGGATAAACCTTTTATTTTGGCAAATTTTTAACACAATCTTAGTCTTTAAGACATCTGAAATTTGTGATTTTATTGCAGAATAAATGCTAACAAACTGTAAAGAATATGAATTATCACAACGTTATAGATTTTTGGTTCAGTGCTGAAACTCAACCACATTGGTTTGCGAAAAGCGATGCTTTCGATCAACTTATTCAAGCGCAATTTGGTCACACCATCCAACAAGCTGCCGCAGGCGAACTATGGACATGGCGGGAAACTGCTTTAGGACGCTTAGCAGAAATCATTGTCTTGGATCAATTTTCTCGTAATGTTTATCGTGGCAAAGCTGAATCTTTTGCCCAAGATCCATTAGCACTTGGGCTAGCTCAAGAAGCGGTTCGTCTTGGTTTAGATCTCGAACTGGAACCTGAACAACGTAGCTTCTTATATATGCCTTTCATGCATAGCGAATCAAAAATCATTCACACTCAAGCGCTTCGTTTGTTTGAGGCATTAGGCAACCCTGTAAATTTAGACTTTGAGAAAAAGCATCAAGTCATCATTGAACGTTTCGGCCGCTATCCTCATCGTAATGAAATTTTAAATCGTCTCTCTACGCCTGAGGAAATAGAATTCTTAAAACAGCCAAACAGTAGCTTCTAAATTGATATTGACACAACAGACTTCAGGAGAGCGAAATGAAAAACTTATGCATGATTTTGGGATTATCTGGCATGCTCCTGCTGTCTGGTTGTGTCACGACGCCAAGTAAACCGCGTACATTTGATCAGCTTGGGCAATTCGCAACTATTCCCTTGAACCAATCAACGTATCGTATTAGTTTTCAAGGCTCATCTAACATGAGCTATGGTACAGCTGAAGAAATAACCTTACTTAAAGCTGCACAAACAACAGTCAAACAGAGCTTTCATTTTTTTAAAGTCCAAGATGATCCAAGCAATCGCACACAACAACCACCTCGTCAAGCTGTGGTTTATTCCAATCCTTACCCGTATGGTTATGGATATCGTAGACATCCTATGTTCTTTGATCCTTTTTATGATGTGCCACAGGTGGTCAGTTTAGAGCCAGTTCAAGTAGCCTATACCATCACCTGTTTTAAAGATCAAAAAACAGCACCTCAAGATGCTTTTGATGCACGTTTAATTTTACAGGCCTTAGGGTCTAAATATGGTTTAAGTGCTACAGGCGACATACTGCCTGTACAAACACAGCCTTCTCAATCACAATAAAATAATATTAATACAACAACTTACATAGGAATTATGCATGAGTGTATCACCAACAATGACTACCCCTAGTCTGGATCGAAGCAAACGGTTTGCCATGATCGCACTGGTTGTCGCTGTATTGGCTTGGATATCGCTCATGGTGGCTGCCAAAATTTTTCCAGAATATGTTTGGCTTATTCATATTTTAATGTTGTCTGCTGAAGCAGGTGTGGTTGGTGGTTTAGCAGATTGGTATGCCATTACGGTTTTGTTTCGGAACCCATTCGGCCGTATCCCTATTCCTAAGTTTTTAAAAGATCACACCGAAATTATTCCACGTAACAAAGCGCGTATTGCAGAATCCATGGGACGTTTTGTTCAAGAAAACTTCCTATCGCCACAGATTGTGGCAAAAAGCTTGAGTCAAACAGATGTGAGTTTGGCAGTAGGACAATGGCTAGCCAATCCAGATAACAATCGTCAAGTGACTCAAGTGATTCAACAGACAGTGCCTAAAGTTTTTGAGTTTGTTGGACAAGAACAAGTCGGTAGGTTTATTCAAACTAACAGTGTGCAATGGGTAAAGAACACTCAAATCAATACCCTGGCCAGTGAAATGATTCGTGCCGTATTAGAAAATGACTTCCACCAAGATGTTTTACAACGTGGTCTCGATGTTGCGCACGGTTGGGTGACTTCACATCCTGAACAAACTCGGGAGCTAACCCGCACCCTATTTAAAGAACTCGGAGTGTGGCGTTTAGCCAAAGGCGCAAGTTGGATCGGTATCGATGTTCAACAAAGAACGATTGACTCTTTAATAGAGCGTGTCGAGTCAATGTTGGCAGATCCAGAGCATCCATGGCGTCAAAAAATTGAGAGTATTGCACAGCATTTAATGACTGAACTCGCAAATCCTGAAAGTCAGGCGAGTCTTAAATTAAATGAAACTAAAAATGCATTGTTAGATAGTCCTCAAGTTTTAAATTTTATTACTGGTGCCGTCGTCATTCTGTGCAATGCCATTCGTGAAGATTTGGAGAAAGCAGATTCAGGTATAGCTGAAAATTTACGTGTTGCGATTCAACAAGTCGGTCAAAACATCATTTCCAATCCTGCATTACGCCAATTATTAAATGAAAAAATGAGTTCAATGGCAGTCAATCTCAGTGATCAATACAGCGAAAAAGTCATTTTATTTATCAGTGAACGCATTCACGAATGGGACTCACGAGAAATGATCGATAAAATTGAAAATGAAGTCGGTGGTGACTTACATATGATTCGCGTCAACGGTGTTGTCGTTGGTGCATTTATCGGTTTAGTGTTAGGGATCATCCGAGCAGCAGTTGAATTTTTGATTTAACTTAGAAATGAAATTTAAATTTGGTCGCTGACTAAAATTGAATTCATTGTGAATTGACGTCATCAAAAAGCCCATTTCTGCATGAATGGGCTGTATTTATTATTCTTAATCCATTTAAAGAACTAAGCTATCACTAGAGTCATTCCTATCTACTTCATCTTATATAAACCATAATAATATTATAAGGTTACATAATTTTTTTACGATTTAAATGTGAAATAATATCTTGATAAGAGTCTACTTTACAAAAATAAGCTGGGGAGTTCTTTCTCACGTCTTCTGAGGGTTGAAATAAAAAACCATAATCAACTAAATGCAACATCGAAAAATCATTGAATGCATCACCGATCGCAATACTATTGGTCATTGAAACGTTTTCTTTTTGGAACTTTACAATAATTTCATGTTTCCCTTTATCTCGTGTATACAGAACATTTTCTATAAATCCATCTGGTCCAATTTCTAAGTGATGACAATATGTATTTTTAACAGGAAGATTTAATTTTTCAAAAAAGGGAAATAAAAACTCATAAAAGCAATCTGAAATAATGTTAACTTCAAAATTTTCAGCCTTTTGCAAATATTCTAAAAACTCCTTAGCATCTGGAATGACATCCAGTTCTTTAATGTCATCGATTAATTGTTTTAAAGGAATTTTATTTTCTTTCAGTAAATTAATTCTAAATTCCATCAGAGACTTATAGTCTGCGACTTCTCGAGTTGTAATCGCCAACTCTGGGATATTGTATACATTTGAAAAGTGTTTCCATATTTCAGGGACAAGAACACCTTCCATATCGATAAAAGCCATCTTTTTCATATTGCTACCCTATTATTGAAATTTAGCAAACAGAAGTGCTATCCCTAGCAGACATAATACAGTTCCAATCACTCTGTTAATCTGTACTTGCTTAGCTAACATTTTCTGTCTTAAAACAATCGATGAAAAAAGCAAAGCCACCAATCCAAACCATAAAAAATGAGCAAAAGACATAAATAGCCCATAACCGACCAGAATCGCTTTCGGCGTACTCACACTGATGATCTGAGTGTATGTACTAATCACAAATAAAGTCGTTTTAGGATTAAGTGCATTGGTGAAAAAGCCATATTTCACTGCTTGAAAAGGATTAATTGCAGCAGTTGATGACGTCTCGACAACCGGACTTTGTACAAAAGTTTTATAACCGATATAGATGAGATAGATGGCTCCAATATACTTCACAATATTTAGAATTTGAGGTGTATACGCCATGACAAATGCGACAGCAATGAGCGTATAAGTCACATGAATCAACACACCTAAAGAAATTCCCAGTGAAGTGAGAACACCTATCCTTCTACCATATAAGTAACTGTTTTTTGTCACGATAGCGAAATCAGCACCAGGACTCACAACAGCGAGTATGGTGATGAGAATAACTGCTATAAACTCACCCATTCATTATGCCTTTTTAAACGTGATCACTAATACATCTCTTAATCCAATATCACCCAACGTAAAATCATTGACTTTGATTTCCGTTACGCTGTGATAGACCTGATGATCATCCACAAGTGCGATATCTAAAAAATTTTCAAGCATAAATTCTGCTTTCAAATTCTTATTTAAGTCATAAATTCGGGTCATTCCACCCTGAACATTTTGACGGTTGATCATGGCCATTAAAACGAAATCCACCCCATCTCGATGTATCCCCTCAGGGGTTGGCTTACCACTATCGTTAAATTTTGCTTCAATGCGAAATTGATGCGCTTCGATAAACCAATTTTCAGTTTCAATTTCTGAAAAGGTGAGATATGCGAATTGTAGTAAATTTCTAAAAATTGGATTTTCAATTGTATTTTTATCAATCTCTGAAAAATATCTCGCAATTCCACCATTCAAAGTGTTGTATTCAATCGTCTGAAAATGAGGAATATAAGAATTTTTCAGTAAAATTTTATGCTTATCATTAATAGTAAAAGTTGCATGTTTTCTTGTTCGATATTTACCTTTATCCGACATAAATTGATCTAAATCTAGAGCGTTCCAACTGTCTATAAAATCACTGACATCTTGCTCATTAACATCGTGAAAATTATTATTTTTCTGTATTTCTTGGAATGTATTTAAATCAATAAACGCATAACCCTTTTTGATTATCTCTTTTGAATATGTGTATTCATGGAGATGCTGCTTGTTAAATGGACTGAATTTTAATATATTTTCCATTGTATTAGCTTTATTTTGCTTTTGGTAATCTTCATTTTGAACAAAAGTTAAAAAAATAAAATCAATAAAATCGACTAAAAATATATGAGTTTTTGGAATGATAGAAAAAATATCTTTGAATTCACTGAAGTTTTTTTATTTTGTCGCTAAATACAGCAGTGTCACGATTGCAGCAAAGAAATTATTTGTTACGCAAAGTGCCGTCAGTAAGCAAATTTACAATCTCGAAGAAATATTAAATATCACATTATTTGAACGACGAAATAAAACCTTGATACTCACCAAAGAAGGAGAAACTCTTTTTCATTGCGCTCAGAATATTTTCAATCAATTGGATGATTGTTTAATTGGACTAACTCAAAATAAAACTGAAAACAAACAATTGGTACTGTCCTGTGAACCAACCATTTCGATGAAGTGGTTAATTCCACGACTTGTTGAATTTAAAAAACTTGGACATGATTTTGAAGTGGTTTTGCTCACAGGTGGTGGTGTAGTCGACTTTGAAAAAGATAATATCGATATCGCAATACGAAGAAATGATTTTGAATGGGGATCGCATCTGTTTAGTGAGAAAATTGGCGATGAATATATTGTGGCAGTCCAAGCATCTCACCACCCTAAAACCAAAGAATTGTTAATTTCTAAATCACGCCCTTATTTTTCAAAAAAATTACACCAATTGGATGAACTCAAAGATATTCTGAAGAAACATTCCAAAATAGAATTAGAGCATTTTTACTTATGCTTAGAAGGCTGCTTGGCTGGCTTAGGAAAGACGATCATTTCTATCTACATGATTGAAAAAGAATTAGAGCTCAAGTCTGTAAAAAAAATAACACCAATTCTTCAGGATGGTTCTGCCTATTATCTACTGTCCCATACTAGATTTATTGAAGATCCTCGGAAGATTATTTTTTTAAATTGGTTAAAAAATGAAATGAAGCAAAGTCAGATCAATCATTTTTAACATGAGATCACATAGATCATCTAAGGTTTTAAACTTAATTGAAGATCATTAGAATCTTATGAAAATTAAAACGAATATGTCGCAGATATTTGTATTTAGTGCAGGCATTTCAACTGCTAAACTACGAAGAAACGGGCTAAATATTACTATCCAGCATGATTAAAATTGAATCTAAATTACCAGACTTAGGTGTCACTATTTTTAGCGTGATGTCAGCACTCGCCCAAAAGTTGAACGCGTTAAATCTTTCTCAAGGTTTTCCTGATTTTCCACCTCCTCCTGAATTAATTGCAGCTTTAGCTCAAGCCACACAACAAGGCTATAACCAATATCCACCTGGTGACGGTCTGCTGAGTTTAAGACAAAAAATTGCAGCCCAATTCTGCCAACGAGACCAAGTCCATTTAGACCCGATCAGCGAAATTACCATTACACCTGGTGCAACGACTGCAATTTTGTGTGCGATTCAAGCTGTTGTAAATGCTGGAGATGAAGTAATTATTTTCGATCCTGCTTATGACAGTTATGCACCTGCAGTGAAACTCGCTGGGGCGCAAGCGATCCATATCAACTTGGTACATCCAGACTTCCATGTTGACTGGAATGTGGTGAAAGATCGAATAAATGAACGAACGCGATTAATCATTGTAAATACACCACATAATCCCTCAGGTGCAATTTGGTCCAAGCAAGATTGGCAACAACTGATCGAGTTGATTCAGGATAAAAACATTTGTGTACTTTCTGACGAGGTCTATGAACATTTAGTGTTTGATGGTCAACAACATTATTCTGCGCTTAGTTTTCCTGAACTTCGAGATCGTAGTTTTGTGATTGGTTCATTCGGAAAAACGTTTCATGTTACTGGTTGGAAAACTGGATATTGCGTTGCACCTCAGGCACTGATGAAAGTATTTCGTCAAATTTATCAATTTGCCAATTTCTGTGGTGTCCATCCGATTCAAGTCGCGCTTAATCAATTCATCGAACAACATCCTGAACATATTTTAGATCTCCCCAATTTTTATCAAGCTAAACGTGACTTATTCATCCATGGAATTCAACATTCAAAATTTCAATATCTGCCGTCACCAGGAACTTATTTTCAAAACTTAGATTTCAGTACACTAAGACCTGAGCTCACAGATATAGAAATGTGCCAATATCTTGCAGAACAACACAAACTGGTAGCGATTCCTATATCAGTGTTTTATCAACAGCCACCTCAAGATCTGAAGCTCGTTCGGGTCTGTTTTGCAAAACGAGAGGAAACCTTGCATCTTGCAGGAGAAATTTTAACGAAGGTTCAATCACAATAACGAAAAGAGACGAGACGGATTACTTTATTACTAAAGCAATTTGAATGATAAGGTGTTAAGGTCAATCCGTTGATATAGAAAACAATAATGGATAAGACTTATATATGGCGAGAACCTTACGGCCGATTGATGAACCTGGTTTCTGGAAAGTTTTTTTAGTTTTTTTAGTTCCGCTGATTGCAACCAATATCCTGCAAAATTTATCAGGCACAATTAATACGATCTTCGTCGGGCAAATGATGGGCGTCCAAGCAATTGCTGCTGTTTCCGTCTTCTTCCCTATTTTGTTCTGTCTCTTGGCTTTCGTAATTGGGCTTTCGGCTGGCTCGACGGTATTGGTTGGTCAAGCGTGGGGAGCACAAAATTTAGAAAAAGTAAGAGCGGTTGTCGGCTCTACTATTTTTATGACATTGATCGGCGGGACGATTATTGCCATTTTAGGTGTTCTATCTGCACGCCACATTCTTGAGGCCTTGGGCACAGACCCAAGTGTCATGCATTTATCTTTGCCTTATGTTCAATGGATGTTAGCAGGTAGCCCACTCCTTTTTATTTATATTATTTATACCTCTATCTTACGTGGTGTCGGTGATAGCATTACACCTCTCATCGCTTTGGGAATGACCAGTTTAATTGGGCTCTTTATTACCCCTGTTCTCATCGCTGGATATTTTGGATTTCCTCAATTGGGTATCATTGCACCTGCCATCGCCACGATTGTGGGTTATCTGGCCGTGCTTATTTTTCTGTACGTTTATTTAAATAAAAAAAATCATCCATTACGTCCAGATTTAGCAATGTGTAAACATGTACGCCACAATCCTGAACTAAGCAAAATTATTCTCAGGCTTGGCGTTCCTACTGGCATTCAAATGGTCACGACTTCTGTGGCAGGTTTAGTCATTGTCGGCTTGGTCAATCGCTATGGTTCAGAAGCAACAGCTGCTTATGGCGCAGTCAATCAGGTTTTGAACTATATCCAATTCCCTGCTCTGTCTATCGCAATTGCCGCTTCTATTTTTGGGGCTCAAGCGATTGGTGCAGGTAAAGCGGATTCTTTATCACGTGTAACTAAAACAGCACTGGGCATGAATTTTGTCTTTACAGGCGGGCTCGTAATCTTGGCTTATTTGTTCTCAAAATATCTCATGGCATTATTTATTACAGATGAAAAAGTCGTGATACTCGGGCAACAATTATTGTTTATTGTGCTGTGGTCAATTTTATTTTTTGGCGCGAGTGCTATTTTCGCCTCAATTATGCGTGCAAGTGGCACTGTGACTATGCCAATGATCATCAATATTGTAGCCATACTCTGTATAGAACTCCCAGCAGCTTATCTATTTAGCGCATGGTGGGGGCTGGCGGGAATCTGGTACGCTTATGCTTTGGCCTTCGTTTGCTTATGTGTGATGCAAGGTTTGTATTATCAATTTGTTTGGAAAAAGAAAACTGTTCAAGTACTGATTTAAATTAGAAATCAAGAAAATAAAAAACCCGCATGACGCGGGTTTTTTTAACGATTATTTAGAATCGAAACGTTTACTCATTTTAGTCGCAAATGCAGTCACTTTTTGATAGCCCGTTGGCATCACACGTTGCATTAAATCAATCACTTTCGCATCGTTACCAATCAGTAAACGACGGCGATCTTTTTGCACTGCTTCTAGAATTTGACGCGCTGCTTCTTCAGGTGGACAACGTAATAATTTATCAAATGTCTGTGCAGATTTCTGTGGATTCATGCCCAAAGATTTTAAACTGTCATTCATTTTTGCAGCTTTCGCAATATTGGTACGAATGCCACCTGGATGTACGCAAAGCGCGCTCACACCCACATTTTCAATATCTAGCTCTTGACGAAGAGATTCAGTGAAACCACGTACAGCAAATTTAGTTGCATTATAAGCAGACTGAGTTGGTTGCGCAGTTAAACCGAATAAACTTGAAATGTTGATAATGTGTCCATCACCTGTTTTCTTAATATATGGTAAGAATTCTTTGGTGCCGTATACGACACCCCAGAAGTTAATATTAACAATCCATTCCAACTCTTCGTATGTTGCACCTTCAACGGTCGAACCCAATGCCACCCCAGCATTGTTGAAAATCATGTTCACTGAACCATGATTCTGTACAGTTTCAGCCGCCCATGCTTTAACTTCGTCACGATTCGCAACATCTACTTTTTTGGTTGTGACTCGTACATTTGCATTCTTCGTCAGTTCAACTGTTTCTGCTAAGCCCTTTTCATTTACGTCACTTAAAGACAAATGACAACCTTGCTTAGCCAGTAACACCGCAAGTTGTTGACCAATACCAGAACCTGCACCTGTGATTGCAGCCACTTTGTTTTTAAAATTTTTCATTGTGAATCCTTTTTTTGATTTTTATGCACCACAGCGTTGATCTGGGTCATTCATGTTCACTATAATTTTGACAATTATTATTGTCAATGTAACTATCGACCATTTTTATTGTTACTATAGGCCAATTTAGTATCTTTAGCTGATCAGTACTCTATACTGACCGCAGCATAACACTTTTATAAAAAGACTCGAATTGCTATGAACCCAGAGAACCTCACTCCATCAGAACACGAGCAAGCGATTGAAAAGCCTCCCGCAAAAGAGCGTCAATTTAAAGGGATGTCCTTAACTGAACGCAAACAAGCACGCCGTGAGAAACTTATTGAAGCGGGTATTGAAGCATATGGAACTCATGGTTTTTTCTCAGTAACCGTTAAAGATATTTGCACACAAGCGAAATTAACTGAACGTTACTTTTATGAATCTTTTAAGAAAAGTGAAAACTTATTCCAAACGATCTTTTTAGAACTGATTGAGAAGCTTCAACAAACATTAATGCAAGCTATTATGAAAGCCTCTCCTGAGCCTCTAAACATGATTGATGCAGGTCTAAATGCGTTCTTTAGTTTTTTAGAAGATGATCCGCGTACCGCTCGGATTATTTATATTGATGCAATGCTCGTCCAAGAACTTCATAATCATGCAACCATTCAAGAAACAATGGGCCGTTTCGACCGAATGATTCATGCCTTTGTCACATTAATGATGCCACATACCCATCTCACTGAAAAAGAGATCTCCTTGATTGCAACTGGTCTAAATGGCTATGTCACTCAAGTTGCTGTTCGCTGGGTAGTAGGTGGTTTTAAACTTCCACGTGCTGAGGTCGTTCAGGCATGTAAAACCGTTTTTCTCGCCCTATTGAATGATCTAATGAAAAAGTAGCATCAAATTAAGATGAAGAAATTGTGACAAATCGTAAGTAAATTTAAGATATTGATTTAATTTCAAATTAATAAATATCAATGAGCCAAAATATCAGCCTAATTGTCACAAAACATTGCTATATTTAACTTCGATTTCCATCTTGCAATGATACTGTCATAATTAATCTTTGTAATAAGCCTGTCATAAATATAAAACGGTTCACCGTTCATCATAGGATATTGCGTTGTGAAAGATGACTACATTTTAATTGTCGACGACGAGCTCCCAATTCGGGAAATGATCCATACTTCTTTAGATATGGCAGGCTTTCAATGCTTGGAAGCAGAAGATGCGAAACAAGCACATCAAATGATTGTTGATCAACGTCCAGCGCTTATCCTACTCGACTGGATGTTACCGGGTGGCGTGAGTGGCGTAGATTTGTGTCGTCGCCTTAAGCGTGATGAAACACTTTCCGAAATTCCAGTCATTATGTTGACTGCGCGTGGCGAAGAAGACCATAAAGTTCAAGGTCTTGATGCTGGAGCAGATGACTATATGACGAAACCATTTTCAACACGTGAGTTGGTATCCCGTATTAAAGCGGTGTTAAGACGTGCAAATGCGTTAAATGGCGAAAAAACCATTGATGCAAATGGCTTAATTCTTGACCCAGTAAGCCAACGTGTCAGCTATAATCAAAATATTCTTGATATGGGGCCAACAGAATATCGTCTATTGGCATTCTTTATGACTCATCCAGAACGTGCCTATACCCGTGCTCAATTACTTGATCAGGTATGGGGTGGAAATGTGTATATTGAAGACAGAACCATCGACGTCCATATCCGTCGCTTACGTAAGGTGCTCGAACCTTATGGTGCAGACCGTTATGTTCAAACTGTGCGTGGTACTGGCTATCGTTTTTCAACACGAGCTGATGTTGCTTTAGGTTAATTTAGATTTTATGTACGAACCCTACCCCGTCCCAGAATTGGCACGTGAACATCAAAAGTTTCTATATAGCAGTTTATGGACTTTTGCCAAGCAAGACTTACGTTTACTGGTATTTCTACTGATTATTGCGGGCTGTATCGGGTTAGGGATTGGCTATCTTTGGATATGCTTAGGCATTGCCTGTCTCATATTTTTTGGTATCCAATTACGCTCATTATATTTAGTCAATGATTGGATTTCGAATCGTCCTTACGATGTACCACCAAATTTAAATGGAATCTGGGGGGCATTACTGTTCAATGTATATCGGGCTCAACGCCAAGAACGTATTGTTCAGTCTGAAATGGTTGGACTGATCGATCGAACTCAATCTTCTCTCGTGGCTTTATCAGAAGCGATTATTCTTACGGATGATTCCCATCAAATCGAATGGTGGAATCCTGCTGCGGAAAAGTTATTTGGCATTCAAGCTGTTGATCGTGGCCGCAACCTGCTCACGATTATTCGCCAGCCAGATTTTATTGAATATTTTCATAATACCCATCAAGCACCAGATGGTGTAAAAATTAAATTGGTGAACCATGATAATAAGTACGCGCAAATCAAACTGACTCGCTTTGGCAATGAAAGTCGCCTCTTAGTTGCGCACGACATTACGCGTATGAAAAATCTCGAGCAAATGCGTTCAGATTTTGTTGACAATATTTCACATGAATTAAGAACACCACTCACAGTGTTAAGTGGGTATATCGAAACATTCACAGATCAAGAAGATATCAATCCGCGTTGGAAACGTGCCTTTGAACAAATGCAATCGCAAACTAAACGCATGAATGCATTGGTCAATGATCTTTTGCTTTTGTCTCGTTTAGAAAATGAAAAACAAATTGCGAAAAATCAAATTATCGAAATGCCAAGTTTAATGAACCATCTGTTTGATGATGCGCAAGCTTACAATATTGATTATGGTCATACACTTAACCTTGATATAGACAGCCACTGTGACTTAATTGGTTCAGATATGGAATTGGCGAGTGCATTTAGCAACTTAATTACCAATGCCATAAAGTACACCCCGAAAGGTGGCACCATCACCATCGGCTGGCATGATGATGGAGAACGTGGCTATTTTTCTGTTCAGGATACTGGTATTGGAATTGATCCAAAACACTTACCGCGTTTAACTGAGCGTTTTTATCGTGTGGATAGTGCACGCAGTCGTCAAACAGGTGGTACTGGTTTAGGCCTTGCCATCGTTAAGCACGTACTTATGCAACATGGCGCACATATTGAAATCGAGTCGAAAGAAAACGAAGGCTCTACATTTATTGCCGTGTTTCCCAAAGAACGCTTGTATAAAATGCACGAATAAAAAAAAGCGCCTTAGGCGCTTTTCTTATTCAAAAGATATACTCAAATAAGATGACCCAACGCTTCACCCATTACTACAGTTGAGTTCGCCTTAAATGCTTGGTCCCATTGCATTTTATCTTTCTCAAACAAAACTACAGCCGTTGAACCCAAATAAAAACGTCCGAGCTCATCACCTTTTTCAAGTTTCATCGCATGATGGTTCAGCTCTAAGCGACCTGTTGGTTTTACTTTACCTGTCGCAACAGTTTCAATTCCAGCAACAATCATTGCGCCAACTAAAACAACAGCCATACGACCAATATCAGTATCGAATAAACATACCATTCGTTCATTACGTGCAAACAAACCCGGAATATTTTCAGCTGTAGTTTGGTTGACTGAAAATAATTCACCTGGAATATATAAAGTTTCAGTCAATGTACCAGAATAAGGCATATGCACACGATGATAATCACGCGGTGATAAGTACACTGTTGCAAATTCACCATTTTTGAATGGTGCTGCCAATTGAGGATCACCAATTAACTTTTCAACTGAAAAGCTTTGACCTTTTGCCTGAAAAATATCGCCCTCATTGATTTTACCTAATTGTGAAATTGCACCGTCTGCAGGTGACACGACACTTTTAGGATTAGGATCAATTGAACGAACGCCTGTTTTCAAAGAGCGAGTGAAAAACTCATTAAAGGATTTAAATTTCAAGGCATTTTGTTGCTCAGCAATTGACATATCAATGCCATATTTTGCTTTAAATGCTTGAATGACAACATTCTTTAATACTGGGTTTTCACTAGCTGCGACTTTACCCACCAAACGGCTGAGTTTTTGTTGCGGGACGATTTGCTGCGCTTGAATAAATAGTTTCTTTTTTAAATTTGTCAGACTCACTCAGGTGACTCTCCAGTAATGATTGGACTGTCGAGGCGGTTGCCCCACTCGCTCCACGCACCATCATAAGCTTGGATATCCCAACCCAGTAATCGACCAATAATGTAAGCTAAACCTGAACGGTGATGAGACTGACAATATACGACGACTGGCTGATCAAATTGAAAGCCCAATTGTTCTAAACGTTGTTGCGTGCGTTCTAAGGGGTGCAATTTTAAATGATTTTGACGATTAAGTGCAGTACTCCACTCAAAATGTCTAGCCGTTGGAATATGTCCACCACGACGTGCCGCGAGACGTTGCCCGGTATACTCCTCAGCCGTTCGGCAGTCCCATACTTGGCAAGTTTTATTTTCAATTTTTTTTATTAAAGTTGAATAATCAATACGGTGTTGATCAACATTGGATGTCTTAACTTGAAAAAGACATGTGACTGGCTGAACCTCTTCAACTTCTGAAGAAGTAGGATAGTTGGCGCCTAACCATGCATGAATACCACCATTTAATAAACTGGTGTTATAAAAACCCATACAGTGTAGATTCCAGATCAATCGACCAGCCCATGCCCCACCTTCATCATCATAGACCACGACATGATGCTCAGGTGATATGTTTAATATCTGGACTAGCTGCTGAAGCCCTTCATCATCAGGCAATAAACCCGTAGTTTGTTCCTCTTGGCGCACTAAAAATTTTGGCTTCAGATGTATAGCATGCGGAATATGTAATTGCTCATAGACCGAACTTCGGGTCAAATCAACAATACGTAACTTTTCACTTCCTAAATGAGGAACAAGTTGTTCTGCTTCAATGAGCAGACCGAAATCAAAAGCGTTAGTGGTCATATTTATTGAATAGTTCTATTGGCCTTGTTCAAATCTTAGCACAAGACTTTTTCAAAATTATTCTGATTTTTTGCATGGTATTAGCAAAAAATCAGAAAAGGGAAATTATGATTAAGGAGACTCAACATCAAATACCTGACGCAAATATGCGAGGAAGGTATCATTATCAGTCATCGTTTTTCCTGGACTATCAGAGAGTTTAGCTACCGATTGACCATTGCATTCGACTAACTTTAAAACAATATTCAAAGCAGTTTGTCCCATATCATTGGTGAGGTTAGTACCAATCCCGAAACTGACTTGGAAACGATCTTTAAAATATTGATGCAAATCCCATGCCTTCTCTAAGTTTAGACCATCACTGAAAGTGAGCATTTTAGTTTTGCTGTCAATTTTTAATTTTTTATAATGTGCGTAGGCTTTATCGCCCCACTCATATGGATCACCACTGTCATGTCGTAGACCATCAAACAATTTGGCAAAATACAAATCAAAGTCTCTTAGGAATGCATCCATACCAACAACATCTGTCAGTGCAATGCCTAAATCTCCGCGATATTCCTGCACCCAAGTTTCAAGTGCAGCTTTTTGGAAATCACGTAAGCGAACATCAAGTGCTTGGAAAGCTTGTAAAAATTCATGCGCCATCGTACCAATGGGTGTAATACCCAACTGCTTTGCCAATAAAACATTACTTGTGCCACGAAAAATATGTGGTGCAGCCTTATTAAACTCTTCCACCACATGTTTCTGCCAGTCAAAACTATAGCGACGGCGTGTTCCAAAATCGGAAACAAGGAATGGTGGATCATTGGGTTGTTGACTACTTTCATAGTGTTTCAACAATTCAATTTTAGCTTTAAGACGGCGCTCTCCTTCTGCCAATACCTGCTCATCGCGAATACGACGAAAATAGAGTTCATTGACGATTGCAAGCACAAAAATTTCAAACATCATTGCTTGAACCATAGGTCCTTCGATACGAATATCTAAACGACCTTGATCATCGATACTGGCTTTAATAAAGCGGCGCTTAAGTTGGAATAATTCTAAATAGTCTACAAAATCACTTTTAATAAAGCGTAAACTTCTTAAATATTGTAATTCATCTTCTTTAAATTTGAGCTGACACAGTAAATCTAACTGTTCGTTCAGTTCCTCTAATATATCCACGAGTGGATAGGCTGTATCTTCAAGGTTACGACAACGAAATTGATAGACACTATCCGTTTGAGGAAATTGATGTAATACCACTTGTAGCATCGTGAATTTATACAAGTCAGTATCAAGTAAGGATTGAATAATGGCAGACATATTATTTTTCAGTTTTTAGCAACTTATTGCATTAAAGCACATTTTGTTGCGATTCATAGCTCGTTTTAGTAATTGTCGAAGATTATTCGACTAATTACTAAAACTTAAACTGATTATTCTTTTGCATTGTCTTGACTATATGACTCAGTCAAAGCTTTCAATGCTTTATCTTGCCCAATAACTTTTGCGAATTCTTCTGTGGTCTTGTGTCCTGTCTGTTTTGCTTGAGCATCACAATCGACCTGGCGTAATTGTTTGGCAATTGACCATTCAAGCTTAAAGATAGCACCCATCAAAGCTGTATTACCCTTATTATCACGAGCACAGCGGTCTGCGCCGTTTTCCAATAGAGTCGTTACAATATCTTGATGACCATAGTAGGTCGCCATCATTAATGGTGTAAAACCAGCATGGTTTTTAATATTGACTGGAAAACCATGTTTCAAAAATTCATGAATAACTTCTTTGTTTCCTGTTTTCGCTGCTGCAAAAAATAAGTCAATCACTTCTTTCTGATCTGATTGTTGTGAGCTACTGACAGACGTCGTTTGAGCGTGAAGCATTACTGAACTTAAACTCAGTAAAGCGATTAATAAACTATATACAATATTTTTCATTCTTCCCTCACCTGAGTTTAAATTCGATAACGAATGCCTGTAAAACTCCCCTAGGGTTGCAGGAAAGGAATTGAGTTTTACAGGACTTTTTTGAGGTGACACCTTAGACCCTAATCACCAATCCAAGGACTAATCTTGATTAGTCTTTTAAAGCTGCCGCTTTCGCTTTAACAGTCGCTAAGTTACCGTTTACAGCTTTAGTCATACGTGTGCCGTAATCCGCATCTGCTTTATAGAAATAAGACAACATGATGTGTTTAGTTTCTGAATCTTTTACGTTACCAAGATCAGCTGCTAAGTTCATAATGAGGTCAGATTTCTCTTTAGCAGAGTATGAACGGTATAAATCACCCGCTTGCTTAAAGTTTTGCTCCTTCACACCACGTTGCTGAACCGTACCAGAAAGTGGAGTTTCAACAGCACGAGCTTTCGCTGTAGATGGTTTTGGCTCCATACGGCTTGGTTCATAGTTCACGTTAGATGAAGTTGCACCAACATTCATATAACCATCTTGGTTATTGTTGTTCACATTTACCAATGGGCGGTTTACTGGAATTTGCTGGTGATTTGCACCCAAACGGTACATTTGTGTATCAGAGTAAGAGAAGATACGACCTTGAAGTAAGCGGTCTTCTGATGGCTCGATACCTGGTACTAAATTACCTGGTGCTAAAGCAACTTGTTCCGTTTCTTGGAAGAAATTCTTCGGCATACGATTTAATGTCAAAGTACCCACTTTTGTTTCTGGTACTAAATCAGTAGGCCAGATTTTAGTTGGATCAAGTGGATCGAAATCGAAGCTATTCAAATCTTTAGGATCCAACACTTGGATATAAAGATCCCATTTCGGGAAATTGCCCGCATTGATGTTCTTATAAAGATCATTCGTTAAGTGGTTGAAGTCTTTACCTTGTAATTCAGCAGCTTCTTTAACGTTTAGACCTTTAACACCTTGCTTAGAACGGAAGTTAAATTTAACGTATTTATATTCGCCTTTGTCGTTGTACAATTTAAATGCATGTACACCGAAACCGTCTTGTTCACGGTAGCTCGTAGGAACACCTTGGTTACCATATACATAAGTCAACATATTTGTTGCCCATGGCTGGCTAGACAAGAAGTCAAATACGCGATTAGCGTCTTGAACGTTGTCAATTGGGCTTGGTTTCATTGCGTGGATGAAGTCTGGGAACTTGATCGCATCACGAATGAAGAATACAGGCGTTTGGTTACCAACTAAATCCCAGTTACCTTCTTGAGTATAAAACTTAATTGCGAAGCCATGTGGGTCACGTAAAGTTTCTGGAGAATGCTTACCATGAATTACTGTAGAGAAGCGTAAGAATACTGGAGTTTTCGTACCTGCTTTGAAAAGTGAAGCAATAGTAAGATCTGATAAATCTTTAGTTGCAACGAATTCACCATAAGCTCCCGTACCACGTGCGTGTACAACACGCTCGGGGATACGCTCACGACCGAAACGTTGAAGTTTTTGAATCAACTGTACATCTTGTAATAATACAGAACCATTTGGACCTGCAGTGATTGAGTTTTGGTTATCACCCACTGGTGCGCCGTTATCTTTTGTTAATGGTGCAGCTGATGCTGCTGTCGCAGTTGCAAGCATTGCAACCAACATTGAACGCTTAAACATCGTTTTCTCTCTCAAATTTACCTTTCCTGCACGCGTAAATTACCTTCTTTAACAAAATTGGTAAAAAGGTTAATTTTTATTATTTCAATCGCTTTATTAGATTAAAAGTATATACTCCGATTAATTATTTTTTTATCAATGACTTATTAGGATAGATGACGACTTTATCCCTTTTCTTTTTTCCAATTTGATACAATTCATTTGAATTAAAAAACATCAAACTTGGTTGAATTATGCGTGCTTTACTCCAACGCGTCCTTGAAGCGAAAGTCGTTGTGGATGGTGAGATTACTGGTCAAATCGAAAAAGGGATTTTAGTTTTTATTGGTATTGGCAAAGAAGATAACTTTGAAAAAGGTAAGAAGCTCATCGATAAGATTTTAAAATACCGTTTTTTTGATGATGACCAAGGAAAAATGGGTTGGAATCTTAGCCAAGTCGGAGGCGGATTATTATTAGTCTCGCAATTTACCCTGATGGCACAAACCCAAAAAGGTTTGCGTCCTGACTTCGGCCCTGCAATGCCGCCTCTCGAAGCAAAAGAACTGTATGAACAGTTAGTTGAATACGCAAAATCTCAGTTTGAACATGTACAAACCGGAATCTTTGCAGCGGATATGAAAGTGCATCTCATCAATGATGGTCCGGTAACCTTCAATCTTGAAGTTGAATGACTAGAAAAGCCCTCTGATGAGGGCTTTTTTTCTTGCATTTCAATACTCATCTCTAGAATCAAAACGAGAAAAGTCCGTATTTAGGTGCTGTATTACTTACCTGTCTTTTCTTTAATAAATTGACGAGCAAATTGTATTTTTTCTTTTACAGGTTTAGGAATTTTTGGTGGAATTAATTTAGCGACTTGGTTAAACCATACCAATAAGCTGAAATCACCTTCCATTTTAATACTGCCATTTTGCATACCCGTCATGAATGCAGTTGGATCACCTTTCAACAGGGTTTTAACACCTTGCTCGCTATCAGCAAACTGAAGTACGAAATCTGCTTTCTCTGCATCACCTGAAACAGAATCAATCTGACCATTGTTGACTAAAATCTGACGTGCAACACCTAGATCTGTACCTATTTGAATACGGAACTGACGATCATGAATTAACTCAATAAATTTTGGACTCGTACGTGACAATTGTTTCATACGCAACGCCAAACCTAACACCAAAAGGTCTAGTGGATCTGTGCTTGCATCAACGATAGGTAATTTCACAACAGGTATTGAAGATAGTTTCATGACAATTTAAGTCCGTTTTTTTAATATCAAAAATAATTGATTCATCCTAGCATATCTTATAAGTAAGGAAATGCAGCTTTGTTTAACAAAACGTATAGGCAAAAAAAAGGTATATCATTTTGATACACCTTTAAATATAAAATTGTTACCACGCAGTTTTGGTCTACATATCATTTGTCATGAGTAGGATTTAATCGTCCTCATATACAGGAGTATGTTCAATATAACGACGATTTTCTAAAGCCTTTTGCGCACGACTATCTTCGCGAAGTAAGAAAGCCGTTAAAGCCACCATGGCTAAGCTAATCGCTGTTAAATAACTATATGCCAAAGACATGTCAAAGACGTGTTGGACACTATAACGAATACCTTCAAGTAAACCCCAGAAGACCATACCCGCCAACATAAACCCTAGCCAATGACGATAAGGTGAAAAGAATACGGCCGCCAATGCTACAGCGATCAGAGCAAATCCGAGTATCGTTGCAAAAGTTAAAGTGACCATAAAAATCTCCGTCAAAATTTAGATGTTTCAAATACTGCCTAATGGTGTTTCACAACAAATTAAATAACGCTTCACTTTCTTCAATGGTCTTGTTGGCGTTTATGAAAGCATTATGGTGAGTTTTTTTCAGAAAAAAAGACCTGATGCTTTTGTAAGCGACACATATTGTCGCAACATTCTTTTGTCATTACATTTTTTAAGATTAGACATTTTTCATAGAGTCAGAATCAGTCAAACTTGGCGTGTCATTACAAAAAAATACCTCGTAATTTTTTGTCAAAAACATCTTTTTTTCGATGATGACCATCTGTTTTTTCGTCTGAACTTAGCTGATTAAAATTTGTCTAAGAATGATTCACTTAGATAAAAAAAAGCGACCATTTGGTCGCCTTTTTAATAAGCTTTTTTTGATTTTAAGCTCGACTTAAATCTTTATCATGTACACCTAACAGGTACAGAACACCATCCAACCCAACACTTGAGATGGCTTGATTTGCATTTTGACGCACCAATGGTTTAGCACGGAATGCAACGCCCAAGCCCGCTATAGAGAGCATTGGCAAATCATTCGCACCATCACCTACTGCAATCGTTTGCTCAAGTGAAATGCCCATTTCATCCGCAATTTGGCCTAATAAAAATGCTTTACGAGCGCCATCCACAATATGCCCTTTAACTTCGCCAGTGACCTGCCCATCTTGAACATCCAAGATATTGGCATGAACTTCATCAATCCCAAGTTTTTCTTGTAAATATTCAGCGAAGTATTGGAAGCCACCAGATAAAATAGCCGTACGATAACCCAAAGATTTCAGGGTTGAAATAAGACGTTCTGCACCTTCAGTAATCGTTAAACGTTCTGCAATTTTAGGCAATACAGAAGCATCCATACCTTTCAGTAGCGCCACACGCGCACGGAAACTGCTCTGAAAGTCCAGCTCACCTTGCATAGCACGCTCAGTAATTTCTGCGACTTGTGCACCGACACCTGCTTCAATTGCAAGCTCATCAATCACTTCTTGTTCGATCAGCGTTGAATCCATATCAAAGCAAACTAAACGACGATTACGACGGTACGGCGTGTCTTCTTGTACTGCAACATCGACACTAAGGTCATTTGATAAACTTAAACATGCCGCTCGCATCGCTGCAGCATCTAACATCTGACCGCTCAAACCAAATTGCACACAAGCACGTTTTGGTTCATTTTCAAAATGATTCAACGTTGGGCGACCAGACAAACGAGTGACTGTTTCAATATTAAACCCTTGACTTGAAACAATATTAGTCACTGCTTGCAAATGTGCTGCGGTAAGTTCAGGTGCCAATGCCGTCACGATATATCGTGTACGTCCACCCTCTTTCACCCATTGCTCATAATCTTCTGAATCGATCGGTTTAAAGCGCACAGTAAGACCAATATCGTGTGCTAAAATCAGAATATCTTTCATGGCCAAAGCCGTTGCTGTCTGGTCTTCGGAAGCAACCACGATGCCGAGAGTCAATTGGTTATGGATAACTGCTTGTCCTACATCTAAAATTTGCAAAGAATGTACGGACAACACCTGCATCAATCGAGTAAACTGATTCGGTTGGTCAGGTCCTAAAAATGAAATAAGAATGATTTCTCGCATGAATTGACTCGGGTCTGAGCTACGAATATTGTAAGAATCATAATCGAAATTGAATTAATTTTCTTTGGAAGTTTACGTTGAATGCGCCTAGACAAGGGCTATTTGCTAGCCTGCTGATTGTAAGTTTTGCCTTGCATACCTTTTTATTGGTTATTGCAACGACACATCAATTAAATGAAAACCGTGCAAGCCAAGGTTTGCTAATGACGACTCAACTGGTCGCAGATAGCTTAACTGAACTTGAACCTGCCAATACTGTATCTCTTGCATTATTAGCCAACCGCTATGCAACGAATCCAAGTGTTGCATATATACGTATTCTTGGCACAGGAGATCAAGTTCTCGCGACTGCAGGCTTGTCTAAGACGCGTCAGGGTGAAATCTTCGTTCGAGATGCACTACAAAATGAAAAGAAAATTGGCAGTGTGGAAATCACATTGGTTAAATCAAGTATCGGTGAAATATTAAGAACACAATGGCTGGCGATCCTCTCGTCACTCTTTATTCATGGCTTATTATGGTTGGCTTATCGTGCCATTGCTCGCCCTACTCGTAGCGAATATCTTGCGAGATTAAATAATGAGTCCCGTTTACGTCATGAGATCAAACTGCTCACTGAAGCATTAGAACTGGAAAAGAGTCAGCCTAAACAACCTCATACGCCAGAGCAAAATAAAGAACAAGCTGCAATTACGCCAAAAGTACCGACTCTGCAGTTAAATCAGGATGCTTTATCACTGAATATCCAATTTTATGATCCGAAACAATTAATTAATACGGTCAACAAATCTGTCTCTTTACCTTATTTTAATTTATGTCAAATTTTCTTAAATAAGAGTATCGAACTGTGTACAGCGCATTATCATTTGAATGTTGATGATATCGTTGTGAATCGTAGTTTTGATCAACAAGGCGCTGTCATCAGTATTTCTTCACTCAAGAATAACTCGATTGCTTGCATCTTAATGATTGGTTCGGTGTTTCAATTATTGTCAGAAGTACTCTATAAACGTTACCGTGAGGATAAACGGTTCGTATTACAAACGCGCTGTGCTGTAACCGCGCCAGTGGAAGCAATGCAACTCGACTCAGTACAAGCGGCGGAAAGACTCACACATCACCTGATTGCGAAAGAAATGGCGCTATATTTGACCCACGATCAGTTAAAGCATATTGGTGAATGCTATCAATTGGTTCCGATGCCGAATCCAACCAGTGTGTTAACACGTCACGCTTTCATGATTAATGGTATGAACGAAGCCTGTGCCGAACTTGCACAAAATATCCGTACTGAAATTTTGAAAGGCAAAGCTCAAAGCTCTTCGACGGATCGCACAATCAGCTCTTAATTAGATTAAATTTTAATAAGTAAACCAGATTTGATGCTAAGTTAAATCTGGTTTTTCTTTTTTAAAGCTCACAGTCGTGAAAAGTTAGACTAAGCGTCTAGTTTCTATACAAAATTGCTCTTTTGGTAATTTTATCTCTCTTTTCAATGTGCTATGAAGGTGTAAGTTGGACTGTGTTGAATGGTACAGTCATAAGCATAGGCAAACTGACTAAAAAAGCGTTAGACTATGGCGCAACAAATTTATTCAAATGTCAGAATGACATAACAAAAAGGTGAAGGTTGATGTCGCTCAATACTGTAGAAGAACTTGTAGCAGATATCCGTGCAGGAAAAATGGTCATCCTGATGGATGATGAAGATCGTGAAAATGAAGGCGACCTCGTTATTGCTGCAACGCACGTACGACCTGAAGACATTAATTTCATGATCACGCATGCTCGTGGCTTAGTTTGTTTAACCTTAAGCCGTGAACGCTGCAAACAATTAAATTTACCGTTGATGGTTGATGCGAATGGCGCTCAACACGGGACAAACTTCACGCTTTCTATTGAAGCTGCAAATGGCATTTCTACAGGTATTTCTCCAGCAGAACGTGCGCACACGATTCAAACAGCAGTTGCGGCACATGCAAAACCAGCAGATATCGTTCAGCCAGGCCATATTTTTCCACTCATGGCACAACCAGGTGGTGTGCTCCATCGTGCAGGTCATACCGAAGCAGGTTGTGATTTAGCTCGTCTTGCAGGTCTTGAACCAGCTTCTGTGATTTGTGAAATTATCAATGAAGACGGGACTATGGCCCGTCGTGCTGACCTTGAAATTTTTGCTGAAAAACACGGTCTAAAAATTGGTACAATTGCTGATCTTATTCACTACCGTATGACCAATGAACAAACGGTAGAGCGTTTGGATCAACAAAAACTCGATACCGAGTATGGTACTTTTGATCTTTACCGTTATCGTGAAGTCGGGAATCCTGATATTCATTTGGCATTGGTTAAAGGTCAACCTGAAGAGGGTGTGACGACTGTTCGCGTTCATGGCTTCAATCCGGCGCGAGACTTATTAAAGCTTAATAAGCAAGATGGTGAAGCAGCTTGGAATTTAGATCGTGCTTTAAAAGAAATTGCTCAAAGCGATCGTGGTGTCTTGGTATGGATTGGACAACGTCAGCCGTCTGATTTAGGTCCAGCATTAGAAGCATTAACTGCGCCAAAACCAGCCAAGTCAAATGCTGCCTTATCGCAGCAATACCAAACGATTGGTGTGGGTGCACAAATTTTACGTGATTTAGGCGTACAGAAAATGAAGCTCCTGAGCTCACCTTTACGCTTCAATGCATTGTCTGGCTTTAATTTAGAAGTGGTCGAATACATCACAGCTGATCAGAGCTCTCATTCATAACTCTTATTAAATATCGAGGTTGCTATGGCGATTCGCCGTATTGAAGGTTTATTACATCTCGCGAGCGAAGATCGTTACGCGATTCTAGTTGGTCGTTTTAACAGCTTTGTTGTTGAACATTTATTAGAAGGTGCAATTGATACATTGCATCGACATGGTGTTAAAGACGATAATATCACTGTCGTTCACGCGCCAGGCGCTTGGGAACTTCCGGTTGTGGCGAAAAAACTCGCAAATTCTGGTAAGTTTGATGCGGTAATTGCACTTGGTGCAGTTATTCGCGGTAGCACTCCTCACTTTGACTTTGTTGCTGGTGAATGTGCAAAAGGCCTTGGTGTTGTTGGTTTAGAAGCTGGTTTACCTGTAATCAATGGCGTATTGACTACAGACAGCATTGAACAAGCCATCGAGCGTTCAGGTACAAAAGCAGGTAATAAAGGTGGTGAAGCTGCCTTGACTGCAATTGAAATGGTTAACTTGCTAAAGGCGATCTAAAGCATGTCGCAGACACTCCAAGCTACTTATGCAGCTAAACGCAAAGCACGTCGTTTTGCTGTACAAGGGATTTATGAATGGCAAATGAGCCACAACCCTGTGCATGAAATTGAAGCACGTACACGTGCTGAAAATGCCATGCATAAAGTGGATCTCAGCTATTATCACGAGTTGCTCACACAAGTGATTGCAAATCATGAAGCATTGGATGCGTTATTAATTCCAGTACTAGATCGTGAGATCTCGGCACTGGACGGCGTTGAATTAGCTACTTTGCGTCTTGGCGCGTATGAATTGAAAGAGCATCTTGAAATTCCATATCGCGTCGTTCTCGATGAAGCAATTGAATTAGCTAAACACTTCGGCGGTGCAGATAGTCACAAATACATCAATGGTGTATTAGACCGTTTGGCACAAAGCCTGCGTGAAGCAGAAAAGCAACAAGCAAAATAAGTTGTTGTTGAAATGGCTGAGTTTTCTATTATTGACACCTATTTCAATCGACCGAGTTATTCTTCAGTCGATTTAGGTGTCGGTGATGACTCAGCCCTGCTCACCCCACCTCCACAGCAACAATTGGTCATTTGTGCCGATACCCTCGTTGCTGGTCGACATTTCCCCATCGATACAGATCCCCATGCGATTGGATGGAAATCTGTAGCTGTGAATCTTTCAGACATTGCAGCCATGGGTGCAAAACCTCAAAGCATTCTCTTGGCATTGAGTCTACCCCAAATTGATCATGATTGGCTAAAAGGGTTTAGTCAGGGTTTGTATGATTGTTGCGATCAATTTGGAGTAAGTTTAATTGGCGGCGACACAACGCAAAGCCCACATCTCACATTATCAGTTACCGCTCTAGGCTGGGTGGATATTGGAAAAGCCGTGCCACGTTCTGGTGCTCAAGCAGGTGATTTAATCTGTGTATCCGGCACTGTCGGTGATGCTGCATTCGGATTAAAATATCCCGATCATGCTTTAAAAAAACGTCTCGATTATCCCACTCCACGTTGTGAACTCGGTCAAGCGCTTAAAGGATTGGCGCATAGTATGATTGACGTATCCGATGGTTTAGCACAAGATTTAGGACATATTCTCAAAGCATCTTATGTTGGTGCCGACCTACACTTAGATCAACTTCCACTTAGTCCTGCCTTACAAGCATTGTCCAATCAGCAAAAATGGAAATTGGCTTTAGCAGGTGGTGATGATTATGAATTGTGTTTTACCATTCCTTTACCTGCCTTGGATGAATTAAAAGCTCGACACTGCGATACACCGATCACGGTGATTGGTGTCGTAAAAGAGACACAGCAATTAGATTTTTATCATCATCAACAACCACAAGAACTAGAATTACAGGGATATCAGCACTTTGCAAAAACAACCAATTAATTTTAAAACGATGACTTGGTCTGAACGTTTCATTGTTTTTTGTGGCGTTGGATTCGGTTCTGGTTTAGCGCCAAAAGCACCTGGTACTTTTGGTTCAGCTTTTGCCTTGTTGTTTATCCCTGCTTTCATGGCAATAGGTTTTTTGTATAGCACGATTGCCATAATCGTTATGTCATTGATTGGGATATATATTTGTGGAAGAGCCGCTGATATAATGCGCGTCCATGATGACGGACGAATTGTGTGGGATGAATTTGCGGGTCAATCGATCACGTTTCTCCCTTTAATCTACCTAGGCCTGATGAATTGGGTATGGCTTTTTATTGGTTTTGCACTTTTCCGTCTCTTTGATGTTTGGAAACCTTGGCCGATTCGCGTCATTGATCGTCAAGTCGACGGTGGTTTCGGCATTATGCTTGATGACCTGATCGCAGGTCTGTGGGCAGCACTTTGTATTATAATTTATCTCTATATTGATATGGCTTAAGCCAAGCTCCAAAGAAAGGATGTTGTATGTCAACCACAGTTGTTATTCTTGCTGCAGGTAAAGGGACGCGAATGCGTTCAAAACTACCAAAAGTATTACAGCCTTTAGCAGGACGTCCACTCTTAGGGCATGTCATTGAAACCGCAAAAAAAATACAAGCTGAAAATATTATTACTATTTTCGGTCACGGCGGCGCTCTAGTTAAACAAGCATTTTCGACAGAAAATATTGACTGGGTTGAACAAGCTGAACAACTTGGTACAGGTCACGCTGTTCAAATGACCTTACCTGTCTTACCCAAAGATGGTATTTCTTTAATTTTATCCGGCGATGTGCCTTGTATTACAGCCGATACATTACAAAAATTACTTGAAGCAACACAATCTAAAGGTATTGGCTTAGTCACACTTACACTAGACGATGCTTCAGGTTACGGTCGTATCGTGAGAGAAAATGGTAAAATCCAAGCCATTGTTGAACATAAAGATGCTTCTGAAGCGCAACGTTTAATTCAAGAAATTAATACTGGCATTTATGCAGTAAGCAATGCCAAATTGCACGAGTGGTTGCCACGTCTGAATAATAATAATGCGCAAGGCGAATATTATTTAACAGATATCGTAGCAATGGCTATTGACGATGGACTCGAAATTGCCTCAGTTGAACCTGCTTTAGCTTTCGAAGTTGAAGGTGTAAATGATCGTGTGCAATTGGCAGCATTGGAAAGAGAATACCAAAACTACCAAGCGAAATTACTGATGCAGCAAGGTGTACATTTGATCGACCCGAGTCGTTTCGATCTCCGAGGTTCACTCAAGGTTGGTCAAGATGTACGTATCGATATCAATGTCATTATCGAGGGCGAATGTGAACTTGGTGACAATGTCGAAATCGGTGCAGGCTGTGTAATTAAAAACTCCAAAATTGCTGCAGGCACGAAAGTTCAACCGTATAGCGTATTTGATTCAGCCATTGTGGGTGAGCAGACTCAAATTGGACCATTCGCACGTTTGCGCCCTGGTGCTAAATTGGCAAATGAAGTACACATTGGCAACTTTGTTGAAGTGAAAAACACCACCATTGGTTTAGGCTCTAAAGCCAATCATTTTACGTACTTAGGTGATGCTGAAGTGGGTGAGGGTTCAAATATCGGCGCGGGTACGATCACATGTAATTATGATGGTGCCAACAAGTTTAAAACGATCATTGGTGACCAAGCCTTTATAGGTTCAAACAGCTCTTTAGTCGCGCCGGTTAAAATTGGTAATGGTGCAACAGTTGGTGCTGGATCGACGATTACTCGTGATGTGGATGATCATAGTTTAGCGGTAGAACGCTCTAAACAATTTGTGAAAGACAATTATCCACGTCCACAAAAGATTAAGAATTAAGGGGATTACAATATGTGTGGTATCGTCGGCGGTGTAGCAGAACGAAGCATAACGAATATTCTAATTGAAGGCTTAAAGCGTCTTGAATACCGTGGTTATGACTCAGCGGGATTAGCTTTAATCAATGCAGGTCAAGTTTTACGTGAACGTCGTGTCGGTAAAGTTATCAACCTTGAAGAAGCGGTTTTAGAAGCAGCGATCACTGGCGCGCTTGGTATCGCACATACACGTTGGGCTACTCATGGCAAACCTACAGAAAATAATGCACATCCGCATATATCTGGTCAAGTCGCTGTGGTACATAACGGTATTATTGAAAATTACCAAGAGCTTAAAGATGATCTTGAAGCATTAGGATATGTGTTTACATCCCAAACAGATACTGAAGTTGTTGCACACTTAGTTCATGATGCACTGAAGTCTGCTCCTAACCTGCTTAAAGCCGTTGAACAAGTTGTGCCTCAACTCAAAGGTGCATTTGCACTCGGTATCGTACATACAGATTACCCAAATGAATTGATCACTGTTCGTGAAGGTTCACCGCTCGTGATCGGCGTGGGAATTGGTGAGAACTTTATCAGTTCTGATCAATTGGCCCTATTACCGATTACCAATCGTTTTATATACCTTGAAGAAGGTGATATTGCGCGTTTAACACGTGATACGATTGAAGTCTATGTACAAGGTGAGCGCGTTGAACGCCCTGTCAAAGAACTTGATGCGACAGTGAGTAATGCTTCAAAAGGTGAATATAAGCATTACATGCTGAAAGAAATTTATGAGCAACCCGAAGCGATCAAGCAAACCATCTCTCAAGCCTTAAATGCCGATCACTTACGTGATGATTTTCTTGCAAATGCTGTAGAAGATTTTTCTCAGATTCAGCAAGTTCAAATCATCGCTTGCGGTACCAGTTACCATGCAGGCATGATCGCAAAATATTGGTTTGAACAACTGATTGATGTACCTTGCCAAGTTGAAATTGCAAGTGAGTTCCGCTATCGCACTCCAGTCATCGTGAACAATACACTCTATGTGTGTATTTCTCAATCAGGTGAAACTGCCGACACATTGGCTGCTCTTCGTGATACACAAAAACGTGCCAAAGCGAAAAATATTAATATCACCACGATGACGATCTGTAACGTTGCAACATCTTCCATGGTGCGTGAAACAGATTACAGCTTATTGACATTAGCAGGTCCAGAAATTGGGGTTGCGTCGACCAAAGCATTCACCACACAACTTGCTGCCTTGATGCTTCTCGTGCTTAAGTTCGGTCAAGTTAAACAAACGATTTCTAATGAACAAGTAACTGAAATCATTACTGGATTGTGGCATACACCTAAAGTGATTCTTGACACATTACAATGTAATAAAGAAATTTTACGCCTATCTGAATTGTTTGTTGAAAAACAACATTGCCTATTTTTAGGTCGTGGAACACAGTTCCCAATCGCGCTTGAAGGAGCGCTTAAACTGAAAGAAATTTCATATATTCATGCTGAAGGTTATGCAGCTGGTGAGTTGAAACACGGCCCATTGGCCTTAGTTGATAATGATATGCCTGTTGTCATTCTTGCTCCTCAGGATGACATGCTTGATAAGCTCAAATCAAATATGGAAGAGGTTCAAGCACGTGGTGGTGAGCTGTTTGTATTTGCAGATGAAAATAGTGGCATTAAGGAAAAAGAGCGCCAACACGTTGTTCAAGTTCCGAGCGTTTCAGCACTATTATCACCAATCGTATACAGTATTCCTGTGCAGCTTTTGTCCTATCACGTCGCTGTACTACGCGGTACCGATGTAGATCAGCCGCGTAACTTAGCTAAGTCAGTTACGGTTGAATAATTCAATTTGATCTACACTTAAAAAGACCGATAATGAAAATTATCGGTCTTTTTTTATCAAATGAAATATCTTATCAGTGCATGTTTAGTCGGACATCCAGTTCGCTACGATGGTCAACATTGCCTTCAAGAAAAAATTAAAACGCTGATTGATACCGATCAGGCCGTCGTAATCTGCCCTGAAATTTCTGGAGGACTTAGCACTCCCAGAGCCCCTGCTGAAATTCAAAAAGGAACAGGCTCCGATGTTTTGAGTGGCCATGCAAAAGTATTTGATCTTTCGGGAAAAGATGTTACCGAAGCATTTATTTTAGGTGCCAAACAGACCTTAGCTTTTGCGAAAAAACATGGGATTACTCATGCGATTTTGAAAGCTAAAAGTCCATCATGTGGTTTTGGTCAGATTTATGATGGCTCTTTTTCGGGGTCAAAAATAAATGCGGACGGTGTTACAGCAGCGCTTTTAAAGCAACATGGTATTCACATCATGACTGAAAAAGAATTTCTAGATCAGTTAATGAAATAAAATCAGCTACTTAATCACATCATCGTCATATTCATGTTTTTTAAGGTGAGCTTTGTCACGCGTCGCCCAATAACTTGCCAAGACGGGTCCAGAAATATTGTGCCACAAACTAAAAATTGCACTTGGAAGTGCTGTAATGGGGGTTGCCGCAAAATGAACCGCAGCTAAAGCAACGCCTAAGCCAGAATTTTGCATCCCTACTTCTATCGAAACTGCTTTAGCATCTGCTTGATTGAGCTGCAATAATTTTGCAGCCCAATAACCTATAAAATATCCTAATCCATTATGTAAAATTACAACAGCAAGGATCAGTAACCCTGACTGTAAAATTTGCATTTTGCTTCCAGCAATAATCGCAGCCACAATCAATACAATCGCGATGACTGAAACCATAGGCATCATTGCGATATATCGATCTATTTTTTGCTTAAATAGGCCGCTCACGATCACCCCTAAAATGATAGGGAACAAAATCACTTGCATTACCGATACAAGCATTGCTACCGCATCTATATCGATCCACTGACTCGCTAAGAGATAAAAAATCAATGGTGTCAGCAAAGGTGCTAACATCGTTGAAACTGAGGTACACGCGACGGACAAAGCCACATTTGCCTTTGCCATATAAGCAATGACGTTAGATGCTGTACCTCCGGGACAACATCCAACAAGGAGTACGCCAACGGCAATTTCAGCGGGTAATCGAAATGCTATGCACAATCCCCATGCCAATAATGGCATCACTATAAATTGAGCACTCACGCCAACGGCAACCGCCTTAGGCTGGCTGAGAACACTTTTAAAATCTTCCCACGACAGGGTCATTCCCATGCCAAACATGATAATCCCGAGCATCCAAGTGATATAAGACTTAAGCCAAATAAAAGCTTCTGGCATATACATGGCAATTCCTGCAAATAAGAGTACCCACAGCGCAAAGGTTTTCTGCACGAATTGATTGATAGCTTTCATTTAGAAGTTCACTTGTTGGATTAACGACGTATGATCTTGAGCCATGCCTTTAAATGGTCTGCGCTGAGTGTCTGAGAGTCATCAGTTCTTTGGCGTAAATTCGTTTCACACCTTGTGCAAGCATTTCTTGCCATGCATGTTGCAACGAACCATTTAAATCGATGCCTTTAGTCGCATCTGACACGACATAACTGTTAAAACCTAATTTTGCAGCATCAATTGCCGTCCAAGCCACACAAAAATCAGTGGCGATCCCGACAATGAAGATGTCACGAATTCCACGCTCACGCAGATAACCTGCTAAGCCAGTCGATGTTCGATGATCAGCTTCTAAAAAGGCAGAATAACTATCAATATGTGGATGAAAACCTTTACGAATGACCAACTGCGCTTTGGATATATTCAAGTCTGGATGAAAATCTGCATCATGTGTACCCTGCACACAATGTGAAGGCCATAACACCTGGCGGCCATAAGCTAATTCAATCGTCTCATAAGCAGACTTTCCAGGATGATTTTCAAAAAATGAAATATGGTCTTGAGGATGCCAATCTTGGGTAAGGACAACATTGTCAAAATGCCGAGCAAGTAAATTAATGGTTGGAATAATTTGATCTGAATTTGCTACCGCCAAATTTCCCCCAGGGGTAAATCCATTCTGAACATCAACAACGATAAGTGCACTTTGTTGTGGTTGGAACATCCTTTTCAGCTCCCAATATTTTTGAAATTGTTAGGGACTATTGCATAGGATCATGAGAACTACAATTGTTTGAGTAGAAAATTTGATAAGAAAACTCTATAAAAAAAGCCTGCATCAAGCAGGCTTTAATCTATGTTTTTGTCTTAATTCTGGATACGACGTACCAACATTAACATGAAGATCGCAGAAATAATAATACAAGGGATTGCTGCAGAGATTACGCCTGCTGCACCAAATCCTGCCGTTAACAATGATCCTGCAATTGCTGGCCCAAGCATAGCACCGATACGACCTACTGCTGATGCTACACCAACACCTGTACCACGTACTTCTGTTGGGTACACAATACCACCAAATGCGTAAAGCACACCTTGACAGCCAATCACGAAAGCACCAACCAATGCTGAAGCCAAATACATTTGTGTGAGTGAGCTTGCTGCATTCAACGCAAGAAGGCCAGCCAAAATACCACCGTACATTAACAAGATCACATAAGCTTTTTTCCAGCGGTCAGTTAATACACCTAAAATCACAGTACCTACAGTAGCACTTACCATGAAGTAGAATTGCGCTGTCGCACCTTCTTTTCTTGAGAAACCTAATTCTTGGAATAGAGAAGGTAACCAGCTGAGCATGATGTAAACCACCATGAGCGTGAAGAAATAGCTACACCAGATGAACATCGTACGAAGAAGATTCTGTGAATTAAATAAATCTTTAAACGAACCTTGTGGAGCTTCTGCAATTTCAGCTTCAGTTCTATTTTGCGTTTTCAAGAATTCTTTAGATTCAGGTAAGAACTTCATCATCACTGGAATAACAATTAATGGTAATAAACCACCAAGATAGAAAATATTTTTCCAGTTAGCACCGAAATCTGTACTTGCAATTAAAGATAAGATCGCAGCACCGACAGGCATACCGCAATACATTAGCCCAACAGCGCGACCACGATTTTGTGGGGTTACTGCTTCAGAAGCCAAAGTGATGAGAATTGGCATTGCTGCACCTAGTCCTGCACCTGCAAGGAAACGTACAGCCAATAAACTGTTAAAACTATTTACCCATACCGTACATAAAGTGAATACAGCGAAAACAGCAACAGACCAAATTAAAACTGTTTTACGACCAATACGGTCCGCAATACGCCCACCTACCAGTGCCCCAGGTAACAGACCTAAAATACCGGCACTAAAAAACACACCTAATTGTGAACTATCTAAACCAAAATGTTCACGAATACCCGCAGCTGCAATACCTGCAGCCTGAATATCTAAGCCTTCAATTACTGCAATGAGGAAGCAGATACCTACCGTCAAAATTGCATGTTTGTTACTTACTGATTCTTGCATTGAACTTCCCTCACTCATCAGCATTTGAGTCCGATGCCCGATTATCTATGTAAGTCAATGAAAGTGAGAGTTATCAAATGGTGTAATAAAATGTAATCAAAATAAGATTAAATTTCATACCTCTTGCCAACCAAAATAAATTCTAGTCTTCAAAACGATTAATTATTTTTTTTATTTAGGAAAAAACCAAGAAAAATCTATTATAAAATCTATAAGTATTAGAATAATTTAACCTTTAAGTAAAAAAAATAAGACGTTTTATAAATTATAATAATCACATAATTTAAAAATTATTAGTCTATTCACCTGTATATACATACATCTTAAATCTGATGTAAGTGATATAAGCTATTAATTCAGGGTAAATTGGTCAGATTTTAGTTCGAATTTTCATTTTTATCCGCAATACTTTCATAGACGAACATCTATCTTCACTGTTATTTAAATGCCTAACCATAAGGTCTTAAAATTGCTTTTTTTAAAAAAAGTTACTTGTTTTAACTAAACTTTTTTTTGACTGAAGTGAATTCATATTGTTCTTATTGGTTGCTTAGTTCATAATTTGCATACGCATTATCCAGTATGCAGGCATATTGGATCGTGATATAAATCAAAATACATACCCATCCAAACTTCGCTTCTCAACCTTCACTGGATGGAAAAATAGGATCGTGTTTTAAAATGACTACTCAGCAAGCTCAGGTAATTCAAGGCTCAATCGTCGCAATCGTCACTCCAATGTTTGAAGATGGAACTGTTGATTGGAAGGGTCTCGAGAAGCTTGTTGAATGGCACATTGAACAAGGTACAAATAGTATCGTTGCCGTGGGAACAACAGGTGAAGCTTCGACCTTAAGCATGGCTGAACACACTCAAGTGATCAAAGAAATAATTCGTGTAGCCAATAAACGCATTCCAATTATTGCCGGCACAGGCGCAAACTCAACGCATGAAGCGATTGAGCTTACCAAAGAAGCTAAAGAGCTTGGTGCAGATGCTGCACTTTTAGTAACGCCATATTATAACAAACCGACTCAAGAAGGCTTGTATCAGCATTACAAAGCAATTGCTGAAGCTGTTGATTTACCGCAAATTCTTTATAACGTACCTGGCCGTACTGGCGTTGATATGAGCAATGAAACTGTAGTTCGTCTTGCTGATATTCCTCAAATCGTAGGTATTAAAGATGCAACAGGTGATGTTCCTCGCGGTGCTGAGCTTTTAAAAGCACTTGAAGGCAAAGAAATGGTGGTCTATTCAGGTGATGACGCAACAGCATATCAACTGATTGAGCATGGTGCGAAAGGTAATATTTCTGTGACCGCTAACGTTGCTCCAAAGCAAATGAGCCAAGTGTGTGCCGCTGGTTTAGTGGGTGATGCAGCTCAAGCAAAAGCAATTAATGATCAAGTTGCAAATTTACACGAAATTCTATTTTGTGAATCAAACCCAATTCCTGTGAAATGGGCACTTCATGAAATGGGATTAATTGGTACAGGTATCCGTTTACCACTTACTCCATTAGCAGAACAATATCGAGCTTCACTGCGTGATGCATTAAAAGCTGCGAGCATTATTTAAAGAAGAGTATAACAACTATGCAACTACGTTTTGGCTTACCCCTTGCCCTTTCAGCCCTCAGCATGGTCGGTTGTAGTACGATTGGTATCGATAATGGTTCACTCGATTATAAAAAATCTACTGCACAAACCCCGCTTAAATTTCCTGAAGGTTCAATGGTTAGACCAGCAACACCGCTTTATCCAGCGCCTGTTGTTGAACAGCTTGCAATAGACAATGCGCCACAAATGGTTAATAAGCGAGGTAATCGTTTCGAGCTACCTCGTCCTAATGTGGCACCAACCGTTTCTAATCCTGTTGAGAGTGAACAATCAACTGCTGTCGGTCGTCCACAACTTTTAACTGATGGAAATGGCAATCCGTTGATCAAAATTGACGGAAATTCTGCTACAATTTGGCAATACACAATCGCCACCCTCAGTAGCCTCAACTACAACTTTGTCAATCAACCTAAGAATCCCCATTCCGCGACAATTCAAGTGGATGGTGAAAGTTTAGTGCTTAAACTGACATCTGTAGGTTCGAGTCATACCTTGGCCGTGTTTACCCCAACTAACGCGTTTGCAGACAAACAAAAAGCTGCGAGCCTGTTAACCCAGATTTATCAAAACTGGCCAGCCTAGTCGTTCTAGGCATATTTTTTCTGAAAAAGGTTCCACCATGTTAAAACAAACCTTGCTCTATACTGGTAAAGCTAAATCCGTTTATGAAACCGATAGTGCAGACCACCTGATTTTAGTCTTTCGTGATGATGCCTCAGCATTTAATGGCGAAAAAATCGAACAGCTAGATCGCAAAGGTAAGGTGAACAACCGTTTTAACGCCTTTATCATGGAAAAACTTGCAGCTGCAGGTATCGAAACTCATTTCGAAAAACTTTTAACACCAAACGAAGTTTTGGTTAAAAAGTTAAACATGATTCCAGTTGAATGTGTAATCCGTAACTATGCAGCTGGTTCGCTTTGCCGTCGTTTGGGTGTTGAAGAAGGTTTAGAACTTACACCACCTACATTTGAATTATTTTTCAAAGATGACGCTTTGGGCGACCCAATGGTGAATGAATCTCAAGCCATTGCTTTAGGTTGGGCTACTGCTGAGCAACTTGAGCGTATGAAAGAGTTAACTCACCAAGTAAACGTGGTGTTAAAAGATCTTTTTGCTCAAGGCAACATGCTTTTAGTTGATTTTAAACTTGAATTTGGTGTGTTCCATGACCGTATCGTTCTTGGTGATGAGTTCTCTCCAGATGGTTGCCGTCTATGGGACAAAGATACCAAGAAAAAATTAGATAAAGACCGTTTCCGCCAAGGTTTAGGTGGTGTGGTTGAAGCTTATGAAGAAGTTGCTACACGTATCGGTGTTGACCTTTCTGATATCTAAATCAAAATTTAGATAAAATAAAGCCGAGTCATATGACTCGGCTTTTTTGTATCTGTTGATATTATTTTTATATTTTCAAATTATTGTTATACATTCATTATTTTTGTTAAGTCGCATTACCAATGCTCTCTCCTCATTGGTAATGCTATTAATTTATCGAATCGATATTTAAATAAGATGACAAATCTGGGTCATTGATCATTAAAAAACTCAATTGTTGTTTTTGTTTTTAAATTTACCCCCATTAATCGAATAAATTAATGCTATTTATTAAAATGATCGTTTTTACAATATCACTAAGTTCAACTAATATATTTTTATACCAGGCAACTACAGGAGTTGGTGGCTCAAGAGAGAGACTGTAGTTGCCGACCAGATGAATCGCTTTTCGCCCAGCTTCCTATAGAACTGGGCTTTTTTTTATTGTTGTTGCTGCTCTTGCTGCCAACGTCGCTGCTGTAAACGCTCTGCTTCGACTTCACGCTTATTACGAGCTGATTCGTACAATTTGGTGCCTTTCAGCTCTGGAGGCATATAATCCTGCAACACGAAATGTTCTGGATAGTGATGTGGATATAAGTAATCTACACCATATCCCTGCTCTTTCATTAACTTGGTTGGAGCATTTCTTAAATGCAATGGAACTGGAAGATTTGACGTACGTTCAGCCAACTCTAATGCTTTATTGATTGCTAAGTAAGTGCTGTTACTTTTCGCGCTTGTGGCCAAATACACTGCACATTGTCCTAAAATAATACGGCATTCTGGCATCCCAACCGCTTGAACGGACCTAAAACACTCCCCAGCCAATAACAACGCATTAGGATTAGAATTTCCAATATCTTCCGAAGCGGCTATCAACATCCGACGCGCAATAAAGACTGGATCTTCCCCCCCCTTTAACATTCTCGCCATCCAATATAGTGCAGCGTCAGGATCACTTCCACGAATTGATTTAATGAATGCTGAGACTAAATCATAGTGCTGCTCACCAGATTTGTCATATCGCGCAATATTTTGTTGAGCTACTTTCACCACGATGGCATTGGTGACAATATTTTCAACATCTGCTTCAAATGTGCTCGCAATGAGATCCAATAAATTGAGTGCTTTACGAGCATCACCTGCGGCAAATTGAATTAATGCATCATATTCTTCGATGTGAATATGACGGTCTTTCAGAAATTGGTCTTGCTTGAGTGCACGTTCAATTAAATGTTGAATATCATGCTCAGATAATGCATTCAGCGTATACACCTGACAGCGCGACAACAAAGCATTATTGACTTCAAAAGAAGGATTTTCTGTGGTTGCACCAACCAGAGTAATCTTGCCTTTTTCTACTGCGCTCAGTAAGGCATCTTGTTGAGATTTATTAAAACGATGAATTTCATCAATAAAAACCACTGGTACAATGAGATCACCACTTTCCCCAATGATTTCTCGAAGCTCTTTAACACCAGTGTTGAGTGCAGACAAGCTAATAAAAGTACGATCTACAGCTTGAGCTAACAATAGCGCAATGGTGGTCTTGCCGACGCCTGGAGGCCCCCAAAAAATAATCGAAGGTAAATGTCCTTGGTCAATCATTTGACGTAAAGGTGCGTCTTCACCAAGTAAATGATCTTGTCCGATAATCTCAGACAAATCACGTGGACGTAAGCGTTCAGGTAGCGGAATTTGTGTATCGGACATATTTTTTATAGATCTCAAAGTGCTGTTGACTAGTCTACTATGTAATAGTCAAATTCCAATATTAATAGTCAAAACAACCATCACTATTCAACATTTTTCATTTTACTCAGATTCGAGTTTTGCTTTTAATTTGAATAAATAAGCTTGCGGTCCATCTTCTATTCCCCAAATTGTGCCATCCTTCGCTTCATGCAAGTCTCGTACTCGAACCCCCATATCCAAGCGCTGAATTTCTCGTACAGGTTCAGATTGTGGATCTACCACAATAATGGCTTTCGATGATAATCCACCGATTAAGGCTTTGTTCTTCCATTGTGGAAAATAGTTAGATTTATAAAAAATCAGACTCGAGGGTGAAATCACTGGAGACCAATCAAGTTTAGGGGCTATGAATTCAGGTCGCGTTTCATGATTCGGAATCTGTTTCCCATCATAGTGATCACCATTAGATACAATTGGATAGCCATAATTCTTACCTTTTTCAATAAGATTGAACTCATCGCCACCTTTAGGGCCCATTTCTGCCACCCACAAACGATTTTGATGATCAAATGCCATACCTAAAGGATTACGATGACCTAAACTCCAAATCTGCGCTGAGACACCACCTTGTTTGGCAAATGGATTAGATTCTTGAGCACGACCATCATCATACAAATATACAATTTTACCTAGATTAGACTGCATATCTTGTGCAGGCTGAAACTTCTGCCGTTCCCCTGAACTAATCCATAAATTCGCTTGCTGGTCAAACACTATACGATGTGCATAATGCCCCTGACCCGACACTTTAGGGACTTGCTCCCATATGCGTTCGATATCCGTCAGTTTCGGTGCTTCGATATTCGATAAATCCAATTTCGCTCGGATTACCACTGCACCAAACAATCCATTTTTTTCTTCGGCATAACTGAGATATGACCAAGCGTTATTATTGAAATTAGGATGAATCGAAACATCACCTAACCCACCTTGTCCGCCATAAGCAACTTGAGGCACACCAGCCACGTTAAAACTACGTTTTGATTGTGGGTCAAACAACTTAAGTATGCCTGACTTTTCTGTAATTAACAGTTGACCATTTGGTAAAGTTGCAATCGCCCATGGTTCATCAAATAGAGCAATTTTTTCAACTTGATATCGTTGTTCTTGAGCTTTTGAATTCTCGTTTTTGACTGTTGATTCCTGCGGATTCTGTGCTTCAGTGGCTTTATTTTGATTGGCATGACACGCCATTATGATTCCGCTCAAACCAACAATCCAAATTAGTTTTGCAGCTTTTAACATGCCTTTCCCTTTTTAAATCCTTGAATATCAGTCTCAAGGATTAAACGGCAATGATCATTTTAAAAGTGTTTTTATATTACAAAATATGTGTAGTCTAGCAATTGAATGTACTAGCGTACCCACCGCACGATGTATTCATCTATTTCATTTTCATTAACAAGCTGTTCAGATATACAACGACCTGCTACAGATTTTCGAGCACTAATCACACTTTGTTTATTGCCTGTCACCAAGTGATGCCAATTCGGTAGCTTTTTACCTTCATTAATACGTCGATATGCACAACTCGAAGGTAGCCATCGTATTTGTTGTAATTTTTCAGGCGTTAACTGAATACAGTCAGGTACATGCACCTGACGATTTTCATAATCTGAACAATGCCCCGTCTGACAATCTAGAAGTTTGCACGCAACTTTGGTATATGCGATTTCTTCGGTTTCATCATCTTCTAATTTAACCAAACAACACATACCACAACCATCACACAGTGCCTCCCATTCTGCTTGGTTCATTTCAAACAGTGAATAATGTTTCCAAAATTCAGGGCGTAAAGATGTGCTCATGATTCAGCTAAATATCAAAAATTTGAGTCAGTATATCACTAATAATTCTCATAAAATTTCATCAATCTCAGTTACAGTTGATTAACTAAAGAATATCAATACTCTACGTTAAAATACCCTTTGTATACATTTTGCTCAGTTTATTTTCTTATACTGAATGAACATTAATAAAAATTTATGGAGAATCAAAATGTTCCGTTGGGCGATTATTTTTGCAGTGATTGCATTGATAGCAAGTTTGCTAGGGTTTGGTGGTGTAGCAGGCTTATCTAAAGATTTCGCAATTATCTTACTTGTGATTGCAGTGATTCTCGCAATTGTAGGCTTTATCTCAAGAGGCAAAGTCTAGTGTTCTAAATCACTAGATTAAATTGAAAACACAAGATTGATGAAAAGAAGAAGGTACTCCTTCTTCTTTTTTTATTTCTTTTTATCTGTTCATTGATACGCGTTTTATATATTCCAATCTTTCATAAATTCTCACATTTGATTTTACTTTCTTATTGCAAATTCATCACTTCGGAAAACATTTATGCTTTAATCTTTGCTGATTTTCATAAACGAAAGGACTTTCAATAATGACTTCAGCAATTCAAACAAGAGAAATTCAGTATAAAGCGGCAGATGGTACTCAATTGATTGGTTATTTTGCCGCACCTGAAAACTCTTCAGGAGCTGCAGGTATTATTGTAGCCCCAGAGTGGTGGGGTCGTAATGAATATACAGAACAACGTGCTCGAGAACTTGCAGAACAAGGATATGCTGCTTTTGCCATTGATATGTACGGCGACAAAAAGGTAACCACTGAAGCTTCTCAAGCAAATGAGTGGATGATGCAAACTTTCGCACAGCCTGAAACAATTGTACAACGCGCTACAGCTGCGTTAGACACTTTATCTGCACAGCCTGAAGTTGACGCAACTCGATTAGCTGCGATTGGTTTTTGTTACGGCGGAAAAGTTGTTTTAGATCTTGCTCGCTCTGGTGCGAACTTAAAAGCAGTTGCTACCTTCCATGCTAATTTATCTGCGCAAACACCTGCTCAACAAGGTCAAGTAAAAGCTGAAATTCTGGTTTTGCATGGTGAGCTAGATAGCATGGTCACGCTAGATGATGTGGCACAATTTAAAGAAGAAATGTTTGCAGCTCAGGTGCCACATGAGGTCATTATCTTTGAGGATGCAAAACATGGTTTTAGCAATCCACAAGCTGATGAACGGGCAAAAGCCAATGGTGTAGATCTCGGTTATAACGCTGAAGCTGAAGAAAAAAGCTTAGCTGCGATGTATGAGTTACTGTCGCGTCACTTAGATTAATTACTTTCAAAGTTTATTAGCGCTAAGATTATTGAAGAAAGAAGATAAAATATAAGAGGAATATAAGGATGAGTGAACAATGTACTTATTGCAATCACGATGAATATGATGTGATTGATAAAAATGAATTCGGTGTGATTTTGCCAGAACAGCAGCCGTTGACTAAAGGACATTCCGTTATTATTCCTTTACGTCATGTGAGTTCTTTTTTTGAAATTACCGATAAAGAGCGTAAAAGTTTACAGTCGTTGTTAGAACTGGCACGTAACGAGTTAAAAATCCGTCATCATCCGGAAGGCTTTCATATCGCTTTTAATGATGGCAAAGTTTTTGGCGATGAAGAGTCGGAACATTTACACATCCATATTATTCCTCGTTACAAAAACCAACCGCTTAAATTAGATAGTCGTTGGGGCATTATTCAAGAGTAATGTTGATTTTACAAAAAGGCGCAATATGCGCCTTTTTTCATGCTTTTTTAAAAGGTCTTTGCCTAGATTGGTTATACTGAGCACAGATTGTATTAATGGTATTTTCATGTTTTCTTTTTCAACTGCGTTACTGGATTGGTTTGATGTACATGGTCGACATGATCTGCCATGGCAAGTCGCAGATGATCCTTACAAAGTTTGGGTCTCTGAAATTATGTTGCAGCAAACCCAAGTGAAAACTGTTCTGAAATACTATGATCGTTTTATTGAGCGCTTTCCGACGGTCACCGATTTAGGTCGTGCTACTTGGGATGAAGTTGCTCCTTACTGGGCAGGTCTAGGCTATTATGCGCGTGCTCGCAACCTGCATAAAGCAGCCACAATCGTAAGTCAAAATGGACATTTTCCAGAGACTTTAGAAGCTTGGATGGCACTGCCAGGAATAGGTAGATCAACTGCTGGTGCATTGATGTCACTTGGATTACGCAAATACGGCGTGATAATGGATGGAAATGTTAAGCGTGTTTTAGCACGTTTCTTTGCCATTGAAGATGATTTATCAAAGCCTGTCCATGAACGTGCAATGTGGGAATTAGCCGAGCAACTCTGTCCTGAACAACGCAACCATGATTACACGCAAGCCATTATGGATTTGGGTGCAACAATTTGTACTCCTAAAAAACCACTTTGCCTGTACTGTCCAATGCAGTCAGAATGCCAAGCTTTAAAGCAGGGTCTGACACAAGAGTTACCATTTAAAAAGCCAAAAAAAACAGTGCCTATAAAAACTGCGGATGTTTTATTACTGCGAAGTACTGAAAATACATGGTTATGGCAACAACGTCCGCATTCAGGCTTATGGGGTGGTTTATGGACCTTACCCATCATTGATGAAACTTCAGAATTTAGTCAATTGACTCAGCAATATGGTTTGGTGAGTAATCAATTACCAACTCAAATTTCACACAGTTTCACCCACTTTACCTGGTTACTGAATGCACATATTTTCCATGTTGATTTCGACCAGATGGAATACCTCCAAACAGAATTAGGAGGTGAATGGCTCGCTCCACAAGTTGTAACAGAAATGGGCATTCCAACTGCGATGAAAAAATTGATCTCAGCCGTGAATTTGTGACATAGTCGATTCAAATAAGTGTGGCTGTATCATATCAAGGAGTTCGAGTGACTAAGTATTTGCGACATTACATCATCCTAAGTGTAGCTATTTTACTTGTCGCCTGCAGTAGCCAACCTCCAAAACAAACGCCGCTTGATCCAACCCTCGTTGCTCGCTTACATATGCTTCCTTTGGATCGAAAATTACCTATCCCAGTACAAGGTGTAAAAGCGAGACAACTGACAGACACTTGGGGTGCATCACGAAGTCACGGTCGAACACATGAAGGCATTGATATCTTGGCGGCTCGTGGTACAAAAGTTTATAGTGCAACTGATGGAATTGTTCGCAGTATGCGCGATAATAAGCTGGGTGGGAAAGTCATTTGGATTTTAGGACCCGCTGGTTCTTGGCATTATTATGCGCATTTAGATCAGCATAAAAAAGGTCTCAATGAGGGTGACTTCGTGCGACGAGGTGACCATATTGGTTATGTCGGCAATACGGGTAATGCTCGACATACTGCCCCTCATTTACATTATGGAATTTACTTAGATGGTCGCGGTCGAGGCCCTGTCAATCCATACCCTTATTTACGTTAAATTAAAGTTTTTATTTTTAGGAAGTTTTCATGTCAGAAGCCTTGATTAATCGTCTAGTTGAATTTGCAGAATCTGGCAATCAACAACGTATTGTCTTAAATGGACAAAGCCATCAGGGCTGGATTATGGAAATTACCGAAGAAGCTCTGTTGATTAGCACTGGTTTTGCAGATAAAGCAGGTAAAGATTTCTGGATTAATTTTTCGGATTTAGAACAGGCAGAGTTGTTCTTTTGGGACAATCAAAACGATCAGTGGGTTGCTTTTACCATTTGATCACTTCAGAGCATTCGCATGACGATTCAACGCTGTGGCTGGTGCTCCGATGAGCAGATTTATATTAATTATCACGATCAAGAATGGGGTGTGCCTGTATATGATGAACACACCTTATTTGAAATGCTCTGTTTAGAAGGTCAGCAAGCAGGACTCGCTTGGGTTATTGTTTTAAAAAAACGCGAGCGATATCGATATCATTTCTTTCAATACACCATTGAAGAAATTGCGACTTTTACAGATGAACATTTAATCGAAATAGCACAAGATCCGGGCATAATTCGTCATTTAGGTAAACTAAAGGCGATTCGAGATAATGCTCGAGCATGGTTGAATATGCGCCAAATCATGCCTGATATGGTCAAATGGTTATGGAGTTTTGTAGGGCATCAACCCAAAGTTCATTCTGTGCCAGACTATCGCTTAGCACCAACACAAAGCGAATTAAGCCTGCAACTTTCTAAAACTCTAAAAAAGAATGGTTTTAAATTCGTGGGTCCAACCATTATCTATTCTTATCTGCAAGCGGTAGGAATGATTGATGATCATGAAAATCACTGCTTTAAAAAGCTTAGTTTAGCGCCATAATCTTTTTAAGAAGGTGCTTGGGATGATGACCTCATTTTTTGTTTCACCCAATCCGCTAAAAACACGATGGAGTCATGAATTTCATGAGTTAGTTCATGCCCTGCATTTAAGCGAATATAATTTTTATAACGGCGTTCTTCTCCAAAAACATCTCCGGGAACAATGTTAATACCATGTTGACGTGCAGCATAATAGAGTTCTAAACCATCAATATGTGTCGGCAATTGCAGCCATAAAACATAGCCACCATCTGGCTGACTTAAACCAATGTCAATCCCGTGAAAAGCGCTTAATATCGTTTGTCGATATTCATCAACTTGATGATTTAATTTTGGTTTTAATCGGAGTAGATGCTCACGATAGGCTCTACTATACATCAGGTCAGCCAAAGCCAATTGCAAAGGTGTATTCACACTGACATTTTGAATGACAATTTGACGATGCAAATATTTAAGCCTCGGCGGTAAACAAAACCAACCTACTCGATATGCGCTGGACAATGATTTTGATATTGAACTGCATAAAATGACATAGCCTGCTTCATCCCAATGCTTAATCGGTAAAGGTCTTTGTAAATTAAAACTACATTCAGCATAAATATCATCTTCAATCACATAGCATTGATATTGTTCAGCCAATTGCACAATCTTCTGCTTATCATGATTAGAAAGCTCAAATCCTAGTGGATTTTGATAATTCACAGTCAATAGACAGGCTTTGGTATCGGGGTGCTGCATTGCTCTTTCTAAGCGTTCTAAATCAAAACCATCCACATTTGCAGGTATCTCAATCAACTTGCGTTTCAGTGTCCCTAACAACTGTAATTGACCATTAAAATTTGGGGTTGGAATCACAATGCCATCCCCTTCCTTGGTCAAGAGCTGAACCACGAGTGATAACGCAGCCATACAGCCATTGGTGATATAAATCTCGTCTGGATTGATATAAAACCCATCTTCAGCCCAATGGTCTGATAAAGCTTGTCTCAATCTCAAATGCCCTTGTCGATTACTGTAAAGGAAATCTTCAGGTTGACTGTGTTTTAAAGCACGTTGAATTGACTTTCGGATTGTATCTACAGGCACGTGATTTGGAGAGATTTGTACTGCACCTAAATGAATTGATCGGTTATTGATTGAAGACTCCTGTATTTCAATTTGCAAATCTAAGTTACTGATATCCTTTGCTTCAGCTTCAAATTCATGATGATAAGGCAATACTGGAGGATCGTTTCTGGATTTCAAATGTTGAACAAAATAACCCGATTTATTTTTAACAGTGATGAGCCCTTCCGATTCCAATAATGCATAACAATTTTTTGCTGTATTTAAACTGACGGCATGTAATGCTGAAAATTGTCGAAGGGAAATGAGCTTCTGTCCTGAACACAGTTCTCCACTCAGAATTTTCTGTTTGATATGTTTGGCTAAGATTTGATACTGGAACATGAACTGTGCTCATTTTTATAAAATGTGTGTATCTGTATCTATAAACCTAGCAAATTTATGATGGTCTTACAGCTAAAAAAACACAGGAGGCCACATGAACAACGATAAATTATATTTGATATTACCCTTGGTAACACTTATGACAGCTTGCCAACCAGAGTATGCGATCGATCAAGCTGCACTTGAGCAAAAATTTATTTGTACATCGTTAATTGATGGATTCTTAAAAGTGACGCACAACAGTCATTATCGTTTTACAAAAAGTATTGAATCTCCAGATCAGCAGAAAATTTACCTCTACACCGTGTCTTCTGATCATGCAGTCAAGCTCAATAGCCCCACACAAAAAAATTTAAATTTTCAATGTGATGATTCCAAAAAACAAATCTATCAAGTTTTTCTATTGGATCAGACGTCTAAGACTAAGCAACCAATTTTGAGTTTTCATTTGCCTCAAGCAGCAGAGTTAAAGCAATTTACAGCTTACACTTTGAAAAATGATTAAATGACTGATGTAACGTCATTATTTCAAAATATCTGGTAACGATATCTGCGCAGATTGAGATTTTGCTAATTCAGTTTTCATTTTTTGCAACATTTGATAAGGCTGCTGTTGTACAAACATATTGGTCACACTTTGTGGAATTGCACCTTCTGGATCCGCATATCCTGAAGTGCTGACCTTTACCTTATTCGGTCCAATCTGTTCAAAGCTCCAGTCTCCAACATAGTGTTGCAGGCGAATATACTGAGGATTCTTCGATTTTCCCGTTTGCGAAGCTTTATTCTTAATATGAATAATACCTTTTGAATCCTTATACATTTTCCCTTGCACAATCAGATCTCGATCTTTCAAAGGAAATGGAAAATCTAACACCATGTAGAGTTTAAATTCCCCTTGCTTCAAATCTTGAGAAATCACCTGTGCTGAGCCGACATTGGGTACCCATGATTTTGCATTTTCCACATCCAAAACTATTGCAACTGCTCTTTCGAGTGAAGCATCCACTACTGTTTCAGCACGATAGGACAACACAGGATGATCAAGATTTTGCATCGTCCACACTTTAATATTGTTTTTGTTAATGGTGAGTCGAGAGGCTTCATTGGCTTGAACTTGGCTTGTCAGGCCAATGGCACTGACAAGCAAGCAGATCATAGAAATTTTCTTCATTTTTATTCTTCATATTTAACATTATTATTTAGATGATCACGCAGTATTTTTAAACTTAAACTTTGATATCGTTGAAGCCTAAAACGTCTTTCATGTCATATTTTTTCGGTGCTTTACCTACAACCCAAGCAGCGGCACGTACTGCACCTGCAGCAAAATTCATGCGATTCGTGGCTTTATGTGTGATTTCTACACGTTCACCTTCACCAATAAACATTACCGTATGTTCACCCACAATATCGCCACCACGAATGGTTTGGAAACCAATACTTTGACGTTCACGAGGACCAGTATGCCCTTCACGGTGATACACAGCATCTTGCTTCAAATCACGACCTAATGCATCAGCAATCGCCTCACCCATCATTAAAGCAGTACCTGATGGCGCATCAACTTTATGACGATGATGTGCTTCGATCACTTCAATATCGACACTGTCACCAAAGACTTTAGATGCTAATTCTAAAAGTTTAATGGATACATTCACGCCTACGGAGTAGTTTGCTGCGTACACTACAGGAGCAATCGTTGCACTTTCATCTAAAAATGCTTTTTGCTCATCGTTCATTCCCGTCGTACCGATCACTAATGCAACACCAGCCTCACGGCACAGTTTCAAATGCTGTTCAGTTGCAACTGGTGCAGTAAAATCAATAAATACATCGCAATCATTTAAAACATCTTGGATATCACCCACGACTTTCACACCAAGTGTACCAATACCCGCTAATTCGCCTGCATCCGCGCCAATAAGGCTACTGCCTGGACGCTCTACCGCTGCTGCTAATTGATAACCAGCATCTTGAACTGCTTGAATCAATGTACGACCCATACGGCCACCAGCACCTAAAATCCCAATACGCGGAGCGACAGACATAACCTATTCCTAGTGTTGCTTTAAAATTGTTCTTACTATAACAAAAGTCTATACATACGCTAAGTTTATCGATATAAAAAATTATGCTGTCTTCTAAGCATTTGATTCGAACACTAATCGAATAATCAGATTAAATTGAGAAAAATATTCGGTTTTTTATATTTATAAATTTTAACTATGATCAATGCCATGAAATTCAACACTTTTATAAGGAAATAATATGGCAGACCAAGCTCGAAAATTATCAACGATCCAAACGATCGAACAGTTACAGTTGGATGCTTCATTAGTTCAAGGTTTAGATCATGCCGAAACTGCGTGGATCATTATCGAAGCTATTCAACAATTGCAGGAATATCATAATCAGTGGCACTGAGATGAAACGGATCAGATGATTTTTCTTATTTAAAAGAAAATCATCTTCTGTGTTATTAAAATATTTACAATTTAAAAATCATATTAGGATTCAAAATTTAAAATTGCTCAAAGCATTGATTGCTCAGCTAAAGCATCGGTTTCTATTTTCATTCCTATTAAAATATGTTCTTATTATCTCGTTATTTTTAATCTAAATTACATTCTATCTTCACAGTTTCTCTGCATTTTTTCAGTACATTAGTGTGAACCCCAATTTATAAGGTCAACGAGGGCGGAATATGAAAAAGATTATGACAGTTTTGACATTATCTTTAAGTGCAATATTTACAGCAAATATTGCCAATGCTGCTCCTTACTCTGATGACTACCAAGATAAAGGTTCACGTGAACGTGGTAAAGGATTTGAGAAACGTACTCAATATGATGCTTCATCAGATCAAGAGTTCCAAGATCGTCGTAAAAACAGAGAAGAGCGTGGCGTAAAACGTTTACGTCAACATAAATGGCAAACTGGCTACGTCATGCCTCAACACTATCGTGGCAATAGTTATAAAACCGAATATAAAGATCATAACCTACCAAAACCTGGTAAAAACCAACAATGGTACAAAGTGAATAATGACTTTATTCTGGTGGATTCAAACAGCAATAGCATTTTGAAAATCCAGCAAGATTAATTTTGACGTTTAAATCGACCCGACTTCATGTCGGGTTTTTTGTTGAGTTCAATCCTAATCATTCATCTTCATCACTTCTTCATACATTTCACAAATTGACTATATCTCTCCACGGTTTATCTCAAATCATTTTGTACTTTAGCGATATCGGATAAATAACAAAGTTAGAGGTATCCCACATGAAAAAGTTAGTATCAGTACTTACATTAGCAATGAGTGGTTTATTGGCAACATCTGCGATGGCTGGTCCACATGACGATGGTCGTCACTATTCAAAACCAACTCCTCCACCAGCGCATTGGAATAAAGGTCAGACTGCGAAATATCAACATGACCGCTATGAACAAAATCGTGGCTTCCAAAATGTAAATCCAAGCCGTCAATGGCGAGTAGGTCAACAGTTACCACGTCAATTCAACTCTTCAAAATTTGAGTTAAGTGATCGTCAAGCGAAGAATCTACCTAAAGCGGCGCGTAACCAGCAGTGGTACAAAATTAATGGAGACTATGTCTTAGTGAATGAGCGTACAGATCGCATCGTGCGTATCATCGGATAAGCTTATTCCTAGATCTTCTCAAATTGATCTTCCCTGCACTCAGCCCAAACTCAGTTTGGGCTTTTTTATGTCTTTATTTTAATGCAGGTGTGGAAAATCATTTTTTTGTTTAGAATCTGATGACCACTTCTCGCTTCTATCGGTACATGCATGCAATCGGACTCAATAGATACAATTCAAAATATGACACAGCAATATGTGCATTGGTTCCGAAACTCAGCGCCGTATATCAACGCCCATCGTAATAAAACCTTCGTTTTAATGTTTGGCGGCGAAGCAGTTCAATCACCAAATTTTCAACATATTATTCATGATATTGCCCTTTTACATTCTCTCGGCATTCGACTCATTCTGGTTCATGGAGCACGACCACAAATCAGTGCAAATCTTGCTGAGAAGAATTTAGATAGTCCTTTTCATAATCATCGTAGAGTAACAACACGTGACTCATTAGGTGCGGTCATGTCTGCCGTAGGCTCAATCCGTTTACAAATCGAAGCCTTATTGTCTATGGGACTTGCAAATTCACCCATGTATGGTGCTCGCATTGATGTGGTATCTGGTAATTTTATAACAGCTAAACCTTATGGCATTCGTAACGGTATCGATTTTCAACTTACCGGTGAAGTGCGTTCAGTCGATGCAGATGCGATTCAAAAACATTTGGACAATCACAATATTGTATTGCTTGGCCCCTCAGGTTATTCAACCACTGGTGAAGTTTATAACTTGCTTGCTGAAGAAGTGGCGACCAAAACAGCTATCCAACTCGGTGCCGATAAACTCATTTTTCTCGGTTCCGAACAAGGTTTAATGCAAAGCCCACAGCAGTTGTTGCGCGAAGTGACCCCGCATCAGCTAGATCAACATATTGACGTTGCTTTAGAGCAAAATTATGAATTGGCATTGCATTTACAAAATGCCAAGGAAGCCTCTTTAAATGGCGTTAACCGCGTTCATTTATTATCTTATGAACATGATGGTGCATTAATCGAAGAATTATTTACTCGTGATGGGCATGGCACGATGATCACCGATGCACATTATGAAGAAGTCCGCACAGCGACGATTCAGGATGTCGGTGGATTAATCAGTTTATTACGCCCATTAGAACAAGAAGGCATTTTGGTATACCGCTCTAGAGAACGCTTAGAAAATGAAATTGATCATTTCGCTGTGATTGAACGTGACGGTATGGTTCTGGCTTGTGCAGCATTATATCCAATACCAACTGAATCAAATGAAATTCGTTCTGCAGAAATAGCCTGTGTGGCAGTACATCCAAGTTACCGCAAATCAAATCGTGGTAGCCAAATCTTGCACTATTTAGAAGAGAAAGCAAAAAAGTCTAATATCCAACAGTTATTTATTCTTACGACACGAACCGCACATTGGTTTTTGGAACAAGGGTTTGTCAAAGCATCGGTGGATGACTTACCACAAGCGCGTCAGGCACTTTATAATTTCCAAAGAAACTCAATTGTTTGTAAAAAGCCACTCTAAAGTGGCTTTTTTATTGCACCCTCATGAACTGCTTTATCTTTCTTTTATATATCGATATTCCTAGTTGAACTATCTTCACACTCATTCGATATATTCATACAAATCATATCATTATCACAATTTAATATTTTAATATATATTTATATATTTCATTAACTTAGAAACAAAAATATCGCTATTATCAGCTTGAGTCTTTTGCATTTTTTTAGATATTTTTTTCTCTTTTAATTTTATCTTTTTTATTCATTAGGAATTCCTGAATTCTTATTTTTTACGAAATAGAAAATTCATTAACTTAGGCGCGTTACATGACGCATTTATTTTTTTGATTTTTTTTATTTTTAAGTTTTCAGGATTTTCAATATGAGCAGCTTTAACGCTAATCTTTGGAAAAAAACACTCATTTTGTCTTCTGCGTTAACAGGTGCTTTGCTACTCACTGGTTGCGACTCAAAAAAAGAAGATAAAACCCAAGTGTTAAATATCGGTTATCAAAAGTATGGCTTACTGCCCGTGATTAAAGAACGTGGTGAATTAGAAGCCGTTTTGAAGGATCAAAACATTCAAGTGAAATGGGTAGAGTTCCCAGGTGGACCACAACTGTTAGAAGGTTTGAATGTCGGCAGTGTTTCATTTGGTGAAGTCGGTGAAGCCCCCCCTATTTTTGCCCAAGCAGCGAATTCAAATTTGGTTTATGTCGCAAATCAACCTGCGACTCCACGCGCTGAAGCGTTGATTGTTCAAAAAAATTCGAACATCAAAGATATTCAACAACTTAAAGGTAAGCGTGTAGCGTTAAACAAAGGTTCTAACGTTCATTATCTTCTCTTGAAGATTTTAGAAAAGAATCATTTGACGCTTGATGATATTGAAGTGGTTTACCTACCACCATCGGATGCTCGCGCAGCATTTGAGCGCGGTGCAGTCGATGCATGGGTAATCTGGGATCCGTTCTTTGCAGCAGCAGAGCATCAAATCGGCGCACGTGTTCTCGCTTCTGGCGAAGGGAATGCCAATAACTACCAGTTCTATATGGCTGATCGTAAGTTCGTTGAACAGAATCCTGAAATTATACAAACCGTTGTTCAAGAACTTAATGAGGCATCAGATTGGATTGCTTCCAATAAAGACGAAGCAGCTCAACTGCTCGTGAAGCCTACAGGTCTAGATTTCAAAATTCTTCAAACCTCAATTGGACGTATGAGCTTCGGCGTTTACCCAATTAGTACTGAAGTTGCTCAACATCAGCAAAAAGTTGCCGATGTATTCCATCAACAGAAATTGATTCCAAACAAAATCAATATTCAGGCCGCAATTATTGCTCCTACACCCAAATAACAACATGAAAAGGTGATGAACATGACTCAATATCAATCAGCAAATACAGCACACACTTGGTTTAAAACCTCAAGTCATTCAATGACAACGATGCTATTTGCCTGTGCGATGTTGGGTTGCTCAGCTGCATGGGCTGTTGATCCCTCAGTGAAGGAATTACGCATTGGCTTCCAAAAATCTTCCGTGAATTTGGTGATTGCTCAACAGCAAAAACTGTTTGAGCAAGAATTTCCCAATGCCAAAATTACATGGAATGAGTTCCCTGGTGGTCCTCAAATTTTAGAAGCACTTGCAGTGGGTTCAGTGGATATTGGTGCAACAGGTGATACCCCGCCTGTTTATGCTCAAGCAGGAAATAAACCTTTGCATTACATTGCTTATGAGGCGGCGAAGCCACTTTCTTCAGCAATCTTAGTGCCGAAAAAATCCAACATTACTCAGCTTAAACAACTCAAAGGCAAGCGTGTCGCAGTACATCGTGGATCTAGTTCACATTATCTATTGGTCCAAGCCGTCCGAAAAGCAGGTTTGCAATGGAGCGATGTAAAACCAATTTGGTTAAGTCCTGCTGATGCACGTGCAGCATTCCAAAAAGGTGCCGTTGATGCATGGGCCATTTGGGACCCGTATTACGCTGCTGCTGAGCTTGAAGATAAAGCAAAAGTTTTGACCACTGGACAAGGGCTGAGCCCGAATTACACGTTCTATCTCGCTTCAGGCAAGTTTATCGACAAACATCCTCAAGCGATTTCAGGTGTCATTGAACAGATTAATCTTGCTGATCAATGGGTTCAAAAGAACTTAAAAACTACAGCAACGATTTTTGCCAAAACAACAGGTTTAAAGCCGAATGTGAGCCAAACCTTTGTTCAGCGCCGACCTCGTCCATCTTATGCAGCACCTTTAACCGCGAAAGTCATTGCAGATCAGCAACAACTGGCTGATCGCTTTGCTGAGCTCAAAATCATTCCTAAACCGATACAAATCAACCAAGTCGTATGGACTGGTAAGTAACTCATATTAAGGACTTAAGTAATGAAAATTTTCTGGTTTATTCCTACTCATGGTGATAGTCGCTACCTAGGTACAAGCAAAGGCGGACGTGTTGTCGACCATGCCTACATGAAACAAATCGCTGTGGCGGTGGATAATCTAGGTTATGAAGGTGTGCTTATCCCGACTGGTCGTTCTTGTGAAGATCCATGGTTAACTGCCGCAAGTTTAATTGATGCCACCAAAAATCTTAAATTTCTCGTTGCTTTGCGCCCAGGGGTAACCACTCCTGCACTGGCTGCACGTATGGCAGCAACCTTTGACCGTCTTTCAAATGGCCGTGTTCTATTGAACTTAGTCACTGGTGGTGATGAGCAAGAGTTAAAAGGTGACGGCGTCTATGAAGATCATAAAACGCGTTATAAAACTGCGACTGAATATACTACGATTTGGCGCGAAATTTTAAAACGCTCTCATACGGGTGAAAGCTTCACGTTCCATGGTGAACGTCTAAGCGTGGATGATGCAAAATTATTATATCCACCCGTCCAAAAACCTTACCCACCATTGTGGTTTGGTGGTTCTTCTGATGATGCTGTTGAACTGGCAACCGATCAAGTGGATACCTATTTAACTTGGGGCGAGCCACCAGCAGCAGTTAAAGAAAAAATTGAAAATGTCCGCGCTAAGGCGGCAGCTAAAGGTCGCACCCTAGATTACGGTATTCGTTTACATGTCATCGTCCGCGAAACCAACGAGGAAGCATGGAGAGCTGCTGAAGAATTAATTCAGTATGTTGATGACGAAACCATCGCTGCGGCACAGAAAAAATTTAAACAAATGGACTCTGTTGGTCAACGTCGTATGGCTGAACTTCATAATGGAGATCGCTCGAAACTTGAAGTTTCACCAAACTTATGGGCTGGCGTAGGTCTCGTCCGTGGCGGTGCAGGCACGGCATTAGTAGGTGACCCTGAAACTGTGGCGGCACGTATCCAAGAATATGCAGATTTAGGCATTAATACCTTTATTTTCTCGGGTTATCCGCACCTTGAAGAATCAATTCGTTTTGCTGAATTGGTATTCCCTCTTCTACCATTAGAAACACGCCAAAAACTGACTCAACCGAATCTGACTGGACCTTTTGGTGAGATTGTCGCGAATAACTACACTCCTGAAGAAAATAAAAAAGGAGATCAGGTTCAGGAGCCGGCATGACAACAGCAGTAAATAAAACTCAAAAGCATTCTATCGTGTTGAGTAAAACCAAGGTGGTTAAAGCTGAAGGTTTTCTCTCTCGAGGAACCAAACAACTGGGGCAACGTTTGTTGCCTTGGTTAGTACCCATTTTCCTTATTGTGATTTGGCAACTGGCATCAGTCACTGGCATTTTAGAAAGCCGCGTCTTGCCTGCTCCAACCGCAGTGGTTTTAGCTTTTTGGCATCTATTGCTTAGTGGTGAACTGTGGACACATGTCCAAGTCAGTGCGGGACGTGCACTGATTGGCTTGCTGATTGGTGGTGGCTTAGGATTATTTTTAGGGTTGTTAAATGGCTCATCTAAAGTCGCCTCTACGTTACTCGACACGACCCTACAAATGATCCGTAATATTCCAGCTTTAGCTTTAATTCCATTGGTGATTCTATGGTTTGGAATTGACGAATCTGCCAAATTATTTTTGGTCGCGATTGGCGTGTTTTTCCCAATTTATATCAATACGTATCACGGTATCCGATCTGTAGATCCTCAGCTGATCGAGATGGGCAAGAGTTATGGTTTAACACGCTGGCAGTTATACAAAGAAATTATTTTACCAGGTGCTCTTCCTTCCATTTTAGTTGGTTTGCGCTTCGCACTAGGTTTAGTTTGGGTTCTTTTAATTGTGGCTGAAACCATCTCGGCACAAGCTGGAATTGGCTACATGACCATGAATGCGCGTGAATTTTTACAAACAGATGTCGTTTTAGTAGGGATTCTACTGTATGCCCTACTTGGTAAATTAGCGGATGTACTCGCGGTTGCCTTAGAAAAATATTTATTACGCTGGCATCCAGGCTATCAAAAATAGGAATGCGTATGACTGATTTAAGTATTTCAAATCTCGCTGATGAACATGTCATTCCAGATCATGCCAGATCAGCTCCACAAAAGATCGGTGCAGAAATTAATATTGAACAACTGCACAAGTTCTATGGCAAAGTTAAAGTATTAGAGGATTTAGACCTACATATAGAACCTGGTGAATTTGTTGCCATTGTGGGTCGAAGTGGCTGTGGTAAGAGTACGTTGTTACGGTTAATCGCGGATTTAGAACAACCGAGTTATGGTGAGATTAAATTTAAATCTGCACTGAACTTTCGTGAAGGTATTACCGCTGATGACATCCGCGTCATGTTCCAAGATCCTCGCCTATTGCCATGGAAAAGCATTTTAAAAAATGTGCAATTGGGCTTAGATAAATCCCAGCATGATAAGGCTGAAGCATTATTGGAAAAAGTTGGCTTAAATGAAAAAGCTGAACTTTGGCCTGCACAACTTTCAGGTGGACAACGTCAACGAGCAGCGCTAGCACGTGCCTTGTCTCATACCCCTCGAATACTATTACTTGATGAACCTTTGGGGGCTTTAGATGCGCTTACGCGTTTAGACATGCAAAATTTAATCGAGAAACTATGGCTAGAACAAGGCTTCACCACCATCTTAGTGACACATGATGTCAGTGAAGCTGTTCAGTTAGCAGATCGTATTATTTTGCTCGATAAAGGTCATATCGCACATCAGTTCAAAGTAGATTTACCACGACCGCGACAAAAAAATGTCAAATTTGCAGAGCTTGAACAACAAGTTTTAGAAGCCGTACTTTCAACTTAAGCGATACAAAATATGACATTCTGAATTGTTGAATAAGGTAAATGGAAGTGTCTAATTTTCGTCGGAAAATTAGACACTTTTCGTACTGATAAATGGCTTTTTTTAATTAAATTAAAAGATATTCTCGATCAGCATTTCCCACATGAGTAATATGTATTTGTTTATCAAATAGATTGTACATGTGTCTTATTATTAGTTTTATCACTTAACTACACAATTATTCTTCATATTCTTTTGCAAATGCCCTAATCCTTGTGCACAAATCGCACGTTTTGCCGTACAATTTGAGGTTCCTTTTTATAATTTACTGACGAGATGGAACAAAAGAAGAGTACGCAAAAACGTCAACAGCTTTTAGCTGCTGCATTAGATGTGTTTTCTGTGTATGGTTTTAGTGGTGCAAGCTTAGATGAAATTGCACAACTCGCGGAAATGCACAAATCGAATATTTTCTATTACTATGAAAATAAAGAAGCGCTCTATGTCGAAGTGCTGACTACTGTCATGCAAAAATGGTTAGCTCCACTGCAAATGTTGGAAGCTGATTTAGAGCCTGCTGAAGCGATCACGCAATATCTCATGCAAAAGATTGAGGTTTCTCGTACTCAACATAAGGCATCAAAATTATTTGCTTTAGAAATTATCCAAGGCGCACCACATATCCTGCCAATTTTGAAAGGCCCATTAAAAAAACTCTTCAAACGCAAATCTAAAGTCATTTCCACGTGGCAAGAGCAAGGCAAAATATCAGACAAGATCGATGCTGAGGTTTTAATTATTAACCTTTGGGGTATCACACAAAACTATGCTGATTTTAGCACCCAAACTGAAATGGTAACGGGAAAAACCTTGCGCAATCGCACCATGTATCAACGTACCATTGAGCATACAGTCCATATGATGCTATACGGTATTTTACCTCGACCATAATTGGTTTCTCTAAATCTCTTCGAGATTGATCTCTGGCATACGACCATAGTTTCTATGGTCGCCAAAATCTTAAAAATCTAGTGTTCCATACTCTGATATAAAGCCAATAATTTTTGAGCGCCCAACAACAAGTTCTCCTCCCAATCTAAATGTGCGGTGTCGTTTGCCCCATCTGTAATGTATTTCACGGAAATCAAACGAATGCCAAGTTTCTTACATACTTTGGCGAGCGCATATCCTTCCATATCAACCAACTGACATGGCACCTTAGGTTCACCAGTTTCAAAGCTATCGCCAGTCCCACAAATGCCCTTGGGAAGATGTTGAAAATACGGCTCTAGGTTAATCGCTGCGGGAAATTCCTGATCCATCGGTGTAACACCAACTTCAAAGCCAAGCGGTGAAACATCCATATCTCGCTGTACAAATGTTGTTACTTCAACCAAGGAATGCGCATCAAAATGCGAACTTCCTGCTGTTCCTAAATTCAGCAAAGTTGTGCATCCCGTTTTTTGAATCACTTCAAAAGCTTTAAATGCTGCATTGACCTTACCAATACCACTGTAATGTACTGCAATATTTTCAGCTTCGAATAATCCTTTAGATTCGCTTGCTAAGGCCATAATTAGGGCTAGATCAGACATCACTTACTCATTAAATTTCGAATGGAATACATTAGACAAAAATATATCCCGAAATAAAAGTTTCTTTGATCTAATGACTCAAGCGTCTTGATCTAGAATAAGAAAAGTATTGAATAAAAACACAACAACAAGACGAAACTGTGAGAATATGGCAATATATAGCCCAAATTAATTTTAGTCACCATTTCGCCCATGAAGCTACTCCGTCTGAATGCTTTAGCGCCCAACTTTCAATTGCCCAAAACTGCCGTCACCATTGGCAATTTTGATGGTGTTCATTTGGGTCATCAGGCGATGGTTCAGCAATTAAAAGACATAGCACAACAACAAGATTTAAAAACTGTGGTGATGATTTTTGAGCCACAGCCTTTAGAATATTTTAAAAGTTACGATGCACCACCACGAATTAGTTCATTACGTGAAAAAGTGGAACATTTGGCTGCACTTGGTATCGACTATATTGTTGTTGCCAAATTTGATGACACTTTCCGTAATTTAAGTGCGGAAGAGTTTGCTGATATTCTAAAATACAAACTGAATACCCAAAGTCTGGTACTCGGTGAAGATCATCATTTTGGGAAAAACCGACAAGGTAATAGCCAATTCTTGCGCGATTATGGTTTTCAAGTCACCGATTTAGATAACGTTGAACTGAATGGCGAGCGTATTAGCTCCACCTTAATACGCCAAACTTTGGCTGCAGGTGATCTTAAAAAAGCTGCGGAGCTACTTGGTCGCCCGTATAGCATTACGGGTCGTGTTCAATATGGTGATCAAATCGGTCGCACCATTAACTTTCCAACTATCAATGTTCGTCTAAACCGCCATAAACCCTGTTTGCATGGCATCTATGGTGTTGAAGTGATTTGTGAAACAGAATCGTTAAAAGACAAAGTTCGCAATGAAAATGCCGAATATCAAGGTATCGCTGGTTATAAGGCTACAGCCCTTTTCGGTGCAGGACATGTCGGCACCCGACCAGCCATCGAACAGGAACATCCAGAGTGGCGATTAGAAGTACATTTCCCTGATGTTTCTGCTAATCTGTATGGCCTGTTAATGCGGGTAACATTTTTGAACTTTGTTCATGGCGAAAAGAATTATCCTTCGCTAGAAGCACTCAAAGCTGGGATCGATGATGATGTTGAGCAACTGCTTGAGTTTCGCCGAAATAACCCCAACTTTCCTTATTAATACTCCTTAATTTTTGTAAAACGCGTCAGCTTTAGACTGATTAAATTGGAAGACAACTTGCATGAGCGATAAGCAAACTCCTGAAAATGCAGTGGACTATAAAGCCACGCTAAACCTCCCAGGTACTGACTTTGCGATGAAAGCAAATCTCGCAGTACGTGAAGCGAAATGGTTAGAAGAGTGGTATGCCGACAACATTTATCAGCAGATTCGTGCGTCGCGTATTGGCAAGAAAAAATATGTGCTTCATGACGGCCCTCCATATGCGAATGGTCAAATTCACTTAGGTCATGCGGTTAACAAAGTCTTAAAAGACATCATCATTAAAAGCCGAGTGATGGATGGTTTTGATGCACCATACGTACCGGGTTGGGACTGTCATGGTCTTCCAATTGAACTTAAAGTTGAAGAAAAAGTCGGTAAAGTCGGCGTAAAAGTAGATGCTTCTACATTCCGTAAAGCCTGCCGTGAATATGCTTACACACAAGTTGAACTGCAAAAGAAAGACTTCGTGCGTATGGGCGTGTTTGGTGATTGGGACAATCCGTACTTAACGATGAACTTCAAACAAGAAGCCGACATCGTGCGTTCATTGGGTGCTATTGCCAAAGCAGGTCATATCGAACCAGGTCTTAAGCCCGTCAACTGGTGTTTAGACTGTGGTTCCTCATTGGCTGAAGCTGAAGTTGAATACGAAGATAAAAAATCAGACGCAATTGATGTGGGTTTCAGCGTTGTTGATTTAGCTGACCTTTCTGCACGTTTGGGTGTAGACATTGCTGAACGTACCGACATCGTGATTTGGACCACAACACCTTGGACCATGCCTGCCAACCAAGCGGTTGCGCTTCATGCTGATCTCGAATATCAACTTGTGAAAGCGACTGGCGAAGACAAAGTACCTCAAAACTTCATTCTTGCGAAATCATTGGTTGAATCAGCTACTCAGCGTTATGGTTTTACTGCATTTGAAGTCTTTGCAGAATTCACTGGTGCAAAACTTGAAAACCTTGTTCTGCAACACCCACTGATCGCTGAACGCCAAGTGCCTGTAATCTTAGGTGAGCACGTGACTGACGGTAGCGGTACAGGTGCTGTACATACTGCACCAGGTCATGGTGTAGACGACTATAAAGTTGGCTTACAGTACAACTTAAAAGTTGAAAACCCAGTCGGTGGTAATGGTGTGTATCTACCAACTTCGCCACTCTTTGCAGGCGAGCACATCTACAAAGCCAATCCAAAAATTATTGAAGCATTGACTGAAGCAGGCAAACTTTGGGCACATGTTGTGATTAAACATAGCTACCCACATTGCTGGCGCCATAAAACACCTATTATCTTCCGTGCAACACCACAATGGTTCATCAGCATGGATGCCAAAGGTCTACGCCAAGGTGCATTGAACGCGATTGAAAATAATATTGAGTTCGTACCAGATTGGGGTAAAAACCGTATTCAAGCGATGATCGAAGGTCGCCCAGATTGGTGTATCTCTCGCCAACGTACTTGGGGTGTGCCAATTCCATTCTTCGTTCATAAAGATACTAACGAGTTACACCCTCGTACACCTGAATTGATCGAAGAAGTGGCTAAACTCATCGAACAAGAAGGTATTGATGGTTGGTATAACCGTGATGCACGCGAATTCATCGGTGATGATGCAGATTGCTATAACGCTGTTCGAGATACTTTAGACGTATGGTTCGATTCAGGTACAACACACTTTGCAGTCCTTCGTGAACGTGAAGAGCTACAAGACCCTGCTGATTTGTACCTTGAAGGTTCAGACCAACACCGTGGTTGGTTCCAATCTTCATTGTTGACTTCAATGGCAATCAACGAACGCGCACCGTATAAAGGCTTGTTGACACACGGCTTCGTGGTCGATGAGAAAGGCCGTAAGATGTCGAAATCGATCGGTAACGTCATCACGCCGCAAGATATCATTAAAGATATGGGTGCTGATGGCCTTCGTTTCTGGATCGCATCTGCAGACTACCGTTATGAAATGACCGCAGGTAAAGAAATTTTTAACCGTGCCTCAGACGGTTACCGTCGTATTCGTAACACATTGCGTTTCTTGTTAGCAAACTTAAATGGTTTCCAACCTACGACTGATTGCTTAGCGATTGATGATTTGATTGCACTCGATCAATACATCTTGCAACGTGCTTCAGAAGTGCAAGAAACGATTCAGAAAGCTTACGAAGATATGAACTTCCATATCGTGACAAGTGCGCTGACGAATTTCTGTATCAACGATTTAGGTGGTTTCTACCTAGACATTATCAAAGACCGTCAGTACACCACCAAAGCAGATTCTCAAGCACGCCGTTCTGCACAAACTGCGTTGTACCATTTGGTTCAAGCATTTGTACGTTGGATGGCACCTATTTTAACGTTCACCGCACAAGAAGCTTGGCCATTGATTCCCGGTCAAACTGAGAAATATGTCTTCACTGCTGAATGGTATGATATTCCGACTGCATCAAGTGCCAATGTCGTATCAGAAACTGAATGGCAAACATTGATCAATGTGAAATCGGCAGTGAATAAGTTTATCGAGGCAGCACGTGGTGCGAAAACTGTGGGTTCAAACTTGTCTGCTAAGGTTGAGCTTTGGGCGAATGATGAACTTAAAGCCGTTCTAGACAAATTAGGCGATGAACTTCGTTTCGTTCTCATTACTTCACAAGTGATGGTCAATAGTTTCGATGCAGCACAAGGTGAAGTATCTGACTTAGAAGGCTTGAATGTGAAAGTTTCTGCTGCTGACGGCGAAAAATGCGTTCGTTGCTGGCATGTTCTGCCTGATGTGAATACACATCCATCACATCCAGGACTATGTGGTCGTTGTATTATTAACCTCCCTACAGGTCAAGGCGAAGAGAGAAAATATGCCTAATCCACAAAATAATAAAAAAGGTTTATTCCAATTCTATCCCCACAATTTGTGGTGGATAGGATTGTCTATTGTTGCCATTATTTTGGATCAATGGACTAAATGGATAGCAAGTACACATCTGACTTATGCAGACCCTGTACCTGTTTTACCTTTTTTAAATTGGACATTACTACATAACTACGGCGCTGCCTTTAGTTTCTTGTCCGATGCCGGTGGATGGCAACGTTATTTCTTTACATCACTTGCAGGAATTGTCTCGGTTATTTTTGTGTTTTGGATTATTCGTATGCCAAAAAACATGAAAGTATTGCCTTTAGCCATCGCACTCATCTTAGGTGGGGCGATTGGTAATCTTATTGATCGAGTAAGTTTAGGCTATGTTGTTGATTTTATTCATGTCTACTACAACAATAGTCACTTCCCTGCTTTTAACCTTGCAGATAGTGCCATTACTTTAGGTACCATCTTAATGCTGATCGATACTTTTTTCTTAGAGAAACATCGTATTCAACGTGCGGAAGCGCAAAATGACTGATTTTATTAATCCAAATGAAGATACTCGCATTGAAGCGGGTTCAAAAGTACATTTACACTTTTCAGTAGCCATTGAAAATGGTGTTGAAATTGATAATACACGTAGTCGCGAAGAACCTGTAAGCCTTGTGATAGGTGATGGCAGCTTATTGCCTGGTTTTGAAAAAGCTTTATTTGGCTTACGTGCGGGGGACCGTCGTACAGTAAGTTTACCTGCTGAAGATGCTTTTGGCCCTTGGAACCAAGAGAACGTGCAAAAATTTGATACTGTTAAATTTGAGCAACGTCCTGCTGAAGGTCAAATGATTGAGTTTGAAGATAAAGCAAAGCAGTCATTATATGGTGTGGTTAAATCGGTTGGTGATGATATCACTGAGGTCGACTTTAACCATCCGCTTGCTGGTAAAGATATTACTTTTGAAGTTGAAATTTTCAAAGTAACACCAGCAGGTCAGCAAGGCATCAAAATTATGTAATGCCTGATTCGTGCATAAAAAAGCGCCTTATGGCGCTTTTTTTTAGATACATTTTCGATCTACCTTTTTAAAAAAAACATTTTAAAGTCAGTGTGATAACAGTTAGAAGGATTAATTTGGTGAATATTCAAATTATTGTGGGAAGCGTTCGAGAAGGCCGCACAGCCATTAAAGTTGCAAATTGGGTTCAAAACACGATTTCATCATATAACTACAGCACGATTCAGACAGAAATTGTGGACTTAACAGAATGGGATTTACCGTTTTTCGCTGGAGCAAATCCACCACTAACGGGTATATATGATCAACCTAAGCAACAAGAATGGGCTGCTCAAATCGCGAAAGGTGATGCATTTATATTTATTAGTCCTGAGTATAATCATGGTTACAGCCCTGCACTTAAAAATGCACTCGACTATTTAGGTAAAGAGTGGAATGGAAAACCTGCTGCTTATGTCAGTTATGGCGGTAGTAATGGCTCTCGCTCTATCGATCAAATCCGTCAAGTTGCTACGCAATTAGGTTTAGTCGACTCAAATGCCGTGGTTGAGATTCGCGATATTTTTGCACGCAATCGCAATGAAACATTCGAAGGCAATGAATTCGATGACAAAGCGCTTAAATCTGCGTTTGATAAAATTGTGCAATATGTAAGTGCATAAGATCCGATTTAGCTGTACACAATAGAAAATCTTTTGAATATTGATGTACGCTGTGGCTTATATCGCTTCTATACGTACAAGGTAAATTTACATATAGTTAAACCATACAGAGATAGGATATTTCTTAAAGTAAAAATATGAAATGCAGGAAGCTATAGATTTGACAGCATTTTTATACTTTTCAGAAAGTAAAAATTTCCCCATTACACATAAAGAGTTAACTTGTTTAATTTCAATATCATTTTCAAAGCTATTATCTTTACCAGAATTTTGTAGAATCATTTTAAAAAACATTGTTTTAGAAATTGTTGCATCGTAATACTATTTGTTAAATCTGATGGCTGTTGCTGTAATACTTTTGCATAAACAGGGCAGCCTAAACCTTGAAGTGCGACACAACTATCCTTATTAAATTGGATATAGGAGTGTCACTTTGTCATATACACATCTGAGTTTTCAAGAACGAACAGCATTAATGCTTGAACATAAAAAGCAAACTTTTCACCCCGAAAATTTGTTAAACAAATTAATAGACATCATTGTACGATTTCTCGTGAACTTAATCTCAATTCGACAACTGAATCTTACTGCGCTGAATCCGCTTCACAGTCTGCATTGGCTAGACGAAGACGTGGTCACAGAAAACTTAAGTTGAATGCTTCTTTATTATGGAAATTCATTGTTGAAGAAATCCTTTGTTTGTGGTCACCAGAACAAATTTCTAAACGAATAAAACAATTTTTGAGTTCAGAACCAGCTATGAATATCAGCCATACAACAATTTATTCAACTATTCGAGCCTTGCCCAAAGGTGAATTAAAAAAAGAATTATTATCGTGCTTAAGACGTGAAAATAAAAAACGTAAAGCCAATGGAGAGTCCAAAAAAGATTCGATATTACAAGAGATAAAAACTATACATGAGCGTCCTGCCGAGGTTCAGGAAAGAAAAAGACCAGGGCACTGGGAAGCAGATTTGATCAAAGGAAAAGACAATAAAAGTGCTATAGCTAGTCTGATTGAACGAAATACACGCCTTTGTTTATTAGCTGTGTTGCCTGATGCCAAAGCAGAATCAGTTCGCTTAGCATTAACAGAATCACTGAAATATCTACCACCGGAGTTACGTCAGACATTGACTTATGATCGTGGGCGCGAAATGGCGGAATATCAGATTTTGGAACAGGATTTAGGGATAGAAGTGTATTTCTGTGATCCTCATTCGCCATGGCAAAGAGGTACTTGTGAGAATATGAATGGCTTGATTAGACAATATCTACAGAAAGGGACTGACCTAAGCCAAGCAGATCAGCATTATTTAAATCAAGTCGCAATGTCTCTCAATACTCGACCGAGAAGAGCTCTTGATTGGCATACACCATTAGAGAAATTTGTTCAGTTGGTTGATTATCATCAGGCTTTTAAAACTGTCGCACCTCACATTTGAAGCTGCCCTCTCTTCTTGGGTAAGATAAGTATAGTTCATGATGCAACTTTGACTTTGGACGGTCGGAAGCAAAATGCTAACTTATCTTGCCTCCTTCCAATAATTTAATCTCTGTTGCACTTCATTTGAGAATCTAACATTTAAAAAACCAACTAACTATTGTGCATAATAAATGCAGATACGATGATATAGTTTAAATGTAAATTAATTTTCTGTGGCATTGAAAAATTTTATTATCCTCTCCCAAAAAGATGCTTTATTTATAGTACATTTAACTCCATCAAATTTACCTAATTCATTTCCAATAAAACAAAAATCACTACCAAAATTTGTAACTTCCGAATCAAGTACAGCAGTATAGATATAATTATTTTTAAAATTATACTTAATTTTTATACAGTTATTCTGTGATGGATAATAGTTATTAAAATTTGAACTATAATTAGATATTTTATAAAAATTTTTTTTATCAAAAACATTTAATTCATATTCACCTTTCAACCCCTTATTATTAATATAAAAACAGGCTTCATTATTTTTTTTAATTATTTTTAACTCACCACCTTTATATTTACTGGAGCTCGCTTGCACACTTATATTCGAATTAAATATTATAAAAAAAACAACCAAAAAATATTTCATAATTAATTCTCTATTAATATCTAGATTTAGTGCTATGCCAAAAAAACTTTCCGTAATTTAGAGGTAGTAAATTTTTATCCGATGGGTTATTAAGAAAATCTTGTAATACTTTTTTCAAAGCAGCTAATTGAGCTAAATTTTTTTTATGACTAATAGGTAAATCATGATTAGGAAAATTTGTTAAATAGACTGCATCATAATAATGGCTAATTATTTCACCTTGTTGTTCCATATTAAACTGGTTAAGTTTTTTATCCTGATCATCGCATAATAGGTCATAGTCATAAGCTTTAGATTCACTTGTATATCCACCTCTAATGCCTATTTCTAGACCTGCTCCAAAATTATTATAGCCAAGCTGATGTTGCCATACATGAGCCATTTCATGAATAAACCATATTCTATCACTGGCTTCTTTAGATACTGAAAAATCTTTGATACTTAAAAAAGACTCTTCAGGTAAATGAATTTCACCAAATGGGGTCATGGCATTTTTAGTAGAGTTAGGCAATCCTAATAAACCACCTCTTTTAATCAATACTTTAGAGTAATTAATAGAATTGTTAAAAATTAATTTTGATAAAGCAATCTCACCAGCTGTCAGATATCTCTTAGTTTCTAATCTAACTACTTTAGTAGGAGGATCTATACCATATTTGATTTTTAACATTGCCTCTACTTCAGAAACAGTTTGTTTATTAGTGGACATGCTCATGATCCTCTGCAATTATTCTTAGAAAAATTTTTTCTTCTTTATCTCCGATAATCTCTTCTGTAAATCCATTTTGATCGGTTCGCCCATGAATTACTTTTCCATTTAATTCAATTTCGTAACAAATATTTTGAAGTACTTCATCCGTTAATTCATCTTTTAATTGAAATCTTTGACCATACTGTCTATTTCGATTCACTATAGAATTACTAGCCAAATTAGAGATTAATGAGGTTGGGTTATTTCCTATACTAGCTCCTGTTGCTCCTACTACTAAATTTTGTTTGGGTAATAATTTACAGCCACACGATAAACTATCATTTACTCTCGCAACAGATTTGCCCATAACTAGCATATATGGATCACCTGAAATAATAGTAGCCGTTGTTTTATGTTTAGGACAGGTGGCCTTATCCCCTACACAAGCAACTGGCTTACCTTCGATTAAGAAAGAACTATTTGCTGAAATAACCTGCCCACCACCTGTGGTTGGAGAGCCAATCGTAATATAAGGGAAAGCCATACACTTATTCCTTTTATAATATTTTATTGAACTTCAAACTCGATTCGTCGATTTTTCTTACGACCCTCTTCCGTTGCATTGTCTGCAACAGGTTCATCAGCACCCATACCCGCTGTACTTAATCGTGAAGGTGAAATATTCTTCGCAATCAAATATTGTTTTACTGCATCCGCACGTTGCAAGCTCAATTCTTTGTTTTTCTGTGGATTACCTTGACTGTCAGTATGTCCGATAATTTTGACATTTTTGCCTTGAACTTTGTTTAGCGCAACCACCATTTCGTCTAAAATTTGTGTGCCTGCTGGTAAAAGTGTGGCACTTCCAGAAGCAAATTCAATAATTCGATTTTTTAAAGCATTATCAATGATAGCTTGTTCTGCATGATTCACAGATAACTGTGCATTAAAGCGATAAGGTGCCACAACTAAATTTTGAAATGTATTTTGAGTCGGTACGATATCATTTTGATTGAGGACTTTACCTGTGAGCTCAACTTGTGTTCCTCTTACACTCAATTTTCCTTGAGAAACTTTTTTAAGATCAGGTGTGATGACTTGGGTTACGGAATCACTCCATCCATTGGGTGCAGTGACAGGACGAACCTGAATTTTATCGATAATTTGGTCTTGGCTATAGACCACTTTCATTTTACTCAATATGGCCTGTTTGCTCATCTCGTTAGGAACAACTCCCTCAACGATAATGTCTTTCGCAAACGATATAACACTTAAACTCAATATCGAACTAAGCAGTGAAATCTTTAATAAGGTTTTCTTCATCATTATTCTTCTATAAAAGTCTGTCGGAATAATTTCATTCCTTGATTTAAACTTAACTGTCGTTCGCACAAAGATTGCTCGAGTGCAGCAAGACCTGCATTTTGCTCCAAATAGCGATCAATCCACTGTGCTTGTACCAATGAAACCCAATGTTCAGAGCTTAAGTTTTGATTGAAAATATCACTTAATGCTTCAATATCTGCGCCCTGAAAGCCAAATAATAAAACTGGACGTTCTGAATGAAGAATACCAATTAACACTTCGGTATTATGTTTTGGCAAAAATCTTGCGATTAAACTAACCCAGAATGCTGCGATTTCATAACAAAAACTAGGGTTGTGAATCGGTAAAATTAACACCTTATTCAGTTTACTCGTTCCATTTTTTAATACAGGTTGGAGTAAAAGACCTAGTCCAATCATGCTTTGTGCAAGCTCATAGACCGATATTTTCATCATTTGTGCAAACGAATGCATGGTGTGATTTTCAAAAAAAGCGGTTGATTCAGTTACATCAAGAACTTGAATTTCTTTTTTGAGCTGAGCCAGTTTTTCGATTAAATCATCAGCATCTCGAATTTGACGAATCACTCGGTTTCTTTGAAATAAGTCAATCAAAACTGGCTTATAGCTATAAGGTGCATAGAGCAAATTTTGGTAGGGTGCATCCACTTCCAATAAGTGACTCAACACCATAGGAAACTGACGACCTGAGCTGTCTTGGCTGGTCACTAAGTTTGCAACCAAGAACATATTTTCACGCGGATTGGCAATAAAGAAATCTAATGATGCCAAACTTTGGTAATTTTGATCGAAGTTTGGATTTCTCATTGCCATTTCAAGCGCTTCAGTAATCCACTGATCAATCACTTGAATCAGAGAATACTGTCCTTTGGTTTTCAGAAAATCGCCACGAGCAGGACTCTTACCATAGTACAAAGGCGTTGTTTTCACACTGTACATATCGCCTCCTACTGATGATCCATCTTAAGTTGTACTCCATACATCATGGCTGTGCTCCTTGTGTTGCATTTTGCAATGCCGTATTCGTTGAATTCTCAGCTTGAGGTGCTGGTGTTGGTGCCTTTTGAGCAGATACCACACGTGCTGTCGCCTTGTTGGTGGTCACCTTATCAACCAATTGCAAACCGTTTAAATCACGATTAGAGCCAACGCCTGTACCACCTTGACTTGAATTCCCACTGATCAAACGGAAGTTTACTTTTACCGCTAATGATGGTTGTTGAGCACTTGCCCAAGTCATTTCGATGACACCATTTTGATCACGACGTTGTGAAGAGTCGATCAAACGATTGATCCCGTATTCACCTGGTGCATCAAAAATCGTATGTGTTTTTCCTTCAAGATCGACTGCAGTAATACGCGCTCCAGGAATAGCACCAGTATTCGGCCAAACAAAGTTCACCCACTGTTGGATACCATTTTCAAAGACCATACGTTGACCATCAATATCAATCGTATAAGACAGCAATTGTGGATTAGACAATGGATAGAATTGGAAGTTGGACTGATTGGTCGCAGCAGGCGCAGAACCTTGTGACAAAGTACCTGTAGCTACACCGTTAAGTGGTGAAACATAGCGTTGGAAACTCATCACAAATTGTGGATTCAAGATAATGCCTTGGTCTTTCCACGTTTTAGAAGTCAGTGTGTAACCACGACGAATCACAAATGGATCGAGCGTTTCTTTAACAAAATTGGCAATACTACCGCCCTCACCGAAGATTTGACCGATTTCACTACTCGTCGCTTGGATTGAAGCCGAGGTATTGAATGGAACCTTTTGGCTCAGAGTCTGATTAAACGGTTGATAAGCTTGCATTACCCATAATTTATTAATCTCATCTTGTGCTGGCGTGATTAAGCTTGCAAAGGATTGTGTCAGTGGACTCACCAAAAGCTTTTGAATGAGCTTATTGTCAATATCATTCAGCCCTACCGTCAGTTTTTCATCGACAAGTTTTTGCGTAGTATTAAATACTGAGGTTTGTTCATTGATGGTTTGTTTTACCAAAGCCATCGCATTTGGGCCAATATCCCCTGCATTTCGGAGGTCATTGAACTTACTGCGTACCTGTGCGAGATTTTCTAAATACTCATCAAGTAATGATTTATTTTGCTGATCATCACGTTTACGAACCAACTGATAAAAAACATTAAATTCTTTTGAGATAGCACCTTGGGCGCGCTCAGCTGCACGTTGAATTTCATTGGTATTATCTTGACGAAGAACCTTACGTTTAAACCAAGCGATAAATCCTGTTTGTGGAGCAGCCAATTCTGCTTGAACCACAGGGTTATCCCAATTGGTTTCTTTCGCTGTATGCTCAATCAGCAAACGTATCGGGGAGTTTTGAGGCTCACCCAATAAATCTATAGTTTTATGTTGCTGGGCAAAATCAGGTTGTTTTGCATAATAAATTCCATTCAAGAATTTACGCCACTCTGCGATATATTCTTTCTTATAGAGTTCAGTCAGCTGCTTACGAATTTGATCTGGACTACCACTAAAGGTGAGGTCATCTGATTGATTGCTGTTCAACACCCAGTCACGACTGTCTGTCGGACTATTCGCAGCTTCATCAATGGCTTGATCGATATATTCGTTCCATGCCTTATATGTAAATACCCCAGGAAGAGCATAAGAACCTAATACGGCACTACGATTGTTCTCACCTACAATTTGAGCTGCTGTCACTGCTGGATATCGTACGGCAGCACGCATTTTGATCTCATTATAAACTCGATCACGTGCTGGCATCCCCTTCATCACCGCCAACAATACTTGTCGGCTTTGATCAACCAATTGCGCATCCGCTGACAACTGTGGGAATTTTGGATCATTCGCCAATGTCATGGTATAGGTCAGCACCTGCTCCGCTTTTTGGATCATTTCACCACGTGACATTTGTCCACGATTGGCATCTAACCATGAACGCCAAAAGCGTGTAACCTGATCACTCAGATGACTTGCTTCCATATATTTTGAATTGCTCATCATCAAATAAGCTTTCAATGCGTTGTAAGCATCTTGGGGATTCGAATCAGAAGGTTCCAAAGCATTTTGTGCAGGTTTAGCCGATACTTGCTGAATTTCAACATTAACGTGATTTTCTTTTAGTGTCGCTTCATTATTTTTTACACGTTGCAAGAACTGACCAATATTTTGTTGAGATGGTTCTAAAACAATTTGTCGCACACCATTTAAATATTCGGTTTTAAGTTTTTCTCGCAGATCATTGCCTTGATACAAACCAAAGCCAAACTTTAATGGACGATCTTCTTCAAATTGATCTAACTGTTCTAAACGCTGTTGTAAAATTAGTAACGAGTCAAGCTGTGTCGCCAAATGCTGACCTGATGCCTGCTCCATTTGCATCACTTTATTCAGATCTGCTTGAACATCTGCGATCAACTGTTGGTTGTTACGGTAAGACCACACCCACAGGCCTAAAATTACAGATACCCCAAGTAAAGCTGCAATAAAACTCAAATAACGTTGGCGCTTTTTCGCCGGGTTAATATGTTGCTTCACCAAGTTTTTATCTTTCAGAATGACATCTGAAAATAATCCCTTTAAGAAATACCCATGATTCTGTGATACAGAATTTTGTGGAATACCATGTTCGCTGTTCGGAATTTTCTGAAGTCTAAATTCTTGAGCAATTTGCTCCGTCATTGGACTCTCGATCGTTCCTTCTTGTAAGGCACTCGTGAAGTAAAAACCACGGAATACAGGTTTGAACTGATACGGGTTTTCCTCAAATAGTGTTCCTATAAAAGTTTTGAGTGCTGGCTTTAAAGTCTTAAACTCAAGCGGAAAAGTCATCACACTTGGTGAGATATTCTGTGCATGACGGCGACTTAAATGAGTCGTACTTACGCTTTTCAATCCATCATACAAAATATTGTAATGATGCTCGAATAGATCAACAGCATTTTCAGATGAATCTGGATTATAAGGCAGCGTTGCTCCCCAAACTTGGTCAAATTCATCCTGATCATAGCAATCAAAAAACTCAGTGAATCCTGCGATCAAATCCATTTTAGAAAACACCAAATACACAGGTGCAAAGATTTCTAAACGTTCCGTCAAATCTTGTATACGTGCTCTCAAGTTTTTAGCGAGTTTCAACGATTTTTCAGGACTTTGACTAACTAACTCGGCAATACTGACGGTGACAATCAGTCCATTAATCGGCGCTTTAGATCTATTTTTTTTGAGCAAGTTCAAAAAACCAATCCACTCAGAGTGATCTTCTGCATAGACTGAGTAACGACCAGCCGTATCTAACAACACCCCTTCTGTTGAGAAAAACCAATCGCAATTACGTGTTCCACTCAAACCTGAAGACACTGCATTTTTATGCGTTTCTTCGAATGGGAACTTTAACCCCGAGTTATAAATGGCAGAACTCTTACCGGCAGCAGGGTTACCAATGACCATATACCAAGGCAACTCATATAGCGCTGCATTCCCTTTTTTATCACCCAGCTTTGACTTACGAATGAGCTGAATTGAATCCTTCATCTGTTGATGAACCAATTGCAGTTCATCTTTATCCTTCTGCTTACCATACTCAGCTTGGGTATCTTTTTCGATTGCTTCCGCCAATTCTTCCCCTTGTTTCTCATGGCGTTTGCGTTGAATGAACCAATAGATTCCATAACCGATTAGACCCAGTACATAAGCCACCGCAAGCGGCCAGAAATACTGTCTAGGTATCGTGTGATAGGCAGACACTAAGGCAACAAACAATGACAATGCAATGATTGCCTTTGGGTTTGAAACGTACTGCCATACATAGCCTAATATCGTGTGCATTGTATTCTCATTTTTTTCGTAAATTTTTAAACGTTTTGCTGCTCAGGATTTATGTCTGATTCTGATTGATAAGTTTGAATAAATGTCTGAACATCTGGGTTTTGAGTTGTATACACCATTGTCATCAAGGCATCATCAAACTGAAAAGCGAGAGTAAAGCCAAAAATTTTAGCTAAGCTTTGTGTATTCCCAAGTGTTGGATAAAGCATTAAATAGTGATGTTGCTCAATATTCGTATTGGCAAAATTTTGCTCAATTTTCTTAAGTGTGTTGAGTTGAGTAATGTCATCCAACAGAATTGTAAAGGGCTGCTCATTTTCCACTTTGAACTGATGATCAATGTTATAGCGATCTAAACTCTGTTTCAGTTGTTTTTCATTTATCGCAATATCTAATGTTTTCGTAGGTAAAACATTTTCAATTTGAATTTTAGGTGAAGCTAAACAACAGCTCGAAATATATTCTGCAGGAATATATTGTTCTGAAATCCAAATCTTTTCATCCAATGTATCTTGATCAATTTCGGAATCAACGATAAACACAAGACTTATAGACGACTCATCTTTTTCAATACTTTGTAAAAGATGAATCCATTCACTATAGCTTGTTTCAGCACCCCAATAGTGGTGTTCCACGTGAAACACTTCAGGAATATAATTGAGCTGACTCAGGTAGTCTGAAATGAGTTGCTCAGAATCTTGTTCATCCCAAACATGCAGTAATTCTTCAGCGAGAACCAGGTGGATTTTAAGCTTATTCAGTCGATAAACTTGCTGCACAGAAGGAATATCTTCTTCCCCATCATGATACTCAGCCTGAGGATCAATCCATGCTGGATGCATACGATAAGATTGGCTAATTTGAGTATCGTAGAAAAGCGCTGATTTTTTTAAATGCTCACTAATTTCCCAGAGTATTTCTGTTTGTTGTTCGAGTTGAGTCAGAATCAATTGATGAATGCGGTATTGCCGTTTGAAGCTATATTCATCCTCTTCATCTTGTTCGACGTCTAAATCAGAAATTCGATAACTCAGAATAGGCAACCCATACCCATTCAATAATTTGTCATCAAGTTCAGGGCTCTTGAACTCCCGAATCGCATCAATAATTAGATGATTTTCACCCAAAGCATTGAGTGCATAAGCGCGATAGACATTTAAATTGATCCACTCCACGGGCTCAGGCTGTAGCTCCTCAATTGTGGTCTCATCGCTAAGTTGAGGATCATTCTGTTTATTTTTTTGCTCTTTTATCCAATGATAAATCATATAGGGCATCACCAAAAAAGCAGTGATTGCAACAGGTAACAATCCAAAAAAGATAAGTAGATCACTGCCAGAAGGATCAAAATTGATGTCACGCCAATACAGCACCACAATCGCAGAAATCACCAGATAAACAGTAAGGAACACTCCAACAATGATTTTGATCATGACGCTACTCCAAGCAATGGGTAGCAAGTTTCATCATTGTCTAGCGGTTGATTATGAGCTAAAAAGGCACCCTGACTAAGCCCCATAGAATGCTCCGAATTTAAAGTAATAGGCTGTATTTCTTGTTTTGATAAAATTAAACGAACATCAACCAATAAGGTTGGGCTACACCAGCTTTGTAGTAGTTTTTTTAATTTTAAACTTAGTTTTTGTTGTGGTAGAAAATCTAGGTAAGTTTTACGATCCAACGGTCCAATTTGAATTTCAATTTTGCCATCAATTTGGGTAATAGTCTCTCCACAAAATGTATTCAATCCTAACAAGCTTGGCGTCGCCCCTCCTAAGGATGTTCTCTGCTGAAGCTCTAATTTAAATTTTTCAGGGATAAACTCTTGTATTGCCACATGCTGATTAAATACCTGTGCAATCATGGTTTTTAAAGCATGTGTTGTATTATTTTGCCCCTGCATTAATCCTGCAAATTCAGCAAAATAATCATCAAGTTCTTGTTGTTGATGTTGCTGACTAATATAACCATTTAATGCATGGATAATATTCAGATAATGATTTTCAGACTCGACCTCATACCGTACTGGTAAATTGTACTTGACCGTCGCATCAACGAATTGTGAAGTGAGCTTATGATTAAATAAACTCAAAAATTGCGTTGTTTCAACTCGAAATTTGCGTGGTGCTGATTTAACTTTATTGGTATAGCTATAGGGTAATGCCCCCTGCATTCCAGTCAAACCCACCATTAAATTTGTAAGCTGAACTTTTTCATCTTCTAAAGCGAGTGATTCAATTTCTTTTTTAGGGAAGTTAAGCTCTAAGGAAGGATGAAATTTAAAATCACGATCCCATGGTGTATGTGGCCGAGCATAGGGCACATGTCTTAACAATCGAATCGACTGAATAAATTCATATGCAGTCGGCTGTTGAAATAAATGGTCTGTTACAGAAGCTTCTTGCCACCAACATTCTGCACGCATTGGTATAACTCCTGTTGTGATTGAGCATCTTCGATTATGACATCGACAAAACTGTTTAACTGCACTTTTAAGTTAAACACATGACTCAGCAATTGACTGAAAATATAAAGACTATGACCTCTGAATATTTGTTCATCGATTCGGATAACAACTTTGAGTCCTCGTACGAAAAGCGGGAAAGGTTTTGCTTCAACCAACTTATGCGTCAGGCTAAATTCAATTTGTTTAATCGAATTAATTAACAGATGATTTTCTTTATTCGCCGGTAAGTTATATAACTCTAATAATTCTTTTAAATGTGCTACCGCATCCCCTTTCATCAGTGCTAACGTATTTAATGAAAGATGAGAAATAATGCGCCATTGCTCTTTCTGATTTTGCTCAAATTGATAGGGTAAACTCGGACGCTTCAATACCAACGCTCGACGTGCCAAACTACTATCATTCAGATTTAAAATATTATTTGACTGGCTTAATGCTTCATGCGGTAAATTCCGATTCGAACATAGCAATACGGTGCTAATAAAATCAGACTTTGTATCATACGGCTGTAAATGCTTAGAAATAATGGAATAACCCGTTTCAACAAACTTATTGTTGAGCTGTGATGAGTTCAATGCATAGAAAAATTGGACATTTTCATCATGGTAATGACTCATTCCAAAGAACGGCAACACTGGATGATAAACCTGTTCCTGATTAATCTTTTCACGAACCATGTGCATTTTCTGAATCGAATAGACCTGATAAAACTCAGGATGATGCGCATCCGTGATCAATGGATATTCAAGTTGTCGATGATGTATTTTTTGTGGTTCAGCATTTTTTTCAAAAAGATTAACAGCCGGCGTGCTAAATAATTTAAAATTTGCAACATTCAGCTCTGAATAATTACGAATAATCGCCTGATCGTTTAGGTTTAACTTAAAATGAATTTGGAGATCAAAACTCGTTTGTTGATCTAATAAATTTGTTAAAAAAGACAAATCAAGATTAAGAAAACTGAATTTATCTGCAAAACAAAAATATTCCATCAACAAGCGATAGGCATGATGTGTATGTTGATCAATAGGCAATAAACTCTCATCTTCCTCAAAGCCCATTAAGGAAAATGGATTAGAAATTTGATAAAGCTGTGTTCCAATGCGTACCGTAAAAGTCGTATCTTTTTTGAAAATACTATCCAAAACTTGCAGCGGAAAATTTGAAATAGCATCTAAATAAATAGGGAGTTTTTCTTGATGAATCCACAAGCCTGCTTCATTGAAAGTTTCAAAACTTAATTGCAAAGTGGCATTTTGGTTGAGATAAATTTGAGCACTTGGGTTCGTTTTAAATTGAACTTGGTTCAGTTGAATGGGAAGTAATCGTACAGCTTGAGAGGTATTAAATTCACATTGTACCCCCTTAAAGCTTCGTGATTTTAGCGTTGTTGCCTGCGGAATGACGTGAGCTTCTGTTAATTGTTTTATTTTATTTTGATCTTCGAAACTGACGACTGTACAACTTGGAAAATGTCTTAGATATTGAGGGAACATCACCTCAAACAAAGCACGTGTAAAAACGTCATAACTGTCTGCTAATTTTTTATCAATTCGAGCAGCAATCAACGAAAACGCCTGAATTAAGCGCTCAATGTGTGGATCATCAATCTGTTCTTGGTTGAGCGAGAGCCGTTGGGCAATTTTAGGATACTTCTGAGCAAACTCACGAGATTGTTGTCCAAATTCTTGTAATTGTTTTTCGTAGTACGGTAAAAGTTCTTCTATCACAAAAGCCCCAATCTTAAGATCTAGCCGAAATTACATATTGTTGTGTCGTTGGTTTCAATAAAGCATCAAAAACTACAGGCTCATACAATGGATGGATATTTAAATATGCTTGAATACTGAGGCAAAGTGCGCCCATATTGTCGCTGTCTAACAACATTTCAACTTGAATTTGTCGTAGGCGAGGTTCATGTGCCACAATGGACTGCTGAATAGATTGGCAAATTTTGTCTCGATCGATTGGATTCGCTGTTGATAATCCAACAAAATCAATAATGCCAAACTGTGCAATCGAGCCTTTAACCGTAGGGAAGTCATCAATCTGATCAAACTTAGCTACTCGACTATTGAGTAGATCTTCCAAGTCATGTGCAACAGATTCACGTAGCTCTTGCATAGACAAGCCTTTGATCTGATCCTCGTATTCTGGAATCAAGCGATCAAATAAAGTTGAACGGAAGCCAAATGGATAAAGATGATCTAAATTTGTTTTCATCTTGCCTACTCTAGAAGATGAATAAAGGCCAACTTAAGTCAGCCCCTACTCCTCTCACTTTCAAGACTTTAAGCTTTGTAGCTTGCAGTGTTGTTAGAAAGTGACCATTGCTTCGTGATCGCACCTTTTTGAGTACCATCGATATCTTGTTGGTTATATGTCCACTCAACAGCAGCATATTTCAAACCAAATGCTTCAGTCGGAACACCTTCAGCATTTACAGATGGTGTTACGCTTGAAACTAGAACATGTTTCAATTTGATTTGAAGGTACTTGATACGCTTATCACCATTCGCACGGTAGTAATCGATTTGTACTTCATCAAAAGTGTAACCAGCAGAACATGCTTCCCAAAGTTTCGGGCTAGTCGCATCTAAATCTTTAACGAATAACATGTCTGAATGTTCAACACGCTCAGAAGTATGACCACCAACACTTGAAGATGTCGCAGATTTAGGCTGACGGATGTTATGAGACCAAGAATTAACTTCCAACCAATCTTTGTGCTCAGTGTCACGAGATTCGCCGTCTACTTTGTATTTTCCTCGAAATTGAACATATATATCTTTCATGAAGATTTCCTGTTTTATTTAACGTTATTATAAAGTTGCTCTATTTAATTAGAGGACTGAGGTAACTCAGTGACAAGTCTCAAAGATACCGACAACTCGTCCAACTGGAAGTGCGGTCTTAAAAACACGACCGATTTGTAGTGACCAGGGTTCGCCGGGTCTTCCACAACTTTTACAGATGCTTCACGAAGTGGGCGCTTAGCTTTGGCCTCTTGTGATGCACCATCATCTAGTAATACATATTGAGATAACCAATCATTCAAGAAGCTTTCTACATTTCCAGCTGAAGCAAAACTTCCGACTTTATCTCGCATCATTGCTTTCAAATAATGCGCAATACGCGACACAGCCATGATGTATTGAATCTGGCTTGAGAGTGCTGAATTTGCATTCGCTGTATCGCTATCATACTTCTTAGGCTTTTGAGTCGATTGAGCCCCAAAGAACGCTGCGTAGTCTGTGTTTTTACAGTGTACTAATGGAATAAAGCCGAGATCACTCAACTCTTTCTCACGGCGGTCAGTAATCGCAACTTCTGTCGGACACTTAAATACAACTTCACCATCATTGGTTTTGAAGGTATGTACTGGCAAGCCTTCCACTAAACCACCACCTTCAACCCCACGAATTGCCGCACACCAACCATGCATATCAAATGCATTCGTTAAACGTGTACCGAAACCGTATGCTGCATTCATCCAGAGATATTGATCGTGATCTTCACCTGAGACTTCTTCAACGAAGTTAAAGCCTTCTGTTACCCAACCCTCTTTAGGGTCATAAGGCAGGCGACCTAAAACACGTGGCATAGTTAAAGCCACATAGCGAGAATCATCACTTTCACGGAATGAGCGCCACTGTACATATTCTGCAGTTTCAAAAATTTTAGATACATCACGAGGACGATCAATTTCAGTGAAAGATTCAAGACCTAGAATTGAAGGGCTTGCTGCTGAAATAAAGGGTGCATGAGAGGCAGCGGCAACATGAGAGATTTGTTCTAAAAGATACATATCTGACGGTGTGCGATCGAATTCAAAATCACCAATCAAAGTTGCGTAAGGTGCACCACCAAAAGAACCATATTCTTCTTCATACACCTTTTTGAACAATGTGCTTTGATCAAAGTCAGTTGCGCCTTGGAAGTCCTTAATCAATTCTTTTTTAGTGGTATTTAAAATGCGGATTTTAATTAAAGGATTTGAAGGTGTTTCTTGACAGAAATAGTAAAGTCCACGCCAAGTCGACTCAATCTTTTGAAATTGTTCATGATGCATAATTTTGCTTAATTGAGCAGAAATTAAAGCATCAATTTCAGCAATACGCTTATCTATTGAAACCGTCATGTTTTCTGAAACAGTAATTGTTCCAGCCATAACTTCTTTGGCTAATTCACCAATTAAATTTTTCGCACGAACATGTTCATCATCGTTACGCGCAATTCGACTTTGTTCAACAATCGAATCTAGAAGACTCGTTTCTTCAACAGCATTGCTTGTCGCAGGTGCGGTTTGTAAATTACTCACGGTCGTCGCCTCCTGCTTCAGCACTTAATTTGCGTACTTGATCTGTATTTTGAAGAATTTCATCAAGCAGATCTTCTAAACGTTCGCTATTTGAAATTTTATTACGCAAATCTGAAAGGCGTTCACGCGCTTCAACCAATTTGCGTAAAGGGTCAACTTGTTGAACAACATTTTCAGGTCGGAAATCTTCCATTGAGTTAAAAGTAAGATCTACCGACATATTTCCACCCTCTTCCGAAATTGTGTTTTCAACTTGGAAGGCTGCTCTTGGTGCTAGCGAACTCATTACTTCATCAATGTTATCCAAATCCACATTAATAAATTTCTTATCTTTCAGTTTGGTTCTTTCAAGTTCAGATGCTGCTGAAAAGTCCCCTAATACACCAACAACAAAAGGAAGTTCTTTTATTTCTTTACCATCACCTACTTCTACGTCATACGTCAGTTGTACTCGAGGTGGTCGGATGCGTTGTAATTTTTTTTGAACACTTTCACGCTTAGCCATATTATTTTTTCCTAAATTTGTAATTTGATCAGTTCAACGAGCCAAACGGATTCTCACGTTTTGGTGCTGCTGGTTTTTCAACTTTCGCAGGTGTCGTTGTTTTAGCAGGTGTTGTTTTTGCTGGAGTCGATGCACGGCGCGTTGTACGTGCAGGCTGTCGAGTAGTTCGAGTCTCTTGAACACGCTTAGGGGCTTCTTCAACTTTGGTTTCGATTACAGTCAAAGGTTTAGCTTTTTTAACTGCTTCAGAAAGTGCCAACGCAGGTTCGTAAGTCTCTTCAGTCAAATAACGTACTTCTGGTCCACGCATTTGCTCTAATGCCTCATTCGCGATTCCGATTCCAGCTAAAAACTTAGTATCTGTTAACGATGAGTGCTGAACATTTTGTGCATTAAGACTGTTCACCAATTGAAGTGCTTTCTGATTTTGTCCGATTTGTTGAAAACGCTGAGCTGCTTGTGCTAGAAAACCATTTTTGTTGTCTTTATTTTTTTTATCACATGCTTGAGCATAAATTTGTAGCAATGTCTGGTCTGTTTCACCCGCTACTAATGGATGATCTTTAACACAACCTCTTTTGAGTTTTACTTCATCTGCGTAAGTTGTAGACGCCATCCCCAACCCAATTAGCAGAGTTGTCAGCAGAATTTTAGTATTCAAAACACACCCTCATTTATTATAAAATTTACATTAACTATATGATTCATTAAATCATTTTTTTAACACACTCAATGTTTAGAGCAATGTCTTCTAGATATTAGATTTAATTAAAATTTAAACTTATAAATGCAAACTTAGTCAACATTATGACCATTATAATAAAGAAACAATTAAGTTTTTTAAGTTACAAAATTATATAGTTCTGTAAACGATTCACACTATAGGATAGTTTTTTTATCACCTTTATTTAGGTAGAATAAAAAAATATGGGTGAATTTTTTCATACTAAAAATTATTGTTTATTAAATATTTAGTCGTTAAAAATCTTAAAAATAGACGTTATGCAGGTCTATTTTAAGTAACTATAAATAATTTGAACACAGAGAATTCTGATGAATAACTTGAAAATTTTGATTACAAAACTATCTCCTACGACAAGAACAGCACTAGAAAAGTCTGCAAATTATTGTATTAATCAACAAAATTACGAAATCGAAATTGAACATCTACTCTTCGAATTATTAAATCAAAACTTAAAAAATGATCTCTCTATTTTGCTCGATCACTATAAAATTTCTAAAAATGCACTGATCGATGATTTACAAGAAACGATTTCGCACTTGCCCAAAGGCAATACGCGTACACCTATTTTTGCTCAATCGATTGTACGTCTGCTAGAACAAGCTTGGCTTATTGCTTCCGCAGATCAAACCCCAGTCATCCGTAGCGGGCACTTATTAGTTGCGTTATTGACTGCAGGAGATTTATATCAAATCGCGCTTCGTGCATCGAGTTTATTCGATCTGTTCCCGATTGATACGATGAAACACAAATTTATAGAAATTTGTAAAGCTAGCATTGAAGAGCATCTCCCTCAAGCTGATCATCAAAATGATGTTCAGGGTCAGGATACGATTCAAAGTTCAGAATCTCATGCAAAAACACCTGCACTAGATCAATACACCATTAACTTGACTCAAAAAGCGCTTAACGGTGGGATTGATCCTGTCATTGGACGTGAGTTTGAAATTCGCCTTATGTTGGATATTCTGATGCGTCGTCGTCAAAATAATCCTATTTTAACAGGTGAGCCAGGCGTAGGTAAAACTGCTGTCGTTGAAGGTTTAGCGCTGAAGATTGCCAACAACCAAGTGCCTGATGCATTAAAAAATGTACATATCCATGTTCTTGATATGGGTCTATTACAAGCAGGTGCAAGTGTAAAAGGTGAGTTTGAAAATCGCTTAAAACAAGTCATCCAAGAGGTTCAAAGTTCCGCTCATCCTATCATCATCTTCATTGATGAAGCACACACACTGATTGGTGCAGGCGGTCAAGCTGGTCAAAATGATGCGGCGAATCTCCTTAAACCAGCCTTAGCACGTGGCGAGTTAAGAACAATTGCTGCAACTACATGGGCTGAATATAAGCAATATTTTGAAAAAGATGCGGCGCTCAGTCGTCGTTTCCAAGTCGTCAAAGTTGAAGAACCGACTGAAGAAGTTGCGATTGATATGCTTCGCGCCATGATTCCTGTCATGGCTAAACACTTTAATCTTCAAATCGATGACGAAGCCATTGTGACTGCTGTTCATTCTTCACATCGATATATTGCTGGTCGACAACTCCCAGATAAAGCAGTGAGTATTTTAGATACTGCTGCCGCTCGTGTGGCATTAACTCAGAATGCTCAGCCGGTAAAGTTAGATCAGCTACATGCTCAACATCATAATTTATTGCTTGAATTAGATATTTTGGAACAAGAGAATAATCAGTTCCCACAGCATGACGAACGCCTCTCCAATCTTAAAAATACGATCACTGAAATAGAAAATGAGTTAAATGCCACAACTGAAAAGTGGAAACAAGAACTAGAAATTGTTCAAAAAATCAAAACACTTGAGCAAAAAAATTCTGAATTAAAACATGAAGAACACATTAATGATTTTAAAAATCAGATTCAGCAACTTAGATCCGATTTAAAAATATTACAAGGTGAACAACCTCTGGTATTTGAACGTGTTAATGCTCAAATCATTAATGAGATTATTTCAGACTGGACTGGTATTCCTGTAGGAAAAATGGTCAATGACGAAATCAAGCAAATTCTAAGTTTAGAAGAAAAACTGGAACAACGCGTCATGGGTCAAGACTATGCCCTGCATCAACTTGTTCAAGGAATCAAAACCTCTAAAGCAAAACTTGAAGATCCAAACAAGCCTCAAGGGGTATTTATGTTGGTTGGACCAAGTGGTGTGGGGAAAACAGAAACGGCTTTAGCTTTAGCCAATGAGCTGTATGGTGGGGAATCTCATCTCATCACGATTAACATGTCTGAGTATCAAGAGGCTCATACTGTTTCCTCATTGAAAGGTGCGCCTCCAGGCTATGTAGGATATGGTCAAGGTGGTGTCCTCACTGAAGCTGTTAGACGCAATCCGTATAGCGTTGTTTTGTTAGATGAAATTGAAAAAGCACATTCAGATGTTCAAGAGTTATTTTACCAAGTCTTTGACAAAGGCACACTTGAAGATGGTGAAGGACGTGTTATCGATTTTAAAAATACCACAATTTTATTGACCTCTAACACTGGCTCAAGCGCAATTATGCAGGCCTGTTTGACTAAACCTGTAGAAGAATGGCCTACGGCAGAAGACTTAATTGAACATTTAAAACCAAGTTTATATAAACAGTTTAAACCTGCCTTCTTGGGACGTATGCGTATCGTGCCTTACTTCCCACTCCATGATGATCTACTTGTGCGTATTATTCATCATAAGTTAGGCAAAATTACTGATCGTATTTTCAAACAATATCAAACACGTGTTGAGTACACGGATGATTTGGTGGAACTACTCTTAAGTCGCTGTACAGAAGTCGATAGTGGCGCACGTAATGTCGACAATATTCTAAACTCTTCAGTTTTACCTGAACTTGCAACACAAATATTGATCGCCTTGGCGGATAACAAAGTCCCTAAGTTAATTCAAATTGATAGCAAAGATGACGTGATTGAGTATCGATTAGATCCAACAACAGCACCGAAAAAGCGTAAAGCCACCAAAAAGAAAATTGTTGAAGCATAATTATTTGAGTATATAAATTAATATGAACATTGATATAGAACAGCTACTTCAACCAATCTCAGATCAAGCAATCTGTGGCGAAGATCTATCTTTTTCGAATGAATTTCATGAAATCAAGAAAGCGAAAACCCAAGATGATCCGCTCTTAGATATGGGGGATTGGGTAGCTGAACCTAAACAAGCAGATTGGTCATTTGTTTCGGCAAAATGTATCGATGTTCTGACTCAAAAAAGTAAAGATATTCGTTTATTGACTTGGTTAAGCGAGGCTTGGAGTCAACTCTACGGTTATGAAGGAGTCGCTCGTAGCCTTGAGCTTTCGCATCGTATGTTATCCAATTATTGGAAAGATATACATCCTGAAATTGAAGATGATGATTTAGATCAACGTCTAGGTTTATTGCAAGGTTTGACTTCTCAGTTACCTGCTTTGATTAAACGTGTTCCACTCATCAATTCAGCTCCTTTCTATTCAATCTATGATTATGAAAAATTACTGCATCAACAAAATGTAAGATTAAAAAATGCTGATGATTATGGATCTTCTCAGAATCATCCAGAACTCGAGCAATTCGAACAAAGCTTATTTAATACCTCAAAAAGTTTCCAATACAACAATTATCAGTTCTTTTTAGAAATTTTGACGCACTGGGATACCCTCAAGCAAGTACTTGATCAACTGATGCAATTAGATGCTCCAAGTTTCGCAAATACTGATTCTCAGTTGGAAGACATACATAAAACACTGAAAAAAATTTACAAAGCAGATGCATTTTTAATGTCTGAGGATACTCCTGACATGAATCAAGACCTACAATTCCAAGAAAACAATTCAAATATAAATTCTGCTCCAACAGCAAATATACAAGCAGCAGTAACTCAGCAGTCATTTCAACCTCAACCACAAAGTCATCTACAAAATCGTGAACAAGCAATGCGGGTGCTTAAAGATATTGCGGATTATTTTCAAGCAAATGAACCACATAGTCCTGTGAGTTATATGCTTCAAAAAACCATTAAATGGAGCCAAATGCCGCTTCATGAATGGCTCGCACAAGTCATTAAAAACGATAACAACCCATTGGAATCAGTCCATGAACTCTTGGGTGTAAAAAATAGCAATGAATCTAATGAATGGTAATCTCAATGTTTAAAGCAGAAAAAGTACTGTGGGGTGAAGGTCTATTTTTAAGACCGCAGCACTTTCAAATTCAAGACAGTTATCATGAACAGCGTTTAAATCAAACTATTCGCGCCACCATTCCATTCGCATATGGGGTACAACAGCTCAAATTTGATGAATCTCAATTAACGACCCATGTGCTAGCAATTGAGCACATTGAAATGATTTGGCAAGATGGTGAAATTTACGCTGCTCCTTCGCGAGATCTTTTACCTCAGCCCGTACTGCTCGATGAGCTCAATTTCCGTGGTGAAATGACCATTTTTCTTGCGCTCCCTATCGTTCAACCAAACAAGCGTAATATCGCCCATGAGGCTTCGACACAACCAAGTCGATATCATTCGTATCTGAATGAAACTCATGATTTGTTCACAGATGCCACACCTGCTGAAATTACTTACATTCGTCGTCGTGCTGAGCTGAAATTGCTGGAATCTCAGAATGATACTCCTCATGAACTGGATGGTTTTTTATATTTGCCGATAGGAAAAATTAAGCGTCATAGTTCAGGAAGCTTTGAACTTGATACAAAATTTATTCCACCAATTTTGCATATTGCTTCATGTGAGTCATTGGTTGCTAATTTAAAACGTACCTTGAATGTCATTAAAGCAAAAATCAAAACTATTCAAACCAACAATCGCGAAAACGAACAAAAATTAATTGAATTTAGATCAGGTGACATTGTTTCATTTTGGCTAGTGAATGCATTGAATACTGCTCATGCAACTCTCAGCCATTTATTGACTCATCCCCAAATTCACCCTGAACGCTTATTTTTTGAATTACTCAGATTGACTGGCTCATTATTGACATTCTCAACAGCCTATGAAGTTGAACATTTACCTCAATATCAACATCATAATTTACAAGATAGCTTTGCGCAGTTAGATGTCATTTTAAGAGAGTTACTTGACACAATCATTTCAAGTCGATACTTCAATATCAGTCTTAAAGAAATACGTCCTTCGTATTGGGTTGGTAGCTTAGAGTCAGATAAGATCACTCGCGAATCTCGTCTGTATATTGCTGTGTCTAGTTCAATGATGCAGACACACGAACTTGTACAAATTGTCCCACTACGTTTTAAAGTGGGCACAACAGTCGATGTTGAGCAACGTGTCGTCTCTGCATTGCCTGCTATTCCGATTCACCATTTGATGCAAGTACCTACTGCGATTCCAGTCCGCTCTGGTGTGAGTTATTTTGAAATTGAACCTCATCATGAACTCTATCAACGCATGTTGGAGTCTGAAACCATCTGTATTTATGTACCTGCTGGATTCCAAGATATCAGTATTGAACTCATCGCAGTGATGAATGGCTAGAGATTGAGAAGAGAAAAATATGAATATGCCTAATGGAGCACCTTCACTGTTCGATGACGGTCAGATTGGAGCAGGCTCTACACCACAGCAACAGAATAAATTGACACAGTCTTCTAATTTGGTTGATTTAATGCATGACGGTTTCTATATCGTTTTTTTAATTCGTAACCAATACGTTCCTGACAATGTCGATGAATTTCGCCAAAAAATCATGGATCAACTACAACGTTTCGAATTACAAGCGAAGAAGTTGCAGTTCTCAGCCGAGGATATCCATGATGCAAAATATGCATTTTGTGCATTACTTGATGAAACGATTGTCACACAACAGGACCCTAGTTATTTCCATTTACAAAATTCGTGGTTAATTAGTCCTCTTCAGTTAACTTTATTTGGATCTCAACTCGCAGGTTATCAATTTTTTGACTTATTAGAAAAAATTAGAACTCGTGGAAAAGATCGCTTAGCGGCTTTAGAAGTTTTTCACTACTGTTTACTGTTAGGTTTTCAAGGTAAATACCGTATTGAATCAATTGAAAGCTTAAATCATTTGGTTGCACGCGTAGGCGATGAAATAGATTATTTAAAAGGTAAAAAAGCCCTCTTTTCACCTTTCGCTGCATTGCCTGATCAAATTAAAAACATTATTCATAGAGAACTTCCATTCGCTTGGATTCTATTATTTTTACTCCTCTTTGCATTATTGGCATTTTCTGGACTTCGCTATATGCTCAGTCAACAAGAGACCAAAGCCATGACTCAATATAATAATGTCATTAGTGCACCTGCTGAACAGGCCCACATAACGATTCATTTACCATAAAAGATATTCAATATGAGCCAAGAAAAGAAAAATATTAGAGTCCTTACACCTACTAAAAAAAATAAAAAAATTTCGCCTCTAGTAAGTGGGATCATTGGTGTAGCAATTGGTATCTCTGCCACATCTTTAGCTTTTTATACCTATTTAAATCAACCAAGCTTCCAACCGATTAACGCAGCAGATACAGATTCAACACACTCAAATGATAAATTGTCCAATATTGATTCGGGAATCACCCAAGCTGATCAAAACGAGCAATCTGAACCTGATGAATATCACCAAGCTCAACCCAAGCTAAATGAGCTTAATAATATTTTCAAACATCAGCAAACAAACTCTGCTCAAGCAACTCAACCAGTGACTTCAAGTAAAAATCCCTTTGAATCAACTTTTAATCAAGCGCAACCTTTAAGTAACAAAACTCCCCAAGTTCCACCTAAAGCAGAACCAGTAAAAAAGACCACAACTGAAGCATTACCGAAAACCATAAAAAAGCCTGAGTCTAAGCCTACGACAGCCAATGCAAATAAAGTTGCTGAAAGTAAAGCTGACACTGATGAAAATATTGATATTCCTGTAGCCAGCGTAGAAGTTTCAGTCACACGAACTGCGAAAGAACCTGCACCGTGATTTTTTTTATCATTGTCAGTTTTGTGATATTAATCATCGCACTGACTTTATTGATGTCTTATGAGATAAGACAAAAAGTAATAGATTTTGCACAAAGCTTATTACCACAAGGTAAAAAAAAGCTTTTAAACGCACGTAAATTTGCACATGAAATGAATCATGCTGCTTCAGCAGACCAAATTCAAACGCATTGGCACTTACAGCAATGGTGGATACTCATTGCTGGTTTTTTCTTACTTAGCAGTATTATGCTTTTTGCTTTTACAAAACCCGTTGATCCTACAAAAATAGAAGCGAACTATTTAAAGAAAGCTGATCCTCAAATTTATAACTTATTAAATGGGGAAATTCTTTCCCCTCCTCCAGAGGTTGAAGAAAGTCTCGTCGATGCAGCAATCGTTGAAGCTGTACGTCTTGAGCAACAATATCAAGCTCAAACTGGCGGTTCTGTTTCATCGACAACTATTCCTAATGTAGAAAATTCAGAGTTGTCTCATGGTCATCTCGATACTTCAATGGTAAATCGTAAGTGGGACAAGATGCATCCACGCTATAAACAACGTTTACTTATGGTCTTCAAAATTATGAAGGAACAACATGGCTATGAATTAGTATTACTAGAGGGTTATCGTAGTCCTGCACGACAAAATAGCCTATCTCGGAATAAAGCAACCACCTTAGCGACTGCATACCGTAGCTATCACCAATTTGGTTTGGCAGCTGATGTCGCATTCAAGCGAGATGGTAAAGTCGTTATTTCTGAACGTGATCCTTGGGCTATGCGTGGCTATCAGTTATATGGTCAAGTTGCTGAGTCTGTCGGTTTAGTTTGGGGAGGACGTTGGACAAAAATTCATGACTACGGTCATACAGAATATCGAATGCCTGGCTTGGTTCGTAGCAAGGAAACTCATGATCGTTTCATGCGAGAAGCTGAACAAGGTAATTTAATGGCAAGCAATATAGAACAGTAATAATCCGTTGATTCTCTTTTCAAAATGCCTGTTAACGATACAGGCATTTTTGTATTTATTGATATATTTTGCGCTTGTAATTAACTATGTGAAGACATCGATTTAGAAGTTAATTTTCCCGTACCCCATGCATTTCCCTTAATTTTATTTGTTCATTTTTTTCTTTTCACATAAAAAAACACCCCCTTCTATTGAAGGGGGTGTTTAGAATAATGAGCTGGCGATGACTTACTCTCACATGGGTAACCCCACACTACCAT
>NZ_JBWYIV010000011.1:0-130996 GCF_056779895.1 Acinetobacter sp. ANC_7553 | reverse complement strand
AATTTCTACCAATCATCAATGATAATATATATCGATCAATCAACCAGTAAAAATCCACACAAGTTGTTCTTCATAATCTCTTAATGATCTTTCTAACATCTCGTCAATGCTAGAAGCTGGACTCGAAACACTTAACAACTCAGCAATCTGCTTCGCTCGTTTCCGTGTATCTCGTCGGTATGGGGTGCATTCTATAGATTTTTTCCTCCCTTGCAACCCCTTATTTAAACAAAAACTCATGCATGTTTATTTTTTAAGCAAATTTATGTTTTTTACACTAAAAAATACACAAAAACGATTAATTAAATTAAAAAACCCCAATTAAATTGAGGTTTTTCAGATCAAAAAGCTCTAAATCTTATTCTATGTATTTTTGAGTACTATAATATGAAGTAGGTAATTTTCGAATTGTTTTTATTTCTTGATGACCATCTATTGAATTTAAGTAATTTAAGAATGCTTCTGCATAGTCCAATCCAACATCTATTCGACGATCACCTGTAATTTTTTTCAATGTATGATAGTAATCAGCCCCATCAGCTAAAAAATTGATGGTTACAATTTTATATAACTGATTTAAATCTAATGGCAGAAGCTGGTCAGACCTATTTCTGACTTGAATATTTGTAATACGCTTCCCATTAGGCTGCGTCATATCAACTTGCCAAGTTAATCCAGCCGTATATGGATAACTTCCAGTATTTTTTTGTTCAATCACGCCTGAAATGGCATCTTCAAGCGTATCTTTAATTTCTTGACCAGTCATATTCAGTTGAACGAGCGTATTTTTAAAAGGTAAGACTTGGTAAATATCCGCCACAGTGATATTTCCTTTCTCCAAATCAACTCTTACTCCACCTGCATTTTGAAATGAAATATCAGCATTAAAATATTCTTTACCTTGTTTAAGAAATGCTTCGGCAACCATTTGTTGAATATCACCACCATGGGCATCGACATGCGCATTTAAATTACACACATCACCTAAAGATGATCGTGAGCGATCAAATTGAGTTCCCGGCACACGTCTTGAACATAAATTATCAACTGCCTGCCCAACAACTTTGACTGCAAATAATTTTTTAGATTGCTTATAGGGCTCTAAGACACTCAAAATATTTTGATCTTCTTTAATAATAGAAAAAGGAGCTCGTTCTTTTTCGAATTGATGTTCTATATATTCTTTTTCTTGATCACTGACTCTTTCATTATTTTGCTTACGTTTAAAATCATCGCCAATTAACACATGCGGTTTACCCACACAACTTTGAACCGCACCATCTGCATTAAATTTTACGTTAAGTTCACCAACCACATAACTGTATTGCCATGCTTGAGCAACACAAACAGATTCGCCATTTTTATTTTTCAATTGTAATGGGTAGGTAGCGACAGGAGACATACCATACTTTTCTAATATATGAGGTCCAAACAATGTGTGAGAGTCGCCTCCAATTATCACATCCACATCCGTAAGTTCTTGTGCTAATTTTTGATCAAGTTCATAGCCTACATGTGTTTGTAAAATAATTTTTTTAATTCCCTGTTTTTTGAGTTGATTAATCTCATTTTGAGCTACTGTAATTTCATCTCGGAATAATGTGTCTTGATTTGGTTGAGAGGAGTTTTTAGTTTTTGATGCAATGGTGAGCCCCACAACCCCATATTTTTCCCCATCCCGCTCAAGAACAATAGATTTTTGAATCCGATCTGTCTGATATAAAGGTGAACTCACCCCAAATTCAACATTTGCAGAAAGAATCTCTGCTCGCTCTTTACACTGTCCTTCGTCTAAAAAACCAATAAAATCTTTTAAGCCTTGATCTTTTGCATCAAATTCATGATTTCCCAAGGTGAAAGTATCAAAACACACTGTATTCATCATTTCAGCATCAGCTTTTCCATTTGAGAGGTTGTAATACAAATCTCCTGTTATCGCATCACCAGCATGAATTTTCACTACATTCTGATGATTTTCTGCCATTAGATTCATAAATGTTGCTACACGAGAAAATCCACCACGGGAAACGACTAGTTGTTCTTCACCATGACCTAAATCGAAATTAAAGCTAAGCTCTTCACCATCTAAATGGGAGTGATGGTCATTAATATGAAGAATTTTCAACTCTGAGGGTTGTGTAATATTAGGATTAGATTTTTGGTCATCTCCACCACAACTACTTAGCAATAACGATGTCGTTAATAGAAGACCTGTTATTTTTATCTTGTTCTTCATTTGAATACTCCTTTTTTTAAACCAAGAGTATTCAACGAAGATATGACATTATGATGGTGGATTTATGACACTTTATCGAAATGACTAATTTTATATTTTTCTGCAAATCGCTCAGCTAATGCCGTAATGGTCAAACTCGGATTAACACCAACATTCACAGGAATCGCACTCCCATCAACCACATATAAGCCTTGATAGCCAAAAACCTGATGATTAGAGTCAATCACACCTTTAGAGGAATCCTCAGCCATAACTGCACCACCCAATATATGCGCTGTAACAGATAAGTGCCCCATACTTTCCAATATATTATTCTGTGCTTGACCACCACTTACTTCAGCAAATTTTTCTGCAGCTTCATTTGCTAACGGTATAAAAGACGGCGCTCTTTCTCCAACTGAAACCTGCGTTTTCAAAAAACGCCTAAAACCTCTGAGTGCAGTACGTCCATATACAAATCGTATTTGATTGTCTGCCTGTTGCATGACGGTTAATACAGTGACACGTTTATGCCAGTTTTTAGAACGCCATGATCGAGTTGAAACAAAGGGGTGCAGAAAAAAATGCTTTAAAACATGGAGTGCACGTTTTACAGGTTGATCGCCATTGACCAGTGGTCCCATATAAAACTTCATAAACTCATAACTTGCTGGAAATCGATTCTGAGTAATATGTGTTTTGTCATCTGCATGAAAATGACTGGAAATGGTCGTCCCTCTCGTTAAATCTATTGTTTTATCATTATTAGAGATTGCAACAATCGCCTCACTATTGGTTCGAATATGTTCACCTAACTGACCAGAAATATTCGGTAAGGTTTTATACACATCTCTTGAAGCAAACAAAATTTCAACAGTTCCTATAACACCTGCGGATAGAATGACCTGTTTCGCAAAGTAATCTTGTTTTTCTTTGGAGTTAAATGACTGATATGTATGAATGATATATTTTCCATCAACATGTGAAAGATGAGTTACTTTGGTTTCTGGAAGAATCTCAACTCCATTGTTTTCTGCAAGATATAAATAGTTTTTATCCAAACTATTCTTCGCACCCTGCGCACACCCCGTTATACAATTTCCGCACTGATTACAGCCTATTCGTTCGGGACCTTGACCATTCAAAAGTGGATCACTCACCCAATGATGAGGATCACCAAAGTAAATTCCCTGTGGTACAGTGTCAAAACTATCTCCAGAACCCATTTTTTCTGCTGTTTGTTTTAACCACTCATCTTGCTGATCTTTATATGGATTTGAACTTACACCTAGCATGGACTGAGCCATCTGATAGTGCGGTTGTAATTCCCTCTCCCAGTCTTCTGACAAATGACTCCAAGTTGGATCACGATAAAACTTTTGACCTGGTTTTAACAACACAGCAGCATAAACAACACTGCCACCACCAACGGCAACCCCTCGAACCACACCCATATGTTGGAATACGTCTTGTGCAAGAAAACCCTTCATCCCTAACGTCGGTGCCCAATTTAAGTATTTAGAACTCCGACTTGCTCGATGTAAATCATCTTCAGTGAGCCTTCTTCCCTGCTCTAGCACAGCTACTTTTAATCCAAGCTCAGACAATCTTAGCGCAGCTACACTTCCACCAAAGCCTGAACCTACAATAATGACATCATATTCAAATTTTGATTTCATACATCACGACTTAGAATAAATGGAAATGAAAAATGCTTTAAAAAAGGAAGATTAATGATAGTCATACATAACATCGTATGTTCATCAAGCTGTCTTAACTCATCAACCACCCAACGCCATGGAATTGGTGCTGTCTTGCCATAATACAAGGCGATCGTTTGTTTTCCATCAATCAAAGACGCCTCTTCTAGACACTCCATTTGAAGCTTTTCACTTCTCTGCCCGCGATTGAGTAAAATATTAGTGACTAAATTTTGATTGATGAATTTTTTCCCAAACCATCCCCCCAATCCACTTAAAAATAAACTCGGTGCTGCAGACACTCTTAACCACCAAGGACCAATAAACTGAGCCTTATATTCTCCTCGTCTCATGGCAAGTGGCGCGGATGAAAGTTGTTGATAGGTTGCCTTAATCGAGGACAACGAAGCAGTGATTAAATGCTCCTTACGGATCATGAATTTCTCCCTCAATGATTTTTGTTTTATTCAGCATGTCCTATGCTTCTTTATGAAATATATCAATCGTTTAAATTTTATTCCACATACATCCTTTGATCGATTGCATAAAAAAAGCCGAATGTATGTCACATCCGGCTTTTAACTCAAATTAATTTCACTTTATTTCTTTAAAAATCCTGATACAAGATTCAACACATTTTGTATATCTGAATTCGCTTCTTGTGGATCGGTCTTATTTGCTTGAGGTGTAAGCGAATCAATAATTTGTGGTAAGACTGAAGAAATCGCACTGTATACATCCTGTTTAGGAACTTGCGCTTCTTGTGCAACTTGCTCTACATCTTGCTGATCAAATAAATTTTGAACCTGTTGCGTGCTGACATTGGCATTTTCGCCAGGACCAGTTGAAACCCAATCATCCACTTGACTCGTCAGACCCTGACCTTTCAGTTGATCAAGTGCACCTTGCAAACCGCCATTTTTTTGAATCCAATTGAGAATTAAAGGAACTACTGCGATTAATAAGGTTTGAGCGTTTAGACCTGATGATTTGCCTACACCACCAGATTGACTACCCGATAAACCACCAAGTACAGATCCCAAAATCCCTCCCAATCCACCTTGTTGTTGGTTTTGATTGGTCTGATTATTTTGTCCCGTTAAACTCCCGAGTACCGAACCAAGTACACCACCCAATCCCGATTGATTAGATTGTGGATTACCGCCTAAAGCCTGTTTCGCTAAAACTTCAACGATATTACTTAAATTTGTCATCAAGACACCTTTACATTCTTATTTTCATTGATCAGCATATCGTTAAAAACATGGCTTTGTACATTGAAATTGTTGTGTTTTGATAAACTCAAAGTTTGCCATTACCATCGAAACTTATTCCAATTTTCTGGATTAGCCCAAAACTTAGAATTAAACCAATCTGGCACATGCTTATAATTCAAAATATTGAATTGCCATAAGGCGAAATCTTGCTCTGTATTTTTTTGCTCAATGAGCTGCGTGAATCCCAGACTTCTTAATAATTGTTCATCTGCAATATGACTCAACACGACGATTCTTTTTGCCATTAAATCACGCAGTTTTACCAGCATTTGTGATTTATGATGGGTTGATAGTGTATCCATCTGTTCATTATTTAAAATCACAACACCTAGATCATAGCGTTGCTGAAAAGGAAGCATTAAAAATTCAGTTACGTTAAAATGATTCCATTGGATTGTTTGTGCATAGTCTTGGCTGAGATCCTGACCAAGACATACGGCAGTTTGAATTGGCTGTTCTTTAGATAAATCGTCTAGCATTGACGTGATGACATTTTTCTCAGCCATGAGCTGCACCTTATTTGAGTGAGATTAAAGCATGGAATTACAGGGCATTTGTCATAAAATGCACGCTGGTTTAACCAACCTAAGTGTAACTGAACAACAAACACAACAGGCAAATGTTGAATATAAATTTATTTTAGATCGTTCAGAAATCAATCTCCCGTTCAACTTAGGTCAAGAAATTGAAATTGAATGGACCGGCAAAATTTACTGTGTTTCCTGTGGGAATAAAACACCAAAATCATACTCCCAAGGTCACTGCTTTAAATGCATGAAAACGAAAGCAGCCTGTGATATGTGTATTATGAAGCCAGAAACATGCCATTACCATTTAGGGACTTGTCGTGAAGAAAGCTTTGCTCAAGAAGTATGCTTTCAACCCCATATTGTCTATCTTGCCAATTCAAGTGCATTAAAGGTTGGCATTACCCGTTTAGGTCAAATGCCCACACGTTGGCTAGATCAAGGGGCTACCCAAGCTTTACCTATTATGAAAGTGGGCTCTCGTCGGTTATCAGGACAACTTGAAGTCATGTTTGGTGCGCAAGTCGCTGATAAAACAGACTGGAGAAAATTGCTGAAAGGTGAAGCGGAAAAGGTAAATTTGTTAGAGATCAGAGATGAATTGCTCACGGAGTTTGAACCTCAAATTGAAACCATTCGAGATGAGTTCAGCATGAGCCTAGATTTCAATGAAAATGTACAAATTTTAGAAAACGAACTTCCTCGTGAATTCATTTATCCTGTCGATCAATATCCTGAAAAAATTAAATCGCATAACTTAGACAAAACGCCAGTCATACGTGGAAAACTGCACGGTATCAAAGGACAATATCTGATTATGGACACAGGTGTAATCAATATACGCAAATATACGGGTTATGAAATTAAGATTCGAACTTAATTAATATACTTAAAAAAGCGACTCAATTGAGTCGCTTTTGGTTTTAATAAAACAAAAAATACAACTTTATGCTCTGTTTCTTCTACCAATTTTATTATGAATAGGATTCAAACGTGAAATCAAGAATGCCTCCAATCCATATGCCAGGTAGGCATATTGTGATTCGAATCCAATCGTAACAACTGTCCCTGAATCTTTTAATCTTTGATCAACAATATATGGTTTTTTACTTTCCTTATCGACTTTAACATACGATTGAAATCTTCTACTTAAACCTCTGTCAGGATAAATTCCACCTCCTTTAGATGCCCCCACACCAATATATGTAACTTCCTTATCTTTTAAGAAAGCATATACACCAGCTTTTAAGTAATTTGGCATTCTTATGAAATCTGAGAATGCCTCTGACCAAATTGGAGGCGTTCCCAATTGTATTTCATCCCAATGTAATTTGAAAAAATCTTCAGTTAATTCAATTAAATTATCGAATGTTGGATTTTTCACTTTAATAATATCAACCTATAATAATTTTAAAATCGCTTGCACTGGATCTTCATTTTGATCCGACAATAATTGCTTGTGCATCGTCAACAATTGCATAGATTGTATTTTTGAGTTTTCGATATTCATCAACAACTCAATCTCATGTGCTAAGTTTTCTGGAGTTGCATCATTCTGGATTAACTCCTGAATTACTTTTTTTCCTGCAATAATATTAGGTAAAGAATAATAAGGAATTTTTACTAAAAGTTTCGCAATCCAGTAGGTCAAACTGTTTAATTTATAAAAAGTCACCATCGGACGATGCAATAACATCGCCTCAAGTGTTGCTGTACCCGATGCCAACGCCACAATATCACTGGCATCCATGACCATCCGACCTATTTTAGATTCCGCGTCAATATTTTCCATTAACTTGATATTATCTCTGAACCTATCTGGGTAACCTATTAGGATCTGCTCAATTTGTTGTTTACGAGCCTCATTGATGGCTGGAATTAAAAATTGATACTCAGGATATTTTTGATGGACAATCTTTGCTGCATCTAATACAAGCGGTCCTAACTTATCAACTTCACCACGACGACTTCCAGGCAGTAATGCGATATGTTTTTGTGCAGGATTTAAACCAAGCGCCTGCTTTGCATCGAGTATAGGATTTTCCAGCGGTAGTTGATTAGCGAGAGGATGTCCAACGAATACCGCTGGCACATTAAATCGATCATAAAAAGTTTTTTCGAATGGAAATAGACAAAGTACCAAGTCAATTGTGGCTTTAATCCCATGAACACGACCTTGACGCCATGCCCAAACTGAAGGACTCACATATTGAACAGTCTTAATTGGCAACGATTTTTGCTTTATTTTTTTTGCTAAGCGTAAGTTAAAATCTGGTGCGTCTATCCCTATAAAAATATCAACAGGTTGTTTAGTCCATTGATCAACCAAGCCATCTCGAACCGCAAAAAGTTTTTTAATATCTTTTAATACTTCAACAATTCCCATCACCGATAGAATATCCATCGCATAATAGTTTTTAAAACCCTCTGCAATCATTTGAGGACCGCCAATTCCTTCAAATTCAGCATCAATTCCCTGCTCTCGAAAACGACGTATTAATTTGGCGCCTAAGGTATCACCTGAAACTTCACCAACCACAATGCCAATTTTAAGTTTTCGATTTTGCAAATGAATATCCTCTTTCATGCTCTACAAGTATCTTAACATAAGCATCTCATAACAGACTGAGTTCTTGAAATATCTTAACTTAGTAATGCTTTATCTTATTTTTGAATAAGTAAATGAATAATCAAGACAACAGCTTATATTCAAAAATCATAAGATATGCCGGTTTTCTGATAAGTAGCACAAACGATGCACGGTTCTATTGAATATATTTTAGCAGGTGTTTTAGTTGGTTTCTGTGTAGGGGTCACTGGCGTGGGTGGTGGCTCACTTATGACCCCTATCTTGATTGGTTTATTTAAAATTGAACCACATATTGCGATTGGTACAGATCTACTTTATGCCGCGATTTCTAAGTTTTGCGGCTCTTTTGTACATGCAAAAAAACTTAATATTGTTTGGCCTATCGTCATTTGGCTCGCGATCGGAAGTATTCCAGCCTCTTTAGCCACAACTTGGGTTTTAGACAACTATTTGAGTCAATCCACACATTACAAAGCCATTCTCACGATGGTCTTAGGCTTTATGCTGACCATTACTGGTATTTCAATTGTATTCCGTACACAGGTAGAAAAATTCTTCAAAAAATTTTCCAAAGAAGTTACTGAACAGGAAGTTGAATTAACTCGAGAAAAATTAAAGCAGAAGCGTTTATATATAGCTTTAATGGGTATTGTACTGGGTATTTTTGTGACCTTATCTTCAGTTGGCGCGGGTGCATTCGGCATTATGGCGCTGATCATCATGTTCCCTAATTTACCTATGATTAGAATTATTGGTTCTGACGTTGTACATGCAGTTTTACTGACGCTCGTGGCAGGTATGGGGCATATGAATTCAGGTAATGTGGATTTCAATTTATTAATGTGGCTTTTAGTCGGATCGATTCCTGCAATCATCGTTGGTACGCTGGTGAGCTCCCATTTACCTGAAAAAATTATTCGCAAGGTACTGGGCATCACCTTATTTGCCATTGGTGTTAACTTCATGCTTAATCCAGTCAAAGCGAAACCTGTGACCGCACCTGAGGCAGTTATTGAAACCTCAACTCAAGCCCAGTCTTAATTAATATCATGTTCAAACTGTAACCTCAGTGAAGCTGTATAATTCACTGAGGTGAAATTAAATGATTTATTCAATTTAATAATTTTCAAAAATTAAATCATTCTATACAATACAAGTAGAAACTCTGATTAATACCAAAAAGACAATTTCATTACTTTTTTTTATTAAATCCATTCAACTTTTTGATAACAAATGATCTACTGAATCATGCTATATTCAATAGATTGAACATTTTCTTGTAAAAACGAACCAGTGACGGCAATGAATACTTTACAGTCAAATTCTATCACCCAAAACGACATTGATGACGTGAATGTACAAAGCATTCAGCCTCTTGTTACTCCTGCTGAATTAAAAACAGAATTACCGTTAACTGATAATGCATACCAAACAGTCCTAAAAGGTCGTGAAACTGTACGTAATATCTTAGATGGCAACGACAAACGTTTATTCGTAGTCATTGGACCGTGCTCTATTCACGATCCTGCAGCAGCTCATGATTATGCTGATCGTTTAAAAGTCTTAAGCGAAAAAGTGAAAGACACGCTTTATATCATCATGCGTGTGTATTTCGAGAAGCCTCGTACAACAGTGGGTTGGAAGGGCTTAATTAATGACCCTGACATGAATGACTCTTTCAACATTGAAAAAGGTTTACGTTTAGGCCGTAAATTATTGCTTGAACTCAATGAGAAAGGTCTGCCATGCGCAACTGAAGCGCTTGATCCAAACTCTCCACAGTACTACCAAGACTTAATTTCTTGGTCAGCAATCGGTGCACGTACAACAGAGAGCCAAACACACCGAGAGATGTCTTCAGGTTTATCATCTCCAGTTGGCTTTAAAAATGGTACGGATGGCGGTCTCACTGTTGCGACCAATGCGATGCAATCTGTAAAACATGGTCATAGTTTCCTTGGCTTAAATGACCAAGGTCAAGTTTCGGTCATTCGTACTAAAGGCAACCAATATGCCCATGTTGTGTTGCGTGGTGGTAATGGCAAACCGAATTATGATGCTGGCTCTGTAGCAGAAGCTGAAAATGCATTGGCGAAAGCAAAAGTAAGCAACAAGATCATGATTGATGCGAGTCATGCCAATTCTAATAAAGACCCATACCTTCAGCCATTGGTTCTAAAAAATATCACTGAACAAATTTTAGATGGCAATAAATCGATCGTAGGTATTATGGTTGAAAGTCATTTAAAAGGTGGCCGCCAAGATATTCCTGCAAATCTTTGCGATTTAGAGTATGGTAAGTCTGTTACAGATGGATGCATCGATTGGGAAACAACTGAAAAAGTTTTGTTGGAAATGGATGCAGCTTTGAAAGACGTTCTACCACAACGTTAATCAGATAAAACGCCATCACACGATGGCGTTTTTTATAAGGTTAAATCATGGATCAACTCGAAAAAGAACTTAGCTCAATCCCCCATTTTCAATTTGTTCATGAGCATTTGTTTAGCTCAGGTCAGCCAAACGAAGAACAACTTAAATCGATTAAAGCTTATGGTATCGATACCATCATTAATCTCGCTTTTACTGATGCTACACCGAATTTAAATCATGAAGATCGCGTAAGTGCTGAAATTGGTCTTAACTACATCCAAGTCCCTATTGATCCAGAATTTCCACATGATGATCAATGTTTATTTGTACTCGATCTGATCGATCATCTCGTTAAAGAGAAAATGGTCTGGATACATTGCACCAAAAATCATCAATGTAGTTCATTAATCTATCTGTACCGACTACATTATATGAATATGGATTTACCTACTGCACATGAGCTATTACACCAAGTATGGGAACCCAACAACACTTGGACTGGCTTAATGCACGCGGTCGGCTTACAGTTGCAAGGACGTAAAGCTACTCAAGAACTGCAAGCCTCTTTGATGAAAGCGCAAAACTTTGAATGATCGAAATTGCTCATTGATGACTAATTAATACGGTCGCTGTAGACAGGATTCCTTCCTGACGACCAGTAAACCCTAATTTTTCAGTGGTAGTGGCTTTAATACTAATCTGATTGATATCCACATCAAGTACATCTGCAATACTTTGACGCATATCCAAATTATGTTTCGCTAATTTTGGACGCTCACAAGCCACTGTAATATCCACGTTATTCAGTTGATAACCACGATCCAATATCAACTGATAAACATGCTTTAATAAAACCTTACTGTCCGCGCCTTTGAACTGTTCATCAGTATCTGGAAAGTGCTGTCCAATATCACCGAGCGCTAAAGCACCCAACAATGCATCACAAAGTGCATGTAAAACTACATCTCCATCAGAGTGTGCTTTCAAACCATGTGTATGCGGAATACGAATACCAGCCAATGTGACATAATCGCCTTCCTCAAAAGCATGAACATCAATACCTTGACCTATACGAATAGCTAAGCTCACATTGAACTCCTTTACACAGTTTTTGAAAATGAAATCTTGTATTCTTTGATTCTTGTTCGCTATAGTAGATGCGCAAACATTTGAAAGTATAAGCGATGATGTTGTCAAAAAGCGTATCAAGTTGGATGAAACCTTTAATTTCTATCTTTTTCATTGGATTAAGCAGTGTTTCTGTCGCACAGGCACAACTTATTCAATGCGATAAGCCTCAATCAAGTTTTAAAAATTCCATGATTTGTGCTGTTGATTTTTCATCTTTGAGAGATGAATTGAATGAACGCTTTTTAACATCCTACTTAGTTACCGATGCTCCAACTCGATTAATTCAAGATACACAACAGCTTTGGCTGAATCGACTGCAGCAGTGTAAAAATAAAAATTGTGCGTCATTACAAATCAATCAACGCATTGATGATTTAAACTTTTACATGTCAATGAATCAAACGCTTACTCAGCATTACATCAAGTTTGAACAAGGTAAAATTGCAGCGCAACCTGTACACCTTAAGATTCATCAATTAAGCAAGGATCGCGTCAAAATTGAAGGTATTGCTTATCGTAGCCCTAATAATCGCATAGAAACCCAGACCATCCCATTATTGGCTTATACAACCACTCAAAGCAAACACGAAATTACTGATAATGAGCATGATTGTCAGTACAAACTCAAATATCAAAAATCATTACTGATTGTCTCAACTGAGCAAACAGGCTGTGAGCGCTTTAGTGGAATCTATCGACTATATGATTAAACAGAGTGTATGCAAGTTCACAGTTAAATTGCGAATGCTAAACACAACACTCCTGTGATCGCTAACAGAATACCTAAGCTGTTTTTTAGGGTTATTTTTTCTTTAAAAACTAATATACCTGCGATCACACCTAACACTACGACTAGAATATTCATACCAGCGAATACGATTGCAGGTGAATCCTTTAACAACATATGTGCTTTCACATAAAGTGCAATATTGGCAAAATTCAATACACCTAAACTTAGTCCAGCAAGAAAATTTTGCACTGTCCATGATGTTTGACGCAGGGACAAATATCCCATGGAAATAATGAAAGCAAACACAAACATCAAGTTTAAACTGACTGCAAATTTTAACCCTAAACTTGTACTGTATTTTAACAGAACATCTACGAGTGCATAGCCAAGCCAAACTGCGAGCAAATACATTCCTGCTTTTTTTGTTTGCAATGTTGGTTTCGATGTTTTAGAAAAAATGATCAAAACAATTGCACTCAAACCCAATGCAATACCAATCAATTTCAGGGTGCTAAATTTTTCTTGGAAAAGAAAATAGGCTGCCAACAATGAAAGAACAACGGATAATCTTTGCGCGATTTCAGTTCTGATAATTCCAGCTTGATCAAGTGATTTGGAGAGCAGCAAGAATATTGAGGGTAATGCTATCCCCAACAACCCAATAAGCCACCAAGGTGTGGAGGTTAATGATATTTGGTTGAGGTCTGGCTTAAACCAAAAAAAACAGAGTATCGTGGCGATAGCATAATTCCATGCAATCATTTGCATGACATCAAATCCACGAGACTTACTAAACTTCAATAAAATCGATACTAGTACGCTGCACAAAGCTGCTGAAAAAATCAGTTCCATAATTTGCTCTTGTTTTTTTATTCAAGAAAAAGCCCACAATCACTGTGGGCTTTTAAAATTATAAATAATTTTATTAATTATTTATAACGATCTACCATTTTCTCTAAAGAAATAGGGCGAATCTTGTCAGCATGACCTGCTGTACCAAATGCAGTATAACGATCTACACAGATTTGCTTCATTGCTTCAACAGTTTGAGCAAAGAATTTACGTGGATCAAATTCGCTTGGTTTTTCAGCCATCATACGACGCATAGCACCTGTTGAAGCTAAACGTAAGTCAGTGTCGATATTGATTTTACGTACACCGTGTTTAATTGCTTCAACCAACTGCTCAACAGGAACACCATAAGTTTCTTTGATGTCACCACCGTATTGGTTAATAATCGCTAACCATTCTTGTGGAACTGAACTTGAACCATGCATTACAAGATGAGTATTTGGAAGTGCAGCGTGGATCTCTTTAATACGATCGATCGCTAAAATATCACCTGTAGGTGGACGCGTAAATTTATAAGCGCCGTGTGAAGTACCAACTGCAATTGCTAACGCATCAACGTTAGTATCAGCGACAAATTGAGTCGCCTCTTCAACCGAAGTAAGCAGTTGTGAATGATCTAGAACACCTTCAGCGCCAACACCATCCTCTTCACCAGCCAGACCAGTTTCAAGGCTACCTAGGCAACCAATCTCACCTTCTACAGATACACCACACGCATGTGCCATTTGAACAACACGACGAGTTACATCTACGTTGTAATCATAAGTTGTTGGTGTTTTACCATCTGCACCTAATGAACCATCCATCATTACTGATGAAAAGCCTAATTGGATTGAGCGTTGGCAAACGTCAGGATCAGTACCATGGTCTTGGTGCATCACAACTGGAATGTGTGGCCATTCTTCGATTGCAGCCAAAATAAGATGGCGTAAGAATGGAGCACCAGCATATTTACGAGCACCAGCAGATGCTTGAACAATAACAGGTGAATTTGTTTCATCTGCGGCTAACATAATCGCGCGCATTTGTTCTAAGTTGTTTACGTTAAACGCTGGTACGCCGTAACTATGTTCTGCGGCGTGATCCAAGAGCTGGCGCATTGAAATAAGAGCCATAATTTCCTCCCAGGTAATGCTCCATATTCTAACCTGACCTGTGTTTCAATTCAGCAACAATTGACAGTATTTCATAAAAAATCCCTGCAATTGCAGGGAGATTTTCGATTTAGTACTGATTGATGTACGAAATCACTCCGCCGTTGCTTGATCAGCAGGTGCATTTGCAACTTCTTCAGGAACATCAGTATTATTTTCATCTTGTAATGGCTGATCAATAGCATCGATAGCCGCTTGTTGTTCAGCACTAATATCTGATGCTTCAACAGCAACTTCTGATGTTGATGTTTGATCTGCAGCTGGTGCACTTTCTTGTTTAGAACAAGCCGTCATAGCAAGAGTAGCAGCCAATAGTGCAATTACGCCTAATTGTAATTTCATGATGTTATTCCGCATGATAAATCAGATTATGATCATAATATTTCAAAATTATTTCATTTTCATGACGAAAATTAGTCATAAAAAAAGACCTTTTTAGAAGGTCTTTTTTCTTAAATCCAATTAAGCGCGTTCAAGTAGAACAGCGACTGCTGGTAATGTCTTGCCTTCTACAAATTCAAGGAAAGCACCACCACCCGTTGAGATATAACCAATTTTGTCAGCAACTTCATACTTATCAATCGCAGCTAAAGTATCACCACCACCGGCGATAGAGAAACCTTCAGATTCTGCAATCGCTAAAGATAGCGCTTTCGTGCCCTCACCAAATTGATCAACCTCAAATACGCCTACTGGACCATTCCAAAGAATTGTTTTTGAAGTTTTTAAAATTTCAGCAAATGCTTGAGCTGTTTCTGGACCAACATCAAGAATCATGTCATTGTCAGCAACATCTTCAACTTTTTTCACTACGGCTTTTGCTGCCGCTAATGAGCCAAGGAAGTCATCAAAGTTAATTTCTGATGCGTCAGCAACAACAACATCTGTTGGCAATGGAACCGATACTTTCGCAGCAATTGCTTTAGCTGTATCGATTAAGTCATTTTCACAAAGTGATTTACCAACGTTATAGCCCGCAGCTGCTAAGAATGTATTCGCTATACCACCACCGACAATGAGCTGATCACAAATAACTGATAACGATGTTAAAACATCTAGTTTAGTCGATACTTTTGAACCCGCTACAATAGCAACCATTGGTTTTTCAGGCGTCTGAAGCGCACGACCAAGTGCATCTAATTCAGCGGCAAGTAATGGACCTGCTGCTGCAACTTTAGCAAGACGAGCCACACCTTCTGTTGATGCTTCTGCACGATGTGCAGTACCAAATGCATCCATCACAAACACATCACAAAGTGCTGCATATTTTGCTGCCAACTCTGGATTATTTTTCTTTTCGCCTGTGTTAAAGCGACAGTTTTCAAGTAACACAACTTGGCCTGGTGCAACTTCAACACCATCCAAATATTCAGTGAGTAATTTAACTTCTTGACCCAATGCTTCAGTTAAGTAGGCAGCAACAGGTGCAAGTGATTGTTCAGCTTTAGGCTCACCTTCAACTGGACGACCAAGGTGAGAATAAACCATTACTGCTGCGCCTTTTTCAAGAGCGGCTTTAATTGTTGGTAATGCAGCGCGTAAACGTGCATCACTCGTAATCACACCATTTTTAACAGGAACGTTTAAGTCTTCACGGATCAGAACACGTTTACCTGCTAAATCGAGGTCAGTCATACGCTGAAAGTTCATGTATAGCTCACTTTATAGATATCAAAACCGCATAGATTCTAAATGATTATGCTAAAAAAGGTGAGTAAAATTTCAGAAAAGCTGTAGAAATCTTTAGATTTGATTATGATAGATGGAGTCGAACCACAAAGTGTTGCTATGTCTATCCATCCAGATCCAAGTATTAATCGTTTAAATGTTTTCGGCGAACCGCTCGCCAGTTGTTGTTTTGATCCTATTACAGGATATTTCAGAAATGGTTTTTGCCACACTGCGCCCTCTGATTTAGGTCAACATACAGTCTGTGCCGAAATGACGTCTGAATTCTTAAGTTTCTCGCAACGAATTGGGAATGATTTGACAACACCACTACCCGAAGTTGGTTTTCCCGGTTTAAAGCCTGGTGATTTCTGGTGTATTTGTGTGACGCGCTGGGTTGAAGCTTATCAGAATGATATGGCACCGAATTTAAAACTTCAGGCTTGTCATCAATCAGTACTTGCTTATGTCCCGATCGACATTTTAATGGAATTCTCAGTGTAATGAATCATCATGTTGCTTCAACGTCAGCAAGAATTATTTTAGCTTCTGGCAGTCAAACACGTAAGGAACTACTTAATCGATTACATATCGATTTTGAACAAATATCACCCGATATCGATGAGACTCCGCGTGGGGAAAGCCATGCCGATGATCTTGCCTATCGACTCGCATATGAAAAAGCAAAATATTTTGCTGAGAAAGATCCAGATGCGATCGTTATCGGTTCTGATCAGGTGGCTTGGCGTGAAGGCGCACCTGACATATTTATTGGAAAACCTTTATCTCCTGAAAAAGCAATCAAACAACTTCAAGCAAATTCAGGAAAAATTGTTTATTTCAGTTCGGCATTGAGTGTTCAACACGCTTCATCTGGGTTTGAAGAAACCATTGTTGAACATTATAAGGTCAAATTTAGGCATTTGAATCTGGAAGAAATTCAGCGTTATGTCGCACTTGAACAACCTTTACAGTGTGCTGGAAGTTTCAAATGCGAAAGTTTGGGCATCAGCTTATTTGAAGAAATGATTGGGCAAGACCAAACCACGTTGATGGGCATGCCGATGATTCAATTGTGTAAAATTTTACGTGAATTGAAAATTCTAGTGCCTTGATACGTTGCATATTAATAAATAAGACCGAGTTTAATAACTCGGTTTTTTTGGAATTATTTGTTACTAGCAACTGATGAATGAAATAAATACCCTATTTTTAGCTCAAATAATTACAACTGAGCTAAATTAATTTATCTACACAAAGCTGTGGAAAATTGATCGATAAGCGATCTCAAAACATAGAAATTGTAAAAAAGTTCAAATGATCATATTTGGGTTGTTCATTTCAAGTTAAGAATATGAATTACATGAACAAGTTAAGAAACTTTGTATAACATCCATTATCTTAGTTTAAGTTATCATTGTTAAAGTTTTTTTCAATTTTGGATAATATCTTTAGGGGGATACATATGCATGATAACTACTGGAATAGATTTCTACATATAGAAAAAAAAACTAAAAGAATTTAGTACTCACGTAGATTTTGACATTAGAAACAATGAAACTTTTTCTATAGAAATTATGAATTTGTATCTTACAATTTGTTCAGAAATTGAAGCTATTTTTAAAGCTTGTACATCTAATATTGGTAATTCATTCAACTTTAGAGATTTTCGTGAATACTATAAAGATGAAACACAACTACAAAGTCTATTTCTCTTAAAGTCTGACGTAAAAATTAAATATACATCTTTAAAATTCACTCCATTTGATAAGATAGATAGCGATGAAACAATTTTATGGTGGAATCACCATAATAAAATTAAGCATGATCGTGAGATTAAGAGAAATCTCGCGAACTTAAAAAATCTATTAGACTCAGCTAGCGCACTTTTTTTACTTAACTTAGTCTACATATTTGTAGTTCAAGAAAAAATATACCTTATACCCCCTCCTGAAATTTTCGAAACAAAAGACTTCTTGGTCAGCATTCATTCTTCAGGAGGTGGGCTTCTATATACATCCAAAGCTTGTATAAATAGTTTTGGTGCTGAAAGCCCTTTTGATGATGATTAGTTTAGTTAATATTTGATTCAATAAATCTGCCTCATTTAACATAATGGCTGTTATACGATATGAAATTCCCCTCAAAGTGTAAATTAATTATTTCTTTAAAATAGCTATATTCATTTTTTTCATATTCATTTGTATCATCCATAAGCAAGAAAACATGCGCTTTTAAAGCCGTGTCACTTGCAGAACTTGCATCGTTCAAGGGACAATAAGCCAAACTAAATTGTAGTCCTTATTATGTCCCAAACTTTAGACGTTCTCGGCGGTATTAGCGCTGAGCAATTCCTTACGGAATATTGGCAAAAAAAACCGCTCCTCGTTCGTAATGCAGTTCCTGAAATTGTGGGTTTACTTGAACCCAATGATGTTATGGAGCTTGCACTCGATGAAAACGTGACTGCACGTTTGATCAAACAAAAAGATCGTGACCCTAATCAATGGAATGTGAAGTCATCGCCACTGCTCAAAGCAGACTTCCAAAAAATGCCAAAATTATGGACACTACTCGTTCAAGCGGTCGATCACTATTCGTTTGATCTTGCTGAGTTATGGAAAAAATTTCCTTTTATTCCTCAATGGCGTCGTGAAGATATTATGGTGTCTTACGCACCACAAGGTGGTTCTGTCGGTAAACACTTCGATTTTTATGATGTATTTTTAGTTCAAGGTTACGGACATCGCCGTTGGCAATTAGGCCAAATGTGTGATGAACAGACAGCACTCGTTGCAGGTCAGCCTTTAAAACTTTTGCAAGAAATGGAAGTTCATTTTGATGAAGTTTTGGCGCCAGGAGATTTACTATATGTCCCACCTGGTCTTTCTCATTATGGCGTAGCTGAAGATGAGTGTTTAACCTATTCTTTCGGTTTCCGCATGCCAAATATCTCAGACATGATGGATAGTCTTGGTGATTCTTTTTCAGAACAAGAGCAACTGAAAAAACCATTATTAGATATCACACGCTCTGTCAGCACTGCTGTCGGCGAAATTTCAGATCATGAGCTTAGCTATTTGCGCGAACAACTTTTAGCTCAACTGCAAAATCCTGAGATGCTAAATGAAGCCATCATGTGTCTCGCTTCGCAACCTGGTTATCCTAACAATATTCCAGAAAATGACGAAATTGGAACAGGTGATTTAGAAGAAGCACTTGAAGAAGGTTATTTATTAAAAATCGAACCTGCTTCACGTTTGCTGTATAGCAACTTCAATGATGAACTTAACTTTTGGGCAAATGGAGAGCGCTTATGTATCTCCGAAGAATTTAAACCTCATTTAAAACGTATCGCTGATGGTGAAATGATCGCTTTAGATGAAAGTTTATATGATCAACATATTCTTGAAGATCTCGCTGAACTCTTGAATAGTTCGATCATTATGTTGCTTCCTTCGGAAGAAAACTAAACCTATAAATATAAATTGTTAGCTTACAGCTGTAAGCTAACAATTCACTACTTGTCTGATTCCATAGAAGTTCGTAAGGTAATTACAGTAAAGAACGATGGAAAATAAAAATGGCAAGTCCTGCTCAAGCAATAAGACATAAATTACTGAACACTTTTTTTTCAAGACATTCTGTATGGTTCGCTTGTATTATCATCGCCCTGAGTATTACGTGGCTTAGGCTATTTTACAGCCCCCATTATATTTATTATTTTCTATCCGACAGTGTCATTAATATTATTTGGCTACTGACCAGTTTACTCAGTGTCTTAGGCCTATATGATGTACTTCAAAATAAACATTCAATTTTAAAGAACTACCCAATCATGGGGCATTTTCGCTTCTTATTTGAAGATTTCAGACCCGAAATTCGTCAATATTTTATTGAATCAGACCAAGACGCTTTACCCTTTTCAAGAATGCAACGTAGCTTAGTCTATCAGCGTGCAAAGAATGAAAATGCTGATAAGCCTTTTGGTTCAATTATTGATGTATATCAAGATGACTATCGTTTCATTACCCACTCTCTTGCACCGAAACTCCCAGCTGATTCCAGCACCTTCCGTATTAAAGTGGGTAATGATCAATGCGCTCAACCTTATATCGCATCAATCATGAATATCTCAGCCATGAGTTTTGGAAGTCTAAGTGCTAATGCAATACGCGCACTTAATCTCGGTGCCCACATGGGTCAGTTCTATCATGATACTGGCGAAGGAAGCCTAAGCCCCTACCATCTTGAAAATAATGGAGATATTGTTTGGCAAATCGCCAGTGGATATTTTGGTTGTCGAACTGAAGACGGTCTATTTGATCCTGAAAAATTTAAAGCTCAAGCAAAACATCCCAATATCAAAATGATTGAGCTAAAACTGTCTCAAGGAGCAAAACCAGGTCACGGCGGTATTTTACCCAAACATAAGATTACAGAAGAAATTTCGAAAATTCGTGGTGTTCCTCGTGATCGCGATTGTATTTCCCCGCCAAGCCACCCTAGCTTTAATACACCGATTGAAATGATGCATTTTATTCAAAAGTTACGTGAACTATCAGGTGGTAAACCTGTTGGATTCAAATTATGTATCGGACAGCCTTGGCAATTTATGAGTATTGTCAAAGCGATGCTTGAAACCAATATTGTTCCTGATTTTATCGTCGTAGATGGATCAGAAGGTGGAACCGGTGCTGCACCGATTGAATTTAGCGATAATATCGGAACACCACTGCGTGAAGCGCTCTTGTTTGCACACAATACCTTAGTAGGTGCTGGATTAAGAGATAAAGTAAAAATTGGTGCAAGTGGTAAAATCATCAGTGCTTTTGATATTGCAAGTACCTTTGCCTTAGGTGCAGATTGGGTGAATTCAGCTCGTGGATTTATGTTTGCTGTCGGTTGTATCCAAGCTCAAAGTTGCCATACCAATCAGTGTCCTGTTGGGGTAGCAACACAAGATGCTGAGCGCCAAAAAGCAGTACATGTACCAACGAAAGCAGAACGTGTTTATAATTTCCACAAAAATACATTGCATGCACTGTCGGAAATGATAGCAGCTGCAGGTTTAAATCATCCGAGTGAAATTAAAGCTCATCATCTCGCGCAACGTATAAATGATCGTGAAATCAAAAATTATGCTCAATTACATTTTTGGTTAGAATCGGGTCAACTATTGAACTGTAAAGATAAAGACGAAGAAAATTTCTATTTCAGAATGTGGAATTTGGCAGATGCCAGCAAATTCTAGTTTCATCAAAAAGGTGCTGAAATCAGCACCTTTATTTTAAAAGTATCCTTTATGACTTTGCGCATGTAAGAATGCTGGGATTAAACCCGTTAATGCTGCCCGTATATCCGCACGCTCATTGATCAACTGATGAGATCCCTCCTCTAACATGAGCAAGGTCTGAAGGCGAAACTTTCTGCGAATAAATTCGATATTATAACGCCAGTCTACGGTTTGATCTTGGGCACCTTGAGCGAGCCAAACTGGAATTCGGCATGCAGGTCGATTTTCCATTTCCAACATCCACTTTGACATTGCTAATATCCAATCCATCCCCATCATACGCGGTTGTAGTGGATCTTTTAGACGTACAAATCTTAAAAATTCAGGGTTGTGATTATTGCGCTTAAAATGTCTTGGAACTTCACGTTTGATACGGCGAATGATGCCCAAGCCTACTGGATTATGCCACCATGCTGTTTTTGCAGGTCTGACTAACGGCGACAAGAGCAATACGCGTTCTACAATTGGATTTTTACGTTGTTCAGCAAACTCCAACAAATGATGCATCCAAATTGCACCACCAGTACTCTGTCCGATACCTAGCCATGGTTTAGGCAATTGATCAGCTTGTTTTACATATTGGTGAACCGCATGGAGTACTTGCTGATAATGATCAAAGTTCTGAATGCTGGCAGCATTGCCATCACTTAACCCATGTCCAGGCAAGTCATAAGTTAAAACACTAAACCCTTGATCCAGCAATTCACCAATAATTGGTTGGTAAATCCCACTGTGTTCCAAATAGCCATGCAATAATAATACAGTACCTTTCACCTGCTCTATGCGAGGTTGATACACCTGCACATGAAGTTTGAACAAAGGCATTTTGATATAACCCTGCCAATAATTCGCTTCAAGACGATCAAGTGCGTAAAGATGACGATAAGCTTGAATCTCTTTCGAAGGAGAATAAGGTCGATTTAAGTTTAAAGGTTCCAACCTTAGTGGTGTTTGTTCTCGATTCGGAATGGGTAAATCGAGTTGTTTCAACACATTTGGATTCAGAAATGGAATATCAGACATTATGGCACCTCCCGACAACCGCTAGAGCCAAACATTACATCTCTGATCGTGGCAAGTAATTCATAATTTGCACGACGACTGTGATCGTAATTTAATTGGCTAGGACGCCATGTTGTCAGCATTGTAGGCATAGGCGCTTCAACAGGAATTGTCTTGATACCGTTCAAAGCAAAAAGACGTCGTGTACGTGTCATATGATAACGATCGGTAATCAGAATCACTGTCGGCGCTCCTCCTTTTTTTTGTAATAGTAATGAACTAAAGCGTGTATTCTCACAGGTATTCATGCTGCGTTGCTCTAATAGATTCGCTTCTACGCCACGCGATGCTAGCCAAGATTGCATGTACGGTGCTTCAACACCACTCAACACAATAGGTAAATCCGTTTGCTTCTCAATCTCAAGTGTTTTTTCTAGTCTAGAGCGTGTGTAATCATTAACTACGATATCAATTTTATTATCCCCTAGCGTCAACCCACCACCCAACACTACTATCGCATAAGGTTTATCTTGTTGATTTGATAAAGTTTTATTTTCATTTTGAATCAACGCGATATCTTTATAGATTTGCGGATCTAATTTTTGAACCTCATCATCTTCTAAGGGATGATTTCTAAGGAAAAATTCATATTTTTCCATTAAAGCCAAGCGCTGATTTTTTTCTTCATTGATGGATGAATTTGTTGAATCAGTTTGGCTTATGGCAACATCACTGGCTAAATCAGGCTGATCAATTGAGAAGACAACATCCTCTTTAGTTTCATTCTTTGTATTTATATCTGTAAGCAATTCATCTTTAATTTTTTGTTTTAATAACACATAGCGAGTTTGAATTTCAGCAAGCTGTTCAGCCCCTTGATCATTCAATTGTTCTTCAATAAGTTTGAGATAAGCTTGTCTTGCAATCCACAACCTTGAACCAGGCTCCAAATCCTCCTTATCAGTTAACGCTGCCATTTGCTGGCTCTTGGCCGCAATTTCGTCAACTTTGATAGGGACAAATGCGTGAAGTGATTTCACAACAAGTGCTGAATAAAATGGTGTATACCAGAAAACCATGAGACAGCTCAAAAGTGCGAATATGATCGCCATCATACGCACCGTTGTCACCATCCAATGTTTTCTAGACATACTGTCCTTTTTAAACCAAATGAGATTGAATAGAACCTTTTTGATCGAACAAAACAGGCTCAGGTTCTAATAAAATACCAAACTTATTTAACACATCTTGCTGCACAGAGCGATAGGTTGCTTGCACATCTGTAAGAGATGCATCAGCGTAATTGACTAAAACTAAAGCCTGTCGATCAAACATTCCCACTTTTCCTAATTTTTTTCCTTTCCAGCCTGATTGGTCAATCAACCAACCAGCTGCAACTTTTACGGAACCATCCGCTTGAGGATAGTGTGGAATCGTGGGATGAAGCTGTAAAACTTCCTCAAATTTCGTTTTAATTAAAATCGGATTTTTAAAAAAGCTCCCTGCATTTGGATATTCTGCAGGATCTGGGAGTTTAGTTTGACGAATTTTGATCACTTGTTGCTGTAAATTATATGGCGTAATGTCATCGCCCATCGCAGCTTTTAAATCTCCATAATGCATTTTGAGTTGTGGGTGTTTAAGTAATTTAAAGATGACCGCAGTAATAACAAACCGCTCAGGGTGATCTTTAAAAATACTGTGTCGATATGAAAAATGACAATCACTCGCTTGGATTTGTACGTTTTCATTTTTAGTACGATCAAAAGCCTCTACAAATTCAATAAATTCACCGACTTCAACGCCATAGGCACCGATGTTCTGAACAGGTGCAGCACCCACCCACCCTGGAATCAATGCGAGATTTTGCAATCCATAAAAACCTTGCTCTGTTGTCCATAGCACGAACTCATGCCAGTGACGTCCAGCACCTACTCGAATTGTTACATTGGTATCATCTTCAGCAAGCAGGACAAGATCATCTAAATGTAATTGAACAACTAAAGCATCTAGATACTCGGGAAGCAGCATATTACTCCCCCCAGAAAGTATCATCATGTTTAATTGAGCTTGCTCAGCAAATTGAATTGCTTCTCGCAAATCTTGAAGAGATCGAACAATACAATAATGAGATGCAACAGCATTTAAATTCAACGTATTGAAAGACTGGAGTTGTATATTAGTTTGAATATCAATCATATTTTTATCTTACTCAACGTTTGACTGCTGCAACATTGGTTTTAAGTAACTAATCCATGCTTTACTGTTCGACTCACATTGATCTAAGACCAACTCAAAGCCATCATCTCCACCATAGTAAGGATCTGGTACGGGTTGATTTAAATATGAATGATCCTTGGCACTCATGAGCTCTATTTTTGCTCGCAATTCATGGTTTTGAAATATCTGCGCTGCTTCAACTTGAAGTTTCTGAATATTGACTAGATTTTCATGATCCATCGCCAAGATTAAATCGAATTCCTTAAAGTCTTCAATACGAATCTGTCTCGCACGTAATGAAGATAAATCATACCCTCGTTTCAATGCGTGCTTTTGACTTCGATGATCAGGCGCTTTGTTTGGGTGGTAGTTACTGGTTCCAGCTGAATCAACTTCAATATTTAATTTTTCTAAATCAGCAAAGTGTTTCATTACCACTTCTGCTGTTGGGGAACGACAAATATTTCCTAAACATACACATAAAATTTTGTATGGCATTTTCGTCGTCATCTTCGCCTCAAAAATACATATACTTTCGCAGTGCATATGTTAAGTTATTTAAGGAGTGAATCCTATAGAACTGTAAAACAATAATCTTATTTAAAGCGCAAAAAGGATGTGTGATGAGCCAATTTCAATTTCAAACTGTCGGGAATATTATTTCTGGTTTAGGGAGTATTCAACAGCTTGGCTCAATTTTAAAACAACATCGATTTAATAAAGTTCTTCTCGTCACAGATCAAGGAATGATTGATCATCACCTCCACCAACCTATTCTTCACATTTTCAACGCTACTGGGACTGAGTTCAGTATTTTTTCCGATGTCGTTGCAGACCCTCCTGAGGAAGTCATCTTAAATGCAGTAGATGAAGCAATACGTTTACACATTGATGCAGTCATTGGTTTTGGCGGTGGTAGCTCTTTAGACGTGGCAAAAATTATTGCCGTACTTTCACACCCCAATCAAACCCAAACGATTTCTGAGTTATATGGCGTCAATCAAGCTCAATCGCCACGATTACCACTCATCTTAGTGCCTACAACTGCAGGTACGGGTTCTGAAGTTACACCAATCTCTATTGTCACTACAGGCAAAACAACAAAAACAGGAATTGTTTCACCCGTTCTGTATGCGGATACTGCCATTTTAGATGCCACTTTTACTCAAGGTCTTCCGGCTCACATCACTGCAGCAACAGGAATTGATGCAATGGTGCATGCAATTGAAGCCTACACCTCAAAACTAAAGAAAAATTTCTATTCTGATTTGCTCGCTAAACAAGCATTGGATTTATTGAATCAAAATTTAAAACTTGTTCTAGAGCAACCCCAAAACCTAGAAGCGCGTCAAAAAATGCTCTTAGGTTCTATGTTGGCTGGACAGGCATTTGCAAATGCACCTGTTGGAGCGGTTCATGCGCTTGCCTATCCTTTGGGCGGGCATTATCACTTATCGCATGGTCATACCAATGCAATCGTGCTTGTTGAAACACTGAAATTCAATGCACCTCAAGCGAAGAAATACTATGCTGAACTGATGCAATGGATTGACCCATATAGCAAAGGCAATACTGATGGCTTATGTGATTTATTTATCGATCATATGGAAAGGCATGTTAGCCAGAGTGGGTTGAGCTTAAAACTCAATGAGCTAGGTGTACAAGAATCAGATTTAGAGATGTTAGCTAATGATGCAATGCAACAAACGCGCCTCTTACAAAACAATCCTAGAGCTCTAAGCTATGCTGATGCTTTAAGCATCTACCAAGCAATTTATCATTAAATGACTCGAAATCTTTAATCAACTTTCTGAATAAAATATGACAACTATTTCAAAAAAAACCAGAGCTGACTATCAATTCTTTTTTCCAATCCAAACCCGTTGGGCTGATAATGACGTGTATGGGCATGTCAATAACGTCACTTATTACAGCTACTTTGACACCGCCGCGAATGCACTACTTATTCAACACGCACAATTTGACTTTAAAACTTCGCCTATCATTGGACTCGTCGTTGAATCAAAATGTACATATTTTTCTGAACTATCCTACCCCGAAGTGATTGATATTGCTGTCGCTATCGAGAAGATTGGACGATCTTCAGTGACGTATAGCATTTCAATATTTAAGCAAAATCAATCAGAACCTGCTGCTCAAGGTTATTTTGTGCATGTATTTGTCGATCGTCACTCTCGTAAAAGTATTGAATTACCAAACTCAATACGCGAAGCCTTAACTACGTTTATGACGAAATCAACTTAAGACTTAAGCTGAATATTATGTAGCTCACCGCCGAAAGTTTTTAACAAGTCTTCCACGACGGGTTCTTGATGAATCAATTCTTCAGCACGTCGATATGCCTTTTGCTTACGCTTTTCCTGCAGATCGAAAGGCGTCTCACCGTTTGGTTCGTTGTATTTTACGATTAATTGAGATTTTGAAAATGATTGCTTGAGTGCTGCTTCTAAACTCGGAATGAGTGAGTGCAATAAAGCTTCGTATTTTGCAGGGATATAGAATTCACATGTTCCATCAATTTGACCTTGCATAAGACCTTGTTGTGCTAATTCTTGTACCGCAGGTGTTAATGGACTATTTCTGAACCAATATTCCCACTTTTGAGTATCCCATTCACCTACCAATTCGACAGGCTCAAGCCTTAAAATATCTTGAGGCATTAAACCTTTTAAGCCAGCATCTGCGACAACATTTTTATTCTCATCAAGTAGATCTAGACTTGGGCAATGAGTGCCATTCGATGATCCTTCTTCTTGAACTGACAATTCAGCGCTTTCAGCAGAATGTTCACTTGGCTTAGGCTCTAAAAAGAAAATATTGTCTTGATCAACAATAGAAGATTCAACAGGCTCTGAATTAAAGCTTGCTCCAAATGAAGTCAGCTCAATCTCCCCACTGCCTACCACAGAGTTGGTTAAATTCTCTTGTTTCACCTCAACAGATACAGACTGACCGACATCATCCGCATGATTTAATTCTGTTGAATGTAAGCTTTCAGATTCAGTTTTTTCAGGCTGAATTGACTCAGCTGGAATAACCTCATCATCAGATGCCATCATCTGCTGAAATAAGATTAAATCCGTATTTTCCTCATCATTTACATCACGACTAGGCTGAATCAAACTCGTATTATTCTCAGGTGAACTAATTTTCGATCCTGCTTCTTGATGATCAGCCGGTATAGATTCTGAATTCTCTGTCGAAATCTGATTGAAATTTTCAGCTTCTTTTAAGACATTTGATTGTTCTGGAGGTGCTTGAGTGGTCAGCTGCTCATTATTCGCCATCGGGCGGAATGCCAACAACCTGAGCACACACATTTCAAAGCCTTGCTCTTGAGTCACTGCAATTTGTAATTCAGCACGACCTTTACATGCAATTTGATAATACAATTGTAGATCTTGAGCAGAAATCATGCTCGAAAGCTGCATAATTTTCTGATTAATCTCAGCACTATATTTTAAACTCAAGTCTGGTAAGTATTGGAGTATAGCCAACTCATGTAAAGTTGAAATGAGTTGATCCAACACCAAAGAAACATCAAGTGCTTGTTGACGGAATTGGAGTAATAAAGCACTGACTTTAGCACGTTGATTTTGATGTATCGCCAAAATAAGGTCGAAAATAATCGTGCGATCAATCAAACCCAGCATTTCTTTCACATCTTGGTGGTGAATCGCACCTTGCCCATATGCAATTGCTTGATCTGTTAGCGACAGTGCATCACGTAAAGAACCTTGTGCTGACTCAGCGATCTGCCAAATCGCATCAGTTTCCGCATTAATTGATTCTTTAGTTAAAATTTGTGTGAGATGTGAAGTGATTTCATCAACCGCCAATGGGCGTAAAGTAAATTGCAAACAACGTGAAATAACCGTAATTGGAAGTTTTTGAGGATCTGTCGTCGCAAATAAAAATTTGACATGTTCAGGCGGTTCTTCAAGTGTCTTGAGTAAAGCATTGAAAGAATGTGTGGACAGCATGTGTACTTCATCAATGAGATACACTTTAAAACGACCTTGCGTTGGTGCATAAGGTACGTTATCCAATAATTCTCGTGTATCCTCAACTTTGGTTCGGGATGCTGCGTCAATTTCAATTAAGTCTATAAATCGACCTTCATTGACTGCGGTACACGTTGGGCATACTTCACACGGTGTAGATGTTACACCTGTTTCACAGTTCAGACATTTAGCAAGAATCCTTGCAATCGTTGTTTTACCAACGCCACGCGTCCCCGTAAAAAGATAAGCATGATGCAGTCGACCACGCTCTAAAGCACTGGTTAATGCACGCGACACATGGTTTTGACCAACCAATTCTAAAAAATTACGTGGACGATATTTACGCGCAAGAACCTGATACATGAATGCTCCCTAATTACAGGACTAAGCATACTGTTTTTTTTGGCAAGAGTGAATGCGTTACAGATCATTCATACATTCAAAAAACAATTTAAACCCAACTCTTTTTTCTTGGGAAAATTTAACCTGTTAAATTCAAACTAAAATCATCAAAATTTTCGTATTCCTCACCAGTCCCATCGATACGAATTTCTAGCATTTTGTTGACCAAATCGACAAGAATGATATTTCTGGTTGGAACACCGTTTAATTGAATCAAAGACTTCTCAGTATTAATGAATTTGAACTGACCTTTGATTTCTTCTGCTTGGTTATGACCGCTTAGACTTAATCGTGACAACACATACGTTTGGTCTGCGTTAAGTTGTAAATCAACAGCCATACCAGGACAATCATCACAACGCGAAAAACACCCCATACATGGCGTAGTACCTTGATATAAACCAATATATTGAGGTGTTACTTGATTTTTTATTGAATCATTCTGTTTCAAGAGTTGATTTGATTGCGTGGACTGATCGCAAGAAGCCATATGAATCGACGATATCAAAACGAATGGGATGACAGTACTACGGCGCATAATCACAAATCAATTTTAACAATTTTGTGAAAATTACCATATCTCAAGTCTGCATATGAATCAATGCGTATGTTGGTGCACGTGAACCCCATCATCATGTAAAACTTGATCAGGGTAAGCGAGTCCAATCCCTTTAATTACTTCAGCAAAATATGACCCTTTATCTGTATAAACTTTAATAATTGCATATTGATCTTCAATACTTTGAGTAATCGTAAAATAGTTTAGATCAGCAGGATAATCCTCAAATTGCCCCTTATATCTCACAATTCCATCCTCAACTTGTTCAATCTCAGTAATTTCGGCCACACGATTGATACCAAATTGCAAAAGTTTCAAGGGAAATTTACTGCCCTCTTTCATGCTCGCCACTTGATCAGGGCTAAACTTAAATAAATAACCCGTGTCAGCCCGATGCTGAAAACTTTCTGGAAGAAACATATGCCGTTCAACATTTTGTTCTAGTACAGGCATAAGCTCAGGCATCAGATGAGAACTCGATGACTCATTCTTATTTTTAAGGCGTTCGTCATGAGCATAAACATTTTGACCCAGTTCATTTTCAACTTGATGCTGCTGTAAGCTTGCAGATGGTTTGTCTTTTTCGGGTTTTAGATATAACGTAAATGTAGCAGTCACAAAAACTGCTACACCCAATAAAATATAAATTACTTTCATAAATTATTTGAATAGCGACACTGCTTTAGCATTTTTATTAATCATAGTGACAGCATCACGATCATTCGTACCCCCTAATTGGTATCCATACTTTGGATGGAATAAATCTGGGCTTGAGAAATAAGAGATACTATTACCTCCCATAATCGTACTACCCAAAGGATGCTCCAAACCACGTGCTGGTCCAGCGGTATCATGATGATCCACCCCCATATTATGACCGAATTCATGTCGTAAAACCGTGATTCCACAGTTAATACTTCCACTACCGATCATATAATTGGAGTTAGGGTTTACAAGTAAGTACGCTAAACCACAGCCCTCTTCATCACCTTCATAATATATAGCATCAGCTTTTAAGCGATTACGCTCATTCTGAATAACTTTGTCCACACGACCAATATCAAGGACATTGTTTAATGTTTTAGAACCTGGTGTTTTATATTGCAGATAACCAACGTTGCGTAGATAAAACTTGGCATTTGAATTCTCTGCAGACACATTGGTTAGGTCAAAGCCTTCAATCAATCTAATTTTCGCTGCATTTGCACCTAATTTCTCTGCAACAGCAGGACTACTCACCAAAAGCATATCAATCGTTGAACTATCAGCTTGCCATCCTTGAGATGTATAGACAAAACGTAGTGTTTCACCAGTTTGAATCGTTTGTCGTGAATTATTGGATGCCTGAATTGTGCTGCTCCACGCCGCTCCAGAACTTATGATTATCTTGTCATTGATTTGAGCACGATCAGGTAAATTAATTACTGATTGCCAATTTCCATTTGCCAACTTAACACGTGTCACTGGTTGTTTAGGATCAGGAACTTTTTGATTATTTAAATCTTTCGCTTGTATCACACGTTCTGGTGCAGAAACTAAAATCCACTTCGCTAATTCTTTTACAAACATAAATTCATATCGATCACCTCTATTTATTTTTAAAGTTGCTGAGGTATTGATATTCTGATTTGAAATAGTAGCTTCCCATGTTGCAGTCGACTTCACGATCACACGATCACGGTCATATGCTGAACTTGGTAACGTGAATTGTGACACCCAGTTTCCATCACCAAAAATAATTTCAGTTAAAGGGCTATCGGTTTTATTTAACTGAGTACCCACTGAACTAACATTTATTTGCCTCGGCTTGATATATTCAGGAACCCATTTTTTTAGTTTTTGATTAAATACAAACCAATAGCGATCTCCTTTTTTTAAATTAAAATTACTCGAAAAAAGAAGATTTGTTGTATCAATTGATGAATCCCAGCCTGCATCAGATTCAATCAACATTACCGTATTGTTAGTTACATCGCTCGGCAATACTATTTTCTTTGCCCAAGCGCCATCTTTTAGATGAACTCGCTGTATGATTTGTTGATTAGATATAATATTTTGTACACTTGAATTATCGACAATGGCACTTGGTGTACTGTTGATTCGCCATTTTTTTAAAGATTCACTATAAATAAAGTCGAATGTGTTTCCTCTATTGATTTGAATTGATTCAAGTGGAATATCTATATTGGAAGTATCTAGATATGCCGTATATCCCGCCGATGAAGAAATTCTAATCTTGTCATTATTTTTTGGATTGTTTGGCAGATAGATTTGCTTCGTCCAATTTCCATCACCTAATTTAAATTCTAATTCAGCATAACCGCTCGGAATCTGACCGCTTTGCTGATTTTGATTTGGTGTAAGTACTGTACTTGCCACAACACCACTCATCAAACAACCCATTAGTAAAAATGGTAATTTTTTTATTCATCATGTCACTATTTGTTTATTTTAGTTAAAGTTAGTGTACATTATAAATACAAATTCCCCTTTTTAAATGTTAAAACCATCCCTTTTTACCATTATTAATGTGATCCACACATCTCAATGCCTCTTGCGATAAACTCCACAAACGATAATCCCCTGTAATTGACCCAACAGGATAATTATGGGTATAGGCAAAACTTAATTTTCTTTCAGGATCACACCAAGCTCCTGATCCGTTGTAGCCCATATGACCAAAACCATTTTTTGCACTTTTACCGAGCGTGATAACTCTGTGATAACCCAAACGCCAATGCATAGGTATTGGCATCACCTTGTCTCGATCATAACTTTGAATTTGCGAAAGTTGTTTGAATACAAGTGGCTTGATAAATTGTTTTGATTCGAACTGACCATAGTGCGCCATCATGGCATAGATTTTCGCTAAACTTCTGGCTGTAAATACACCATTAGCAGCAGGAATGGGTTGAGTCAGAACACGATCATCAAAAAAGCTAAAACCCTTCATTCCCTTTGGAATCATTGCATCTATAAAATCATCAGGATTTTGACCAGAATATTGAATGATACGATCCGAAAATGAAACTTTCTGTTTTTTCTTCTTTTGTTGTGCAACTTGAGTAGTTGATGACTTTCTTTCAATATTTGTTTTTTCTAGAGGTTTGGCTATTCTTGAAAGTTGATCCTGAGGGACACCAAAATAGGCACCATCTAATTGAAGTGGTTCTACTAAATATTGATTCATCAGCTCAGAAAGATTTTGCTGAGTCGCTTTTTCAATCAGCCCTCCTAATAACCAGCCATAGGTAAGTGCTTGATATGCATAATTTGAATTGGGTTTAAAACGTGGTGTCGCGCTAGCCATCACATTGAGCATATGATCCCAGTCTGCCATTTCAGATGCTTGAGCAATGACATTTCTAACATCATATAAACCACTACGATGACTCAATACGTCAGCCAAAGTAATCTTAGATTTTCCATGTTCAGCAAATTCTGGCCAATAATCAGCTATGGGTTGACGATAGTCTAATCTCCCTTCACTCACTAGAATATGCGCCAAAGTCGCTAAGATCCCCTTTCCGGTGGAATAGCACATCGCCATCGTGTCTTCTGACCACTCTTCACTCGCAGACTTTTTTCCAACATAAATATCAACCACTTTTTCTTGACCATAATATACAGCCAATGATGCACCACCTTGTTCCGCACGAGAGTCTTGTAAACGACTAAACAAATGTGCCAAATCTGCAAACTGATGGTGAACCGTACCCTTATAATTATATGTGTCAGCGTAAATTAAATCTTTTAGAATTTTCATCTTCTATCCTTGATTTATAGTTATAAAAAAGCCTAACGAATATGTTAGGCCTTGAGCATTTATTAAAGTGGTTTCACAACACCAGAAACATGAGGTTTTTGCGATTTTGCATTACGAACTAATAAATGTGTCGCTTGATCGCGCTCACCCATTAAAAATTCAACCTCAGATGGTAAAAACATAGGCAACTTAAAATAAACATCAGCATCATAAGCATCCGGTAAACTAATACTTGCTAATGCTTTAGCCTTACTCCACATTCCATGAGCAATCGCTTGTTTAAAACCAAATGCTTTCGCTGTAACTGCATGAATATGAATGAGGTTAAAATCACCTGAAACAAGCGCATAGCGACGACCCGTATTTTCGGCGACTTTCCAATTTCCCTGTGATTTAAATTCAGGCAACTGATCTTCTTTAGCCTTTGAAGCGGATGAAATATTTGTTTTTTGACGAGAAAGATAGGTCGTTAAACCTTCCATCACTACATCATTACCTACTTTTGCAGTCGTAATAAAATCAAATTGCAAACCTTTATCATGGGGTTTTAACTCGCCAAATTTACATGATAGCGTGATGGTTTCATTCACTCCAATTTTACGGTACTGCTTAACTTGATTACGAATATGAACCAAACCCAACAATGCGAATGGGAAAGGTTCTTGTGTCATCATTTGCATCTGCAAACTTTGAGAAATGACTGCCAAGTAAGTCGATGGTACATATCCATTATTCTTATAACCACAAATTTCGTTATAAGATTTTAAATGGTCATGATCAACACGATATTCATCAACGATGTAATCCACTTGCGGAAGTGCCTTCTCGCCTTTCGGTTTTTTAAAAATTAAACCTTTAATGACTTTAGGATAAGCTAGATAAGCTTTTGGCAATTGACTAAAGTGACGTGTTTTCATGTTAAAAATTCCCATTTATCTTTATAAAAAATTTACAGTTTGCAGCTCAACAAAACGATCATAACAAATCATACGAGCAATAAAGAGAGCAATGCCTGAACATTACTCTCTTTCATTTAACAATCTATGACCACTAAAGCTTAAGCACCTAATAAACTTTGACCGCACACACGTACAATGTTTCCATTCAGCCCCGTTGAAGCAGATGAAGCAAATAATGCGATTGTTTCAGCCACATCAACTGGTTGACCACCTTGACTCATCGAATTCATACGGCGACCCGCTTCACGAATTGCGAATGGAATCGCTGCTGTCATTTGAGTTTCAATAAATCCAGGAGCAACAGCATTAATCGTTACACCATTTTTCAAAATTGGTGCTGTAAATTTCACTAAACCAATCACACCAGCTTTAGAAGCTGCGTAGTTCGTTTGACCGAGGTTACCCGCAATACCTGAAATCGAAGATACGCAAACGATGCGACCATTTTCATTGATGCCTTCATTAGACAACAAATAGTCATTCACACGCTCAATCGCCGATAAGTTAATGTTAATCACAAGATCCCAAAGCTCTGGCTTCATATTAGCAAGCGTTTTATCACGTGTAATACCGGCATTATGGACAATCACATCTAGCCCGCCTTGAGCAGCCGCTGCAGCTTTGATTTTTTCTCCAGCATCTGGTGCAGTGATATCAATCGCTAAAGTCGATCCACCAATTTCACTCGCAACACGATCAAGATCTGCTTGTTGTTGTGGTACATCTAAGCAAATGACATGAGCACCATCACGCGACAAAACATGCGCAATCGCTTCACCAATACCACGACTTGCACCTGTGACCACTGCAGTTTTGCCCGCAAGTGGTTTAGTCCAATCAACATCAACAACATTTGCTTTTGAAACACGAATGACTTGACCTGATACATACGCTGAGCGCGGAGAAAGTACAAAACGAAGTGTAGATTCAAGATTTAAAGCAGCATCTTGATCTACATAAACCAATTGTGCAGCAATACCTTTCTTAAATTCTTTACCTACAGATTTCACGAAACCTTCTAATGCACGTTGAGCAATCGCTTGTTTCACTGTAGGTGCTGATTCTGGTGTCAAGCCAACGACAACTACACGACCTGAAGTTTGAATTTGGCGAGCAATTGGATTAAAGAATTTATACAATTCAATTAACTGTTCAGAGTCCTGAATACCCGAAGCATCAAACACAACTGCTTTGAATTTCGACTCTTTATCGCCTTCATTAAACGCACCTAAGTTCAACCCTACTTTAGCTGCAGCTTGTTGTAACTCAGCATTGTTTCCCGCATAGCTGTTGGCATGAATATTACTCAGAACTTGCGCAATTTCACCATTAAAAAGACTTTTAGACGCAGAACCGAATAAAACAGCGCCTTGAACAACAGGCGTTGCTGATTCAAAGCGATCTAAGTGAATTGGAGATGGTAAACCTAAATTTTTGATGACAAATTTACCAATTGGAGATTTTGCAAAAGCTTGATATTGGTCAGTCATGAATATGATCTCTCGATAGAATAATTTTTTGAAGGATCTATGATGTAGATGAAGTTCAGTTCAAACTCTGATACTTAGTAAATTAATCGATCCCTGCGTTTCAGTTAAATAATACTTGAGTTACTCTATGTATGTCTTGACCTGAAAGCATTGCTAAATGTCATTTTAGTCAATACGACCTCTTAGCGATTATGCTAATGTAGCACTCAAGAATATCCCAAATATGCTTGGAAAAGCCTTATGAGCAAAACAACTCAAGAAAATCCAACAACTGAGAATTCTGCGAAAGCGACTGTGTCAAATACATCAAAAGCTCGTTCAAATGCGAGCAGTGGTAATGCAAACAGTGCCAACAACGCAAATACTCCAAAAGCGACTCGCCCTCGTACGTCGACGACTCGCAAAAAAACAGCAGCAACAAATAAAACTAAAGCTGAAAATCAAACTTCAGCAACTACGACTCAATCTTCCGCTGAACAGGAAAAAACTATGACTCAAAATACTGTACGCCGTGTTGCAATTATCGGTGGTAATCGTATTCCTTTCGCACGTTCTAATGGTGCTTATTTCACAGCTACAAATACGGATATGCTTACAGCAGCATTGAATGGTCTAGTTGAGCGTTTTAATCTTCAAGGTCAACGTCTGGGTGAAGTCGTTGCTGGTGCTGTACTAAAACACAGCCGTGATTTCAATATGACGCGTGAATGTGTGTTAAGCACAGAGCTTGCACCTGAGACTCCAGCTTACGATATCCAACAAGCTTGTGGTACTGGGCTTCAAGCTGCTTTCCTCGTAGCGAATAAAATTGCATTAGGTCAAATTGAGGTGGGTATTGCAGGTGGTGTAGATACCACTTCAGATGCTCCTATCGCATTTGGTGATGGATTACGTAAAGCCCTCTTAGAACTCAACGTTGCAAAAACAGGTAAAGATCGTCTTAAAGCGTTAACTAAAATTAACGTAAAAGATTTGCTAGATGCTCCTAAAAATGGTGAACCTCGTACTGGCTTATCTATGGGCGATCACCAAGCGATCACAACACTTGAGTGGGGCATTTCTCGTGAAGCTCAAGATGAACTTGCTGCATCGTCTCATCAGAAAATGGCTGCAGCTTATGAAGCAGGATTCTTTGACGATTTAATGACGCCATTCCTTGGCCTTGAGCGCGACAACAACTTACGTCCTGATTCAACTGTAGAAAAGCTCGCAAAACTTAAGCCAGCGTTTGGTAAAGGTGATGCTCGTACAATGACTGCTGGTAACTCTACTCCACTTACCGATGGTGCTTCTTGTGTATTATTAGCATCAGAAGAATGGGCTAAAGCAAATGGTCACGAAATTTTAGCGTATTTAAGTTTCTCTGAAACTGCTGCTGTAGATTTCATTGGTAAAAAAGAAGGTTTGTTAATGGCTCCTGCTTACGCAGTTCCACGTATGCTCGAGCGTGCTAATTTAAAACTTCAAGATTTTGACTACTATGAAATTCATGAAGCATTTGCATCTCAAGTTCTTTCTACATTAAAAGCTTGGGAAGATCCTAAATTCTGTAAAGAACGTCTAGGCTTAGATGCGCCTTTAGGTTCAATTGATCGTGCGAAGTTAAACGTTAAAGGCTCTTCGTTGGCTGCGGGTCACCCATTTGCCGCAACGGGTGGTCGTATTATCGCAACTGCTGCAAAAATTTTAAATGAAAAAGGTTCAGGTCGTGTACTTGTGTCGATCTGTGCTGCAGGTGGTCAAGGTGTAACGGCAATTATTGAAAAATAATTTCTATGACAACAAAAAAGCATCTCAATAGAGATGCTTTTTTATTTTGAGTTTTAGTGATTTAAAGCCTCAGGTGCATAACCCAGTTTAGCTTCGATCCCATCATAGAACCATTGAAATATAAACGTATACACCAGAATACTAAGCGTCAAAGCTAAGTCGACGATAAAAGCTTGTATGAGCGTCATATCCATCATATATGCAACAATTGGAATGGTCACTAACATCAAGCCACCTTCAAATCCTAGCGCATGCAATATACGAACTTTTACAGTACGCTTCCACTGATTGCGCGCTTCAATTTTTTCGAAATAATGATTGAAAATCATATTCCAGATCACTGAAAGTACAGCCATAATCACACCTAATGAACCTGCAATTTCCAGTGGAACTTCAAAAATAAAACTCAAAGAAATTGCGATGATCACCAATAGAATGATTTCATAGCTTATTGCGTGAATAATTCTTCTCTTTGAAAAAAACATGCGTTCACTCATCAACATTGTTATTCATGAGCGCATTTTATTTTCATAATATTAAATGATCGAGTTAGAATCTATCAAAATTTTTGAAAGAATAAACATGAATATTAATCAAGAACAATTGGTCGTTTTTAAAACGGTGATGGAAACAGGTTCTTTTTCCGCAGCCGCACGTCAGTTAGGCAAGGTCCCCTCTGCTGTCAGTATGGCGATTTCCAATTTAGAGATTGATCTGAATCTTCATCTGTTTGAAAGAATAGGACGTGAACCACAACCAACGATTCAAGCTAAAGTTTTGTATGAACGTACTAATCATTTATTGATTGAAATGAATCAATGGAAACAACATGCGTTTGGTTTGAGTAGCGGCATCGAAACCGAATTAAATATTGTGGTGGTATCAGAGTTACTACATAGTAGATGGACTGATTATATTGTTTTATTAGAACAACAATTTCCTCAACTACAAATCAATATATTCAGCGCACCACAAGAAGATGCTCAACAAATGATTTTAACGGGTAAAGCACATTTAGCATTGATGTTTGAGCGTGAACATATTGAGGCGAATGAACAATTTGTGGAATTAATGAAAGAAAGTTTAATTCCAGTTGCATCTGTTCATCATCCGCTGTGCCAAAATCAAAAAGTGAGCTATGAAGAAATTTTTCAAAGTCGTCAGATTGTAGTCGCTAGTCGCGATCGGAACATTAAGCCTGAATTACTTTTCTCCAAAGATGCATGGCGTACAGACAATCACCATTCTGCATGTAGATTAATTTCACAAGGACTTGGATGGGGAGTTTTACCCACTGAAATGCTTATCGAACAACCAACATTAAAGAAAAAACTTAAAGTTCTACGATTTTCAGATTTCACCCCAAAATTTGATTATTTTATCGATCTGGTTTGGAGTAAAGAGCAACCATTGGGCAAAGCTGCTCAATTTTTAATTCATCACATCAGAAATAAAAGAAAAATGTAGGAAAATAACTTGATTTAAAACTTTTGTAGCATGTTTCAAAATAATCATGTGTTATAAAGATGATATAAGTAATGAAACAAAGAATTAGATCGCAATGACTGAAACAGCTTTATCTCAATTAAAAAACTTCACTACAATTGTTGCAGACACAGGTGACTTAAACGCTATAAAAAAATTTAAGCCATTGGATGCTACCACTAACCCTTCACTCATCACGGCAGCAGCTTCATTCCCTGAAAACAAAGAACTGATTGAAGCTGCATTTGATCAAGCAAAGTCAGAGGGTTATCAGTCAGATGAGTTAATCGATAGAACAATTGATATCCTGACTGTCAAATTAGGTGTGGAAATTCTAAAAGTAGTTGAAGGTCGAGTATCAACAGAAGTTGATGCAGCACTTTCATACGATACAGCCGCGACAATTGCTAAAGCTAAAGAATTACTCGCACTCTATGCGACGTATGGTGTTGATCAAAACCGAATTTTAATTAAAATCGCCTCAACATGGGAAGGTATTCAAGCTGCTAAGGTTCTTGAAGCAGAAGGCATTCATTGCAACTTAACTTTGTTGTTTGGCTTACATCAAGCAAAAGCATGTGCGGATGCTCAGGTCACGTTAATTTCACCATTTGTAGGTCGTATTCTCGATTGGTATAAAAAAGCTGAAAATGTGGATCACTATCCAATTGAACAAGATCCTGGTGTGCAATCCGTTAAACATATTTACCAGTTCTACAAACAAAATCAGGTTAAAACTGAAGTTATGGGTGCAAGCTTTCGTAGCGTAGAACAGGTTCTCGGACTTGCTGGATGTGACCTCTTAACTGTATCACCGAATTTACTTGACGAATTGGCTCAAGATCATCGCCAAGTTGAAATTCAGTTAAATGCAAATGCACACAGCTCAAATATCGAATCGCTTAGTCCAATCACTGAAATAGATTTTAAAGCGCAAATTCAGAAAGATCTTATGGCATCGCAATTATTGCAAGGCGGTATTGATGGCTTCATTAAGGCAAGAGATCAACTCAGCTCTCTGTTAAAACAATCATTTGGCATAGATGCAGATATTAAAGTTTAATTGCACTACCCATCATTCTTTCAATCGAGCTCTTAGGGGCTCGATTATTTTTTTAAGAGATAAATGAGTGTTTGGTATTACTGATCTTCCAACCTATTTAATTGGTACATTACTTATTATTTTATTACCTGGACCTAACTCACTCTATGTCATGTCTATTGCGACTCGCTTTGGCATAAAAGTGGGCTATCAAGGTGCATTCGGTATTTTGTGTGGAGATAGCATCCTTATTTTACTAACAGTCTTAGGCGCCGCAACGTTATTGCATCAATTTCCCTGGATTTTTTTCGCCCTGAAAATTATTGGTGCTTTATATCTCAGTTATTTAGGTATACGATTAATATATGCAGCCTATTTAACTTGGAAACGCCCAAGTAAAAATCAAGTAAATGTTTCTATTGAACAAAAACAAGAAAAATTTCATCCTTTTCGTACCGCATTACTCATCAGTCTGATTAACCCAAAGGCAATACTGTTCTTTTTATCGTTTTTTGTTCAATTTGTAGATCCAGCTTATCCTTATCCAGCCCAAAGCTTTTTAATGCTTGCTGTAATTTTACAATTAATGAGTATAGCCTACTTAAGTATGTTGATCTTTACAGGTATCAAAATTTCAAATTACTTCAACACGCATTATAAATTAGCAGCTGCTTCTGTTGCCGCTATTGGTATTTTATTTGGATTGTTTGGGATCAAACTTGCGACATCAACAATGTAATCTTAACTTCACAGAATCATTAGGGAAATAATATAAAAATGCTCATAGACGTGATAACAAGAATAAAAAAAGATTTAAGTCTACCTGCTGTTTTCGCTGGCTTTATTACATTTTTAATTGGCATTAGCGTTTCATCTGTACTGGTTATTCAAGCTGGACAAGTATTAGGTGCAAATCAAGCACAGATTAGCTCATGGTTTTGGGCACTGGGTTTGAGTATAGGATTATCAGGACTGATCTTAAGCTGGAAGTTTAAATATCCAGTTGCAACATCATGGTCAACAGCAGGACTAGCACTGATTATCGCTACAGGCTCAGGATACAATTTGAATGAGGCGATAGGGGCATTTTTAATATGCGGAATTATGACTGCTGTATTGGGCTTTTTTGGAATATTTCAAAGAATTCTTGAATTTTTACCGCAATCTCTTACAAGCGCCATGTTAGCTGGAGTGTTATTAAAATTTGGCATTTCATTATTTACGGTCATGCAAGACCAATTGATCTATGTTTTAATCTTGATCAGTACATATTTTATAAGTAAAAAAGCATTACCCCGTCACTCCATTGTCATTACATTGTTAGCTTGCATTATCGCCACACCTTTTTTCTTTGAATATACAGCAACCAAAATTCACTACGGAATGACGTATCCAGTATGGATTCAGCCTGAATTTCACTGGTCAAGTATTCTGGGTTTAGCTATTCCCCTCTTGATCATCAATATGGCTTCACAATATTTACCTGGTTTAGCAATGATCAGATCCTATGGTTACAAACCTCATGTCAACCAATTAGTAAGTTGGACAGGAATTGCTCAAGCAATATTCGCTCCGTTCGGGGCATTTTCAACCAATATCGCAGCAATTAGTGCAGCTGTGAGCCTTGATGAACAAGTTCATCAAGACCCTGCTAAACGCTATATTGCAGGTATGGCTTGTGGAGTGTTCTATATTTTTATGGGCATTTTTGCAGCGACACTAACGGGATTATTACTGTCATTCCCTAGAGAAATGATCACCACTTTGGCGGCGATCGCACTTTTTGCAACGATTGGACATAACATCAGTATCGCATTTAAAGAAGATTTAGATCGTGATGCTGCTTTAATCACTTTTTTAATGTCTGCATCTGGAGTTCAGTTTTTGGGCATTGGATCTGCTTTTTGGGGATTGGTTATTGGATTTATTATTTATCATTTGATGCGCATACAAATTAAAAAGCCTATTTAAAAAATAGGCTTTTGGGAATTAAATTACAGGATATTCACCCGTACCTTCAGGCCAAGGTGTCAATAATTCATATCCTTCATCAGTCACAGCAACCATATGTTCCCATTGTGCAGACCAAGATTTATCTGCTGTAACTACTGTCCATCCGTCTTTTAATTCTTTAACTTTGGCTTTGCCTGCATTCACCATAGGCTCAATGGTAAACACCATTCCTTTTCTTAATACTAATCCCTGACCAGGCTGTCCGTAATGCAATACATTCGGTTGCTCATGGTAGGTTTTTCCAATACCGTGACCACAATATTCACGTACAATCGTAAAACCTTCGCGTTGCGCAACTTGTTGAATAGCATGACCCACGTCACCTAGTGTCGCGCCAGGTTTAACCGTTTTAATACCTGCAAGCATCGCTTCATAAGTCGTATCGACTAATTTTTTTGCTTCAGGTTTAATTGTACCTACATAGTACATTCGACTGGTATCACCAAAATAACCATCCTTGATGATTGCAACATCAATATTAATGATGTCTCCATCCTCTAAGATAATATTGGAAGCAGGGATACCATGACATACAACTTCATTTTTCGAAATACAGGTTGTTTTTGTATATCCGTAATAACCCACATTTGCTGGCGTCACCTTGAGTGTATTGATGATGTAATCATTACAGATATCATCAAGATACTCAGTACTCACACCTGGCTTCACATACTCACCAATCATTGCAAGCACTTGTGCCGCAAGCCGACCCGATATTCTTAGTTTTTCAATATCTTGTTCAGTTTTAATGGTGACAGCTGTTGCCTTCATGATGAACCCCTTTTTAATTCAGGATTCATTATAGGACTTTCATTTGTCGATCACAAACGCTATAGACTATCTGTAACTTAATCATTTTCGACTATTATTTAACCATTCAGTACATTATTTTATTTTGCGAATCAAGATCTATGCTCTGCTTAATTTCAATTCAATAAATAAATTTATTTTATTAGTTTTATAAATACATAGACTTAATTTAACTCATAATTTCCCATCCAATAAAATTATTCGCTTCTTGCTTTTTTACTATTCCATTCGATGGATGACCGCCCTCCCTATTTACTGACATTTGCTCTAAAATCGCTTTCTTTTTTCTTGAACCGATCTCCCTTATGACCAATTTGCGTACACGGGACATTATTGCCTTAGGTTTTATGACCTTTGCACTATTTATCGGTGCAGGCAATATTATCTTCCCACCTATTGTTGCTCAACAAGCGGGTGAACATGTTTGGTTAGCTGCTTTTGGCTTCTTAATTACTGCTGTTGGCCTTCCTGTTATCACGATCATTGCGCTATCGCGTGTTGAAGGCTCTATTCAACTTTTAAGCTCTCCACTGGGTAAGATTGCAAGTTTAATCTTAACCGTAGCATGCTATCTTGCTGTTGGACCACTTTTCGCGACACCTCGGACAGCTACAGTTTCTTTTGAAATTGGTTTTTCGAGTTATTTTGGAACGTCTTCATCGACCTTGTTGATCTACAGTGCAATTTATTTTGCATTTGTAACGTTAATCTCACTTTATCCGAATAAAATTTTGGATACTGTCGGCTATGTTTTATCTCCACTCAAAATTCTCTCTTTGATCATTTTAGGTGGTAGTGCCTTTTTAGTTTCTGCAGATTATATCCCTGCACCTATTGGAAACTATATCAATAGTCCTGTTTCAGAAGGATTTGTTAATGGTTATTTAACCATGGACACTTTAGGAGCTTTAGTATTTGGTATTGTCATTATTAATGCGATACGTTCACGTGGTGTAAATGATCAAAAGTTAATTACCAAATATGCAGTGATCGCAAGTTTAATTTCAGGTATTGGCCTTACACTGGTTTACATTAGCCTATTTAAACTTGGACTGAGTAGTCACGAGGCTGCACCTAACGCTGCAAATGGTGCCATTATTCTCCATGGCTATGTTCAGCATGCCTTTGGTGACTTTGGCTCATATTTTCTAGGGGCGATGATTTTTATCGCATGCATGGTTACGGCAATTGGTTTGACTTGTGCATGTGCAGAATATTTCTCACAAATCACGAAGATTACTTACAAAAAATGGGTTTTCATTCTTGTTGGTTTCTCATTTGTCATTTCCAACTTAGGTTTAACCAAGTTAATCGCCTTCTCTGTACCTGTATTAAGTGCAATCTACCCACCAGCGATTGTGGTGATCATGATGGGATTTATGTGGAAGTTCTTTAATTCCGCTCCACGCGTCATTGCGCCTGTTACAGCGGTTGCTTTCATATTCGGTATTATTGATGGACTTAAGGTTGCAGAATTAGATCATTTCTTGCCAGCATTTATGAACAATCTACCATTGGCTGAACAAAATTTAGCATGGTTGATTCCTTCTTTAGTTGTATTTGTCATTGTCTACACACTGGATAGACTGAAGAAGTAAATTCAGGTGATTTATCAATAAATATTGTTTTACCCAAGCCGTATTTGTTCTGTAATCAATAATTGTCTCGTTTATCCAACAGACTATTATTGCTTACCCACCTTAACTTTGACCTCATCAGTCAGATTTGGAATGACTTTTGCTACTATTTATTTGTTTTGCAAGATGCTAAAAAGTAAATAGATTAAAGAATTACAAGAAACTCTATTCATCTCATCACGATTTATCGAAATAATTCTAGCACTTAGCTCACGTAGTATCTTAATTTCAAATATTTCGACTTTTGTCATATTAATGTCATAATTTATTTACATAATAGAGTGTTAAAAACTTGCTTTATTCTTCAATCCCCTGTACAAGTATGTAAACAAAGTCGACTAAATCATTCAGATTTGTCATGAATTATCAGGAGGGATGGAGATGTTATCATTACATTTCAACAAGCAAGTCTTCATTAATACTCTTAAAGCGAACAACAATGCTGTCGTTTTTTTAAGCACAATGTTTGCTCTCATGCTGACACTTGTTGTGCAAGGTACAATTCAAGGCACGTTGAAGCTTGAATATTTTGCTTATGCACTTGCTGCGACGCTAGCATTTTACGTGTGGGCCTTTATTGACACGAAATATCGTACTCAAAAGCTTTCTGATCAAGAAGCACATTTAGACTAAGAGATGGATGCCAAAGCATCCATCTTAAAGTCAATGTCATCATTTAAAGCACTCTATCAAAATAACAAGTTTTTCAATTCTGCTCTACTTATTAGAATAACCCAACATATAAACCATAAAGCAAACCTAAGGTCGCCCCAACCTCACCTACGACCAATAGTACCATCGCACCTCTCATGAGCAATTTTGGTAATTCAATACGCCCTAATTGATGTGGTTCTTTGAACTGATTTGTCGTATCTTTCAATAAGCCATGCAAAATATAACTTAAAATTGAAAATGCAAAAAAGAAAATATTAATCAAAATAAAGAGCAAATTTGTCGATTGATTCAACGCTGAAAAATATGCCATTACAGCTAGAATTAACGTTGCAGGTGCATATAGCAAACTACTCCTATGCGCAATATCAACATAATAATGTGCTCGAGCTTGTTTAGATAAGCTGATTTGCACATACTTCCATACACCAGTAAGCATACCGGTCAATAAAAAAATACCACTAAAAAAAATAGCAAGTCTTACCGATAATTCCATTTGATCGATCATGATCTGACATTCCTTCGCTATAAAACAGATTACAATATGTTTAGCATCTTATCTCATATTTCATACTACGACTTCGCTAACTCCATACCTTATATAGAAATTTAAGCAAAAAAAAGCTCCAATAAGGAGCTTTTTTATTAGAGTTTAAAGCGTGATTTTAACGGTTTTAATTCGATTATCTTCCATTTCTAGAATTTCGAAATTAACCCCTTGGTGTTCAATCAACATACCAACTTCAACCGCCCCACTCGTTTTATCTAAAATCAGTCCTGCAACACTAAAGTAACCTGAGTCTTCTTGCACCAGATCTAAATCTAATATATCGAGCGCCAGCTCTAATTGATATAAATCTAACATACCAGACGCCTTCCAAGTGGTATCATCGATTTTAACCAATTCAAGCTGTTCATCAGCATCTGGGAATTCACCAGCAATTGCTTCAAAAACATCTAATGGTGAGATTAAGCCTTGAATATTGCCATATTCATTTGTAACAAGTACCAATGAACCTTTAGAAGTTCTTAATGTATTAATTGCATCAATCACTTTCATTTTTTCATAAATGAAAATAGGACGGACACGTTTCATCAAATCTTTTAGTTGATCTGGATCATCTAATGCATCAATCAATTCTTTTGCACGTACAATCGTGATGACTTTATCCAATTGTCCACGACAAACTGGGAAAAGACTATGAGGTACAGCTAATACCTGTTCACGAATTGCTTCGGCATCGTCCTCAATATTAACCCAAGAAATTTGATTTCGAGGTGTCATAATTGAAGCAACTGAACGTTCAGCAAGTGATAGCACACCACCAACCATATAACGCTCTTCATCACCAAAAGCTTGTTGAATTTCTTCAACTTCTTTGGATGTTGCAATATCGGCATCCAATTTACTGCCCATCAATTTCAAAATTGAATCTGCAGTTCGATGACGTAACGGGATCTTCGCTTGATTTTTTTCAAGATTGCGATTCGAAAATTGATTGAATGCTTCAATTAGAATTGCAACACCAATACCTGAATAAATATAACCTTTAGGGATATGGAATCCAAAACCTTCAGCAATTAGACTTACACCGATCAATAACAAGAAACTTAAACAAAGGATAACCACCGTAGGATGGCGGTTAACAAACGTAGTTAACGGTTTTGATGCAATTAACATGACAACCATAGCCACAATCATCGCAGCCATCATCACGTAAATATTATCCACCATACCAATCGCAGTGATCACTGAGTCGAGTGAAAATACCGCATCAAGCACAACGATCTGAGCCACAACTGCAGCAAAACCAGCGTATACGACATTGTTATTCGTTTTAATCTCGGGTTTACCCTCCATTTTTTCATGGAGTTCATTGACAGCCTTATACACAAGGAATAGACCACCAAACAGTAATATCAAATCTCGACCTGAGAATGTTTTTCCAAAAATTTCAATCAATGGTTGAGTTAAAGTCACTAACCACGAGATCGCAAAAAGTAGACCTAGACGCATTAATAATGCGAGGGATAAACCGATTACACGGGCTTTATCACGTTGTTCTGGAGGAAGTTTTTCTGCAAGTATCGCAATAAATACTAAGTTATCAATACCTAAAACGATTTCAAGAATGATAAGGGTAATTAACCCTATCCAAATGCCAGGATCCAATAAAAATTCCATATTAGATCTCCTGGTTCTTATTATTTAAGATAATGTAAGAAGCAAAATTAGGCCAACACGGCGACGGGTCCATATATAAAGTTACCTTTTCAGAAATGATGAAACTATTATGCATAAGAATTTTATTTTGTAATTACTTTTTTTATGTTCAAAACAATTTTTTATGTAAATTTAGATCATATCTTTAGTCGTAATTGCCATCCTTGAATAGTCTTTGACATTTTCGACACAAAAAAAAATATCAGTGCCAAGTTATAGTTCCTCTATTTTTCAATAGAATTTGGTCAGCGTGGAATTGACATAAAGATATAATCATGAAGATCAGAATAGCTGTATTTTTCGAATCTTCTGTTTTGATACACATAAAGATATTTACAGATCATTGAAATATGTTTTATAAAACTGAAGTCAATAGGTGTCATACCTTTTGTCTGATTTAAGGTAAGCGCTTGAACATAAGTTGATTATTTGAACATAGTTCTTTTAATATAGGTTATGCTTCATGTAATATTTAAATTAATAAAAACAATTAAGTTACACTGACAAGGACGTAGCGATGTCAAAAAAATATGCAAAATTTTTACCTTCATCTGAAAATTTTGAACTCGAAAATTTTCCATTCTATTGGATCACTCAAGTCCATTCTCAGTATGTACTGAATGTTGACCATGTGCTCAAAAAGTATGGCGTTGATAATTCTCGTCGACGTTTGCTTGTCGCATTGTCTACTAAACCAGATGCAAGTGTTTCAGAACTCTCTGACATGATTGTGTCAAAAATGTCGACGACTACAAAAATCGTTTACCGTTTAAAAGATGAAGGAATGGTTGACACTTACTCGTGTGAAAACGATGCCCGTATTACGCGTGTGGTACTAACACCAAAAGGTTTAGAAATGACAAAAAAAATTAATGACCTGATGAGTGTGGTTCTTGAACAAACATTTGAGGGATTAACCCCACTTCAAATTGAAAAACTAATGGAAAGCTTAAAGCATATTTTCAAAAATTTAGCGCACTAATTTCCCTAAACTTTAGATTAAAGCCCATCATCAAACATATTGAGTTGGGCTGTATTGTTCTGCCGTGGTTTTGGACAATAAAAACATTCAAATTCCTCTACTGGAAAGCCCTCTACAAAGTTCTGAATGTCGGGGGATTTTAAACTCAGCCACTGATCTAATTTATAGTGCGGAATAATAATTACTGACCGTTTAACATCTCCAGGCTCATGAAAATCCTTCATCATTTCGTGATGAATAGCATCCATGGTAATCATCGTTGCTGAACGATAAATAATTTGATCAATTTTCGTGATTTCATACAACGCTGCGATAAAAAATGCCTGACCATCTTTTCTTCTCACACCCCATCGTTGCGGTCGTCCATTAATATATTTTGCTTCATAAAACTCAGTGACTGGAATTACACCAAATTTACATTTTTCAAATGCTTCTTGAAAACTTCTTTTTTCGCTTAATGTTTCATTGCGTGCATTATAGGTTTTCTTCGCTATTTCTGTATCAGTTGCCCATTTTGGTATAAAACCAAAATTAACTAACCTCCACTCGTAGCTATGATCAGATTTAAATAACAACGGGGTTTCGTAGCTTGGATAAACCTCTTCCACATATTCAAATGGAATATGTGGAAGTTCTAATGCTTGGATTTGATGGGCTTGTATTGGCTTAAAGTTGGCACACATAGCATAATTTTCAATACTATAAAAAACTTAGGCTATTATAGCCGATCCAATTCAGTTCATTATGATGATATTGGTACTGTCATCCAGTGTGTACGCGTGAATTCATCCATAATCCAATGCCCATTAAAGCGCCCTAATCCAGAGTTCTTTTCTCCACCGAATGGTGCATTAGCATGGTCCGCGACACTTATACCATTAATATGTGTCATTCCAAAATCGAGTTTTGAAGCGATTTCTACTCCGCGCTCAATATCAGATGTACATACAGCACCAGATAAACCAAACGGTGTGTCATTGGCGATTTGAATTGCATGTGCCTCATCATCTGCTCTGACGATCGGCAGAATTGGTCCGAAGCTCTCCTCTTGAGCAATTGCATATGTCGGCAACACATCGATAAACACATGAGGTGAAACCAAATTATTCTCAATACCCCCAGCATAGACCAACTTAGCACCTTCTATTTGAGCCTGATCAATAATTCGTTGATGCTGCTTCACTTGTGTATTATTGATAATAGGCCCTATGAGCGTCTCATCAAGATTAGGATCACCCACAGGAATATCTTTTACTTTGTTTAAAAGCTTTTTAACATATTCATTGTGAATTGATTGATCTACGATGACACGATTAGTGCTCATACAGATTTGGCCTTGGTGAAGGAAACGCCCCTTGATCGTCAAATCGACTGCCAAATCTAAATCTGCATCTTTGAGAATTAATAATGGCGCATTCCCCCCAAGCTCTAAAGCAAGTCGTTTGATTCTAGAGCTCGCCATCGCTTTAGCACCAACATTTTTTCCTACTTCTGTAGAGCCAGTGAATGAAATCATCTTCGGAATAGGATGCTCGACAAAATAATCCCCTATTTCACTACTACTACCCACAATGACATTCAGTACACCAGCGGGCACACCCGCCTCTTCAAACAATTTCCCTAATAATGTTCCACCTGTAACAGGTGTATCACTCGCAGGTTTGAGTACCACTGTATTTCCACATGCGATTGCGCAAACAACCGATCGCATTGACAAATGAAATGGAAAATTCCAAGGGCTAATGACAGCAATAACACCCAACGCTTTGCGTTGATAAAAACTTTTTCTCGCAGGATCTTTACTTTCTAGCTGAACAGTTTGGATTTGATCAGGAAAAGTGAATGATTCTGAGATAATACCAAGCGCAGCACCCACTTCAATATTTGCCTTGAGACGCGTACTTCCAGACTCGGTAATCAGCCAATCTATAATTTCATCTTTACGTAATTGTATAATGTCATGCAGCTTCTGAATGATTTTCTTGCGATCTACAGCAGAGGTAATTAAGCCAAGATCAAATGCTTGTTGTGCTGCAGAAAAAGCGAGATCAACATCAGACTGATTCGCCGCTTGAATTTGGTGTATTTCTTTTAAATCAAATGGATTTAAATTTTGTATGACATGCTCTGAAGAGCCTTTTAACCAAGAACCGTTAATAAACTGTTGATTTAAATTTGAATATTGCGTCATTTTATGTCCCTCTACATGCCACTTTTTACCCAATGGTCAACTATTTTACACAATCGTAAAAAAAGCCTCCGGAGAGGCTTTTTTATTTTAATTAGTCACCAGTGTAACCTTTAAGCTTCAAGCGGTAAGCATGAAGTAATGGTTCTGTATAACCTGATGGTTGTTCAGCACCTTTAAACACTAAATCATATGCTGCTTGGTAAGCATAACCGTCAAACCCAGGCGCCATTGGTGTGTACGCTGGATCGTTCGCATTTTGCTCATCTACAATTTTAGCCATACGTTGCATTACTTCTTCAACTTTCTCTTTAGTCACGATACCGTGACGTAACCAGTTAGCAACGTGTTGAGATGAAATACGTAAAGTTGCACGGTCTTCCATCAAACCAACGTTGTTGATGTCTGGAACTTTAGAACAACCAACACCCAAATCAACCCAACGAACAACATAACCAAGAATACCCTGAAGGTTATTTTCTAACTCTTTGGTTTTCTCTTCATCAGTCCAATTCGTATCAGTCGCTAATGGTGGAGTTAATAAATCATCTAAAGGTAATGCTTCAGTTTTTAACAACTCTTGTTGACGCGCTGAAACATTACATTGGTGATAGTGAATCGCATGAATTACAGCACCAGATGGTGATGGAACCCAAGCACAGCTCGCACCAGCTTCAGGATGCTCAATTTTGGTTTTATACATATCTAAAAGCATATCTGGTTTAGGCCACATGCCTTTACCAATTTGTGCTTTGCCACGTAAGCCTGCTTGTAAACCAACCATCACGTTACGGTTTTCATATGCAGGGAACCAAATTTGAGATTTAACTTCACCCTTACGAACGAATGGACCTGCTTCCATAAAGGTATGGATTTCGTCACCTGTACGGTCCATGAATCCTGTGTTAATGAAGATGGTACGATCTTTCGCTTGAGCAATACAGTTTTTCAAGTTTACAGAAGTACGGCGCTCTTCATCCATGATCCCGATTTTAAGCGTTTTTGCTGGCAAACCTAGAGCTTGTTCTGCACGCTCAAATAGTTCAACTGCAAATGCAACTTCTTCAGGGCCATGCATCTTAGGCTTAACGATATACATAGAACCTTTACGAGAGTTCTTGATTTCATTTTGACCTTTGATGTCAGCAAACGTTAATAACGGTGTGATCAATGCATCCATGATACCTTCATAGATTTCTTGACCATCCACTAGGATCGCCGGGTTCGTCATCAAATGACCAACGTTACGAAGAAGCATCAATGAACGACCGTGTAAAGTTGTTTCGCCACCGATCAGATTTTTGTGGGTACGGTCTTTGTTTAAAGCACGAGTAATGGTTTTACCATTTTTCTCGATTTTCTCTTCCAAAGTACCCTTCATCAAACCTAACCAGTTACGGTAGCCTTCAACTTTTTCTTCAGCATCAACCGCAGCAATTGAGTCTTCCAAATCTTGGATCGTTGTTACCGCAGATTCTAAAACAAGATCTTTTACGCCAGCAGCATCTGTTTGACCAATTGGGCTTGTCGCATCGATTTCAATGATGACATGCAAACCATTATTTAATAAAACGATTTCTGTCGGCGCAGACTCTTCACCATTAAAACCTACAAATTGAGCTTCTTTAGCCAAATTCGTTGTGCTGCCATCTTTAAGCGTTACCACTAATTTTTTTGCTTCAACAGCGTATTTCGTAGCATCCGCATGTGATCCATTTGCTAAAGGGAAAGTTTCATTTAAGAAATTTTTAGCAAAAGCGATAACTTTTTCGCCACGAACAGGGTTATACCCCTTACCTTTTTCCGCACCGCCTTCTTCCGAGATGACATCGAAACCATACAATGCGTCATATAAAGAGCCCCAACGAGCATTTGCAGCGTTCAAGCAGTAACGTGCATTACGTACAGGCACAACCAATTGTGCACCCGCCAATAGTGCGATTTCTTCATCTACATTTTCAGTTGTAATTTGAAAATCTTCTACTTCTGGTAATAAGTAGCCAATTTCTGTCAGGAAAGCTTTGTAAGCTCCTAATTCAAATTTATTATTGCGGTGCCATTCATCAATTTTCGCTTGAATGTCATCACGCTTAGCCAAGAGTGCTTTATTTTTTGGGCTAAGATCAACAACGACTTGTTCAAAGTTTTTCCAGTAAGTTTCACTGTCTAAACCAGAACCTGGTAGTGCTTCATTTTCGATGAAATCGTAGAGTTCTTTAGCAATCGCTAACTTGCCTTTCTGAATACGTGCAGTCATTGTCTTTCCTGATATTGCTACTTTTTATACAAGAGAATCTAGTATACCCATTTATAAATTGCTGAATAGTAATATCACATTGCTAAATAGTGATCATTTATTATAGACACCAATCAGATGAGACTTTTGATCTATTACTTATTGAGTCGTTTTAATTCAACAATCTAATTACAGTGTATAAAGTTTTATAAAGGTAGAAATTAGACTTAAGTGCCAATTTCCATCAAATCTGATTTAATTTAAACCAATATGTCTATTTTCTCTACGCTTTTAAGGAACGATTTCAAATTTATTCCACTCTAAATAAAAAAACCCAAACATCATCTGTTTGGGTTCATTTGTGAATTCTCACATTTATTCAGCGGGCTTATCAATTTGTCGATGCGCAGATTGTAAATAGTCATCTGATTGCATTTCAAGTAAACGTGAACGTGTACGTTCGATTTCAAACGCTAATTTTTCGCCACTATATATATCAATGATACTGGCATGTGAGGTCAGTAATAATTTAACACCACGATCATAGAACTCGTCGACTAAATAAATGAATCGGCGTGTTCCTTCTGATAAATAATCATTCAGATCGGGAACATTACTGACTAGGACAGTGTTATAAGTGTTCGCAATTTCGATAAAGTCCGCAGGACTTCGTGGCTTCATACAGAGTTCAGAAAACTCACACCACAATACATCTTCAGTATGACCAATCGTATCGACATTACGTCCATTAATGATAATCGGTTCTTCACTCACATTTTGAGCACTGGTTAATGCTGAAAAACGTTGTGCCATCCATACCTGATTATCATGGCTTAAAGGTGATTTGAACAATTGCGCTTGTTTCAGTACACGCAAACGATAGTCAACACCTGCATCCACATTCAAAATGACACAGTTCTTTTTTACCATTTCAATCGTTGGAATAAAGCGGTCGCGATGTATGCCGTTCTTGTATAAACCATCTGGTGCAATGTTTGATGTTGCAACAAGTGTAATTCCACGTACAAATAGCTTTTGGAATAAATCACTTAAAATCATCGCATCCGTGACATTTGATACAAAGAATTCATCAAAACAGATCACAACCGCATCTTTGTAAATTTGATCAGCAACGATGTCGAGTGGATTTTGCTGTCCTGAATTTTTATTTAACTCTTTATGCACATATTGCATAAAATGATGGAAATGCATACGCGTCTTACGACGGAATGGTATCGCATCATAAAACTGGTCCATCAACCAAGTTTTTCCACGCCCAACACCACCCCACATATAAACACCCTTAGGGGCTGTTTGACGGCGAAAACGTCGAAACGCTTTTTTAGAAGCTTTATATCGTAAGATCAGTTCTTCCCAAACACGATTAAGTTCATGTACAGCTTGAGCTTGAGCATCATCAGGCATAAATTGTCCTGACGAAATTGCGTGAGCATAACGTTCTGCAGGTGATTGCGGAGTGTGACTTAAACTATTTTGCGAAGAATGAGAATGGAACATAGATATTGATTACTTTTTTAGGCCGTCGGAAGTATAACGAATATTTAAAAAAATGATAAATAACACTTTGGCATATACTATTTGAGCATACATGCTGAGGTCATTTTCCATACTGTCGTGGACTTTGTCCAAACCATCTTTTAAAAGCATGGTTAAATGCTGCAGGTTCTGAATATCCAAGCATTTCAGCTATTACTTCGATCGAATACTCTTTGTACTCAATTAATCGAAGCGCTTTCTCTCGAATGAGTTGCTCCCGTATTTGCTTATAGCTTGTATTCAATTGGTTAAGCTGATGTCGCAAAGTACGCTCTGGAATATTCAAAGCTTGAGCAGTTTCTGCCATTGTTGGAATCTGCCCCGTTTGTAAATCCAAATAATCGTGAATTCTTTGAATCAACTGGTGTTGATTCAATTGTTGCGCATTTAATCTTTCGATCTCAGCATTACATCTTTGTTGGTGGACATTAAATGTGATTTGATCAGCTGAAGGCAACTTCAATTCTAAAATTTCTGCATCAAAAATCAGTCGAAATTTATCATGTTCAAACCGAACTTGCGCACCGAAATAATTCAAATACTTGTTCAAAAAAATGGATTCTTTCGGTCGTGAAAACGGCAATTCAATCTGCACTTCAGGAAAAGGCAATCCTATCATTTTGTAGATATCTTGCACGAATTTAACCGTACCTGAAATTTCACATTGAGCCCTGAACTCATCAACTTCACTTTGTAAATTGAGAGGCTCATAACATAAAGCCGCATAGACACTCGTCTGCTCTAATGTAAGTCTACCCGATAAATGGGTAAGCGCTTGATAGCGTATTCCATTTGTGAGAGCCGCACCGACATTCGGGCTTGTGACCAACAGCATGAGAAGCGGACCATAGCCTGCGAGCGCATAATGTTGACCGACATCTAAACCGAGCAGCGGGTTAACCCCTTTAGCAATAATTCTTTGAATGATTTGTTCTAATTCAGGTTGAATCGTTGAACTCGGATCTAAGGCATCCACCTTTAAACCTACAGCTTCCAATCTTTCGTCCACATTTATTCCGACCTGTCGCATACCCTGTATGAGATACAACAAACCGAGAATCGACCTTTTCATAAAACAGAATTTTAAAATTAAAGTTGCATATGTTTTACCCTAAAAAAAAGGGAAATAATATTGCCGAAAATATCAATATTAAATGTCAATGAAATCATGTCAGTTTTAGTCCAGACTGCTTATGATAGCTTCAAATAATATGAACGAGTATTAAAATGGAAGTTACATCAGATCAGCTAGATACGAATTCAGTCGACTTAACTAAAACGCAATTCATCAAGAAAAATACTAAAATTGCGATTATCGGCGCCGGATTTGGAGGATTAGCCACAGCGATTCAACTTCTTAAACGCGGTATCAAAGATTTTGTTATTCTTGAAAAAGCTACAGATGTAGGTGGTACTTGGCGCGAAAATCAATATCCGGGTGCTGCATGTGATGTGCAGTCTCATATGTATTCGTTATCTTTTGCCCCCAAATCTGATTGGACAAAACGATATGCTGAAGCACCTGAAATTTTCCAATATATTCAAGATCTTATTCAAGAATATGATTTAAAAAAATTTATTCAATTTGATACCGAAGTCATTTCGACACGCTTCGATGAGCAAGCTCATACGTGGGAAATATCCATCAAGAATCAAAGTGCTCTACACAGTCAATTCCTTATTTTTGCCTCTGGTCCATTGCATATTCCTCAAATTCCAAATATTAAAGGAATCGAAAAATTTAAAGGCGAAGTATTCCACTCCTCGTCTTGGAATCATGCTTATGACCTGAATGGTAAACGTGTAGCCAGTATCGGCACAGGTGGAAGTGCAATTCAATATATTCCTGAGATTGCACCAAAAACCAAACAGTTATACGTGTTTCAAAGAACGGCTGCATGGGTAATACCGCGCGATGAACGAGCTTATAATGCTTTAGACAAAAAACTATTTGCCCAATACGACTGGTTTAGAAAATTGCATCGAGCACGCTTATATTGGTCTAACGAATCACGCGTAGTTCCGATTGTAAAACCTCAAATGATGCGACTGGGTCAAAAACTTGCAGAAGCTTTCATTCGCTTCCAAGTCAAAGATAAAGAAATAGCAAAAAAACTGACACCAGATTACACCATGGGGTGTAAAAGAATTTTGGTATCAAATCGATATTTCCCAACATTTAATCGCAAGAATGTAGAGCTCGTGACGGACAGCATTCAAGAAATTACTGAAAATGCGATTGTTACCAAAGATGGTCAAGTACGAGAAATAGATTGCTTAATTTACGGTACTGGTTTTATTACTGATCCACGAATTTATTTAAAAGATTTTAAATGTTATGGCGAAAATGGTATTGAGTTGAAAGAAGCATGGAAAGAGGGTGCTGAAAGCTACTATGGAATTTCTACCAAAGGATTTCCAAATCTCTTTCAACTTTTAGGCCCGAATACTGTTTTAGGTCATAACTCTGTAATTTTTATGATCGAATCTCAAGTGAATTATATTCTACAATTGATTGAAGCTGTCGAAAAATCCAAGACTAAAGCAATTGTGGTCAAAGATGGAGTTCAAGAAGAATTCAACCGTAAAATCCAAGAAAAATTTGCAGGCACAGTTTGGCAATCTGGCTGTGTGAGTTGGTATCAGCAAGAAGGCGGAAAGAATTTTTCACTTTGGCCGAGTTATACATGGAAGTATTGGCTAGAAACCAAAAATGCAAATCTAGCCGATTATCGTTTCTTAAATTAAATGAAAAAAAAATCAGCTCAATTGAGCTGATTTTTTTACTGAGCCAGCGCTTTTTGAATATCATCTTCAATGCTTTCTGGTTTAGTTGTAGGTGCATATCGATTAAGCACTTTGCCATCTTTTCCAATCAAAAATTTGGTAAAGTTCCACTTAATTCCACTTCCTAAAATGCCTTTGCTGTTGTTGGTGAGATACCGAAAAATCACATGGGCTTCAGGACCTTTTACATCCACTTTAGCGAACATCGGAAAGGATACACCGTAATTTCTCTGGCAAAAACTACCAATTTCTTCGTGCGTACCCGGATCTTGCCCACCAAATTGATTGCACGGAAATCCTAATACCTCAAAACCTTGATCTTTATACTTTTCATACAGCGCTTCCAACCCTGCAAATTGTGGCGTAAATCCACATTTGCTGGCTGTGTTGACTATCAATAGCACTTTACCTTCATAGTCCGAAAATTGCTTATTTTCCCCTTCTAGCAATTCTGCCTCAAATTGATAAATATTGGTCATGGATAGGTTTCCTCATCATTTTTTTCTTGGGTTTTTAATTCTAATGAAGCTGAGTTTACACAATAACGAAGACCTGTAGGTTCAGGTCCATCCTCAAAAACATGACCTAGATGTGCGTCACAATGATGACAAACAATCTCAGTACGAATCATGCCATGTGAGTGATCGTCATGTTCTTCAATGACTGTTTGGTTGATTGGACGATAAAAACTAGGCCATCCACAACCACTGTCATATTTGGTTTCTGAAGTAAATAAAGGTTCGCCACAGCAACGACAAACATAAGTTCCTTCTTGTTTGGTATTCCAATATCGCCCTGTGAAAGCAGGCTCAGTTCCCTTTTGACGGGTAATGCGATACTCCTCTGGTGATAACTCTCTTTGCCATTCTCGGTCTGTTTTATTGAGTTTTCCCATGATTAACTCCTTTAAATCTTTGACATTCAATGTCATGCTTCAGTACCTTCATATTTACGCTAGAGCTTGAAAAATTTCTAGCTAAATTTCTACATAGATTGTGATATTTAGTAATCTATTTTTATTCACTCAAAAATAATTGGATGGGAATATGTCCGTTTTAGGTAACACTACTCCACGCGAAATTAAGAAATCGTCTAAGCTCGAGCATGTATGCTATGACATTCGTGGACCTGTGTTACGCGCCGCCAACGAAATGGAAGAAGCCGGACATAAGATAATTAAACTCAATATCGGCAACCCAGCGCCCTTCGGTTTTGAAGCACCTCAAGAAATTATCAATGATGTTGCGTTGAACTTACCAAATGCAATCGGCTATACAGACTCAAAAGGGATTTTCCCTGCCCGCAAAGCGGTTTGTCAGTATTATCAACAAAAAGGTATTTTCAATATGCATGTCAATGACGTGTATATTGGGAATGGTGTTTCTGAGCTGATTGTAATGGCTATGCAAGGCCTGTTAGATGACGGCGATGAAATGCTGGTACCAATGCCAGATTATCCATTATGGACTGCTGCCGTTAATCTTTCTGGTGGTACAGCAATTCATTATAAATGTAATGAAGAAGATAATTGGTATCCTGATATTCAGGATATGGAAAACAAAATTACGCCTAATACTCGTGGGATCGTGATTATCAATCCGAACAACCCAACGGGTGCTGTTTATCCACGCCATGTCTTAGAAAAAATTGTCGCTCTTGCAAAAAAATATGACCTGATTTTATTTGCTGATGAGATCTACGATAAGATCGTTTACGATGGAATCGAACATGTATCGGTCGCTGCCCTTGCGGGTAATCAACTGTGTATTTCATTTAACGGATTATCTAAATCCTATCGAATTGCTGGATACCGTTCAGGCTGGATGGCAATTACGGGTGATAAGACTCGTGCGGCAGATTATATTGAAGGTCTAGATATGCTCGCGTCAATGCGCCTGTGTGCTAACCATCAAGCTCAATACGCTATTCAAACTGCATTGGGTGGCTACCAGTCTATCAACGATTTAATTCGTCCAGGTGGTCGTTTGTATGAGCAACGCAATATTGCTTGGCAAATGTTGAATGAAATCCCAGGTGTAAGTTGCGTTAAACCTGAAGGTGCAATGTATTGTTTCCCTAAACTTGATCCTGTAGTTTATCCGATTCAGGATGATGAACAGTTTATGCTTGACTTCCTCAAAGCAGAAAAAGTGTTATTGGTACAAGGCACAGGATTCAACTGGCCTACGCCTGATCATTTCCGTGTGGTGTTCTTGCCTGCTGAAAATGAACTTCGTGAAGCGATTAACCGTTTAGGAAGATTCTTGGCGAAAATGCGTTAATTCAGTCGTTTTATGTGAATGATGTATTTAAAACCCCCAGATTTCAATCTGGGGGTTTTATATTTAATATTTTGATTATTTCATGATATTAATTTCATTTTGATTATATACAAGCACCCTTCTTTTCCTTTATCGTGATTAAGCATTATCCATGCACAATACTATAAAAAACATTTAGGAAAAAAGATGAAAAAGACGCTAACCGCACTGACTCTATCGATTGGCTTGTTATTACCCCTAACGAGCTTTGCTAAAAATAACGTTGTTGTCGTTGCAACTGGGGGAACGATTGCGGGTGCTGGTGCAAGCTCAACCAACAGCGCCACTTACACTGCCGCAAAAGTTCCAGTGGATGACTTACTGAATGCCGTTCCTCAAATTAAAGATTTAGCCAATGTGAGCGGCGTACAAGCAATCCAGGTTGCTTCTGAAAGCATTACAGACAAAGAATTACTTTCCCTTGCCCGCCAAGTCAATGATTTGGTTAAAAAGTCAGATGTAAATGGCGTTGTAATTACACATGGTACAGATACCTTAGAAGAAACCGCTTTTTTTCTTAATCTAGTCGTACAAACGGAAAAACCTATTGTTGTTGTCGGCTCAATGCGCCCATCGACGGCTTTATCTGCGGATGGCCCACTAAATTTATATAGTGCAGTTGCTCTGGCAGCAGACCCGAGTGCAAAAAATAAGGGGGTGTTCGTCCTTATGAACGATAGTATTTTTGCAGCTCGAGATGTGACTAAAGGCATTAATATTCATACTAATGCCTTTGTAAGCCAATGGGGAGCTTTAGGGACGTTGGTAGAATCTAAACCTTATTGGTTCCGAAGTTCTGTTAAGCGATTTAATCAGCGGTCAGAATTTAATATCGAGAATATTAAGGGTGATACACTCCCATTAGTTCAAATTGTCTATGGCTCTGGCAACATGATTCCTGATGCTTATCAAGCGTATGCCAATGCTGGGGTTAAAGCCATTGTCCATGCAGGTACAGGAAACGGTTCAGTCGCGAAAAATATTGTTCCCACGCTGAATCAACTTCAGCAAAGTGGTATACAAATTGTACGTTCTTCACGAGTGCCACAAGGATTCGTTCTCCGTAATGCCGAACAGCCAGATGACAAATATGGTTGGGTAGTTGCACATGACTTCAACCCTCAAAAAGCTAAAATTTTAACCGCGCTTGCTTTAACCAAAACCAAAGATGCAAAAGAAATACAACGCATGTTCTGGGAATATTAAGCCCAATTTTCATGTTATAAAAAAGTGCCGAATGGCACTTTTTTGATTGATATAAAATCGCCTTTATTCAAATCGAAGATAATTTGTGCGAATCATATAAAATATCGTGGATTCTCAGTTCTAAATCACTTTGCATGATAAAATACGCTCTGCTCTTGTAAAGGACTCATCTATGCAGTTTGTTCATCTCGGTGTTCATACAGAATTTTCTATTACTGAATCAATCGTACGTATACCTGATCTAATGAAGTCTGCTGTACAGGATTCTATGCCTGCACTCGCGATGACAGATTTATCGAACTTACATGCAGCAGTGAAGTTTTATACCTCGTGTCTTAAAAAAGGGATTAAACCTATTTTAGGAAGTGTGATTCGTTTGAATGATGAATCACATCGTATGACTTTACTGGCGATGAATAATGAGGGTTGGCGTAGTTTAACTGAAGTAGTATCGCGCGGCTTTATTGAAGGACAACAACTCAGTATCCCGTGTGTAAAAAAAGAATGGGTGTTAGAACAAGCGCCGGGCATGATTGCACTTTTAGGGATTAAAAGTGATGTTGGAGAAATGCTGTGTTCAAGTAGCCCTGAAAAAGCTGAACCCTTACTTGAAGCTTGGATCGAAAAATTTGGCAATCGTGTTTATTTAGCACTCACGCGTACCAATCGCCCACAAGAAGAAGATTTTATTATTGAAGCTGTTAAATTAGCCGCAAAATATCAAATCGGTGTTGTCGCTCATAATGATGTTCATTTTATTAGAGAAGAAGACTTTGAAGCCCATGAAGCGCGCGTCTGCATCGCAGATGGCTATGTTTTAGGTGATAATCGTCGTCCACGTACTTACAGCCCTGAGCAATATTTCAAAACAACAGCGCAAATGGTGGAGTTATTTGCTGATATCCCCAGTGCTATTCAAAATACAGTTGAAATTGCTAAACGCTGTAATGTGACACTTCGCTTAGGTAAATACTTTTTACCTGACTATCCAATTCCTGAAGGTCATACAATTGATACCTTCTTTGCCCATTTGTCTAAAGAAGGATTAGAAGAACGTCTTAATCACCTTTATCCTGTGGAGAAACGTGGAGAAGACTGGCCTGAAATTCGCAAAGAATATGACGATCGTTTAGATTTTGAAATCAAGATCATTAACTCGATGGGATTCCCAGGTTACTTCTTGATTGTCATGGACTTCATTCAGTGGTCCAAGAACAATGGCGTACCTGTAGGCCCGGGTCGTGGTTCAGGTGCAGGCTCATTAGTTGCATACAGTTTAAAAATTACAGATTTAGATCCACTGCCATACGGACTTCTTTTCGAACGTTTCTTAAATCCTGAACGTGTTTCGATGCCAGACTTTGACGTGGATTTTTGTATCGCAGGTCGAGATCGTGTAATTGATTATGTAGCACGAACTTATGGGCGTGATGCTGTATCTCAAATTGCAACATTTGGTACGATGGCAGCGAAAGGCGCAATTCGTGATGTTGCACGAGTTTTAGGTAAGTCTTACGGCTTAGCAGATCGTATTTCTAAAATGATCCCGACTAAACCTTTAGGTTTAAGTTTAGAAGAATCTTTAGAAGCAGAACCACAACTTAAAGATATTGTAACCAACCCATCCAACCCAGATTATGAAGATGCTTCAGAAATCTGGGAAATGGCGCTTAAACTTGAAGGAATAACGCGTAACACTGGTAAGCACGCAGGTGGTGTTGTAATCGCACCGACCAAGATTACGGACTTCTCAGCTGTACTGTGTGAAGAAGATGGTACTGGTCGTGTCGCTCAATTTGATAAAGACGATGTTGAAGCGGCAGGACTTGTTAAATTTGACTTCTTGGGGTTGCGAAATCTTACTGTAATTGAAGATGCTATTCAGCACATTAACCAACGATTAAAGTTTGATATACCTCTAAAGATTGAAAATATTCCGCTGAATGACAAAGCAGCGTATTCAATATTTGCCGAAGCAAATACCACTGCGGTATTCCAATTTGAATCCGTGGGCATGAAAAAAATGCTCAAGGAAGCACGCCCAAGTAAATTTGAAGAAATTATTGCCTTCGTGTCATTGTACCGCCCGGGCCCAATGGATCTAATTCCAGACTTTATTCATCGGATGCATGGTGGAGAGTTCGAATACTTACATCCCCTATTAGAAGGTGTCTTAGAACCTACCTATGGGATTATGGTATATCAAGAACAGGTTATGCAAGCAGCTCAGTATTGTGCAGGATATAGTCTAGGTGGTGCGGACTTACTTCGTCGTGCGATGGGTAAAAAGAAACCTGAAGAGATGGTTAAACAACGCCAAATCTTTATTGAAGGTGCTGCAAAAAAAGATATCGATGAGCAAACGGCGAACCATATCTTTGACTATATGGAAAAATTTGCAGGCTATGGTTTCAACAAGTCACATGCTGCAGCCTATGCATTGGTGGCTTATCAGACGGCTTGGTTAAAAGCACACTATCCTTCTGAGTTTATGTCCGCTGTACTGACTTCGGAAATGCAAAACACAGACAGTATTGTATTTTTGATTGATGACTGTCGTAACAATGGTCTCGATGTGTTACCACCTTCCGTCAATATGTCGATTTATCAATTCCATGCAATTGATGAAAAAACCATTGTATATGGTCTAGGTGCAATCAAGGGTGTTGGTGAAGCAGCAATGCAATCTGTCATTGATTCACGTAAGCAACTTGGACCTTATAAAGATTTATTTGATTTCTGCCATCGTATTGATCTGAAGAAAATTAATAAACGTACACTTGAAGCTTTGATTCGCTCAGGTGCATTAGATTGTCTCGGACTTGAACGCGCGACTTTAATGGCTCAATTGCCTGAAGCTGTACAAGCTGCCGAACAAGCTCGTTCAAATCGTGAAACTGGCATTATGGATTTATTTGGTGAAGTTGAAGAAGTTCAACGTAAACCTACTAAACCTGTAAAACCTTGGTCTGATGAAGTCCGTTTAAAAGGTGAAAAAGACACCTTAGGTTTATACTTAACGGGACACCCGATTGATGTGTATCGCCCCGAGTTAAAAGCATTTATTTCTAACAAAATTAATGAGCTGACTCCAACACGTCGTGGTGTGACTACAGTATTTGCCGGCTTGGTTGTGGATGTCGCAAATTTCCCTAACCGCATGATGATCACACTCGATGATGGTACTGCTCGAATTGAAGTCTCAGCAAATCATGAACGCTTCCAACGTTTTAAAGATATTATTGTGAATGAAAGAGTGATTGTGATTGAAGGTGAAATTTATGAACGTGAAGGCTTCGATCGTCCGATGGGACGCCTTACTAAGGCGTTTACATTAAACGAAATTCGTCAAAAACGTGCGAATCACATCCTCATCAAATTACAACCTGAGCATATTCAGCCAAATCTTGGTCAAGAGCTTTCACAGATCATTCAACCATTTTGTAATGTAGATATGTGTCAGCATGTGCCATTACAGGTACAACTCGACTTTCCATATGCAACGGCTGATTTTCATTTACCACCGCAATGGAATGTCGCACCACTCGATGACTTATTGTTCAAACTGCGCGACTATTTTGGTAAAGAGGCCTTACATGTGGAGTATCATGTTAAATCAAAAGCTGCTCGTTCCCACGTCGCAGAACCAAAATCAGAACCAGTCATCACATCACATGTCTCTCCACCTGACCAGATCAGTATGGATGAAGCAATGGATCAATACATGACGGAATTCAGTCAATACTCTTAATTTTGGAAGATTTATGAATTTAATTGATAATGCTGCTGTCTCAGCGCATTTGTCTCATGTGCGTATTGTTATGGTGAATACTACCCTGCCTGCGAATATCGGTAGCGCACTTAGAGCAATGAAAACCATGGGGCTTTCAAAATTGGTTTTAGTTGCACCTAAAACTTATCCTCATCCTGATATTGATGCACTTGCAGCTGGTGCAACCGATTTAATTGATCAAATTCAGATTGTAGAAACGCTTGAAGAAGCCATCGCAGATTGTCATTTAGTCTTTGGTACAAGTGCTCGTAGCCGAACTATTCCATGGCCTTTATTAGATGCTCGACCTGCTGCTGATAAATCTATGCAAGCTGTGATCAAAGAACAACAAGAAATAGCCGTAATATTTGGGCGTGAAGATCGCGGATTAACCAATGAAGAATTGGCTATGGCGAATTACCATGTGACCATCCCTGTGAATACAGACTATGGCGTACTCAATGTCGCTCAAGCCATTCAAATTATTTGCTATGAAATGCGAATGGCGACCACGGCTCTCATGGAACAAGTTGAAGATCCTCAAGCAGTTATGAAAGTGACTGATGAAGACTCTATGCATTGGGATGAGCCGTTGGTAACACATCAACAGATGGAACAATTTTATCCTCATTTTGAGAAAATGTTACACGAAATCGAGTTTTTAGACCCAGAAAATCCACGATTATTGCCTTTACGCTTGCGTCGCTTATTCGGACGTATACAATTAGATCGTATGGAGTACCATCTTCTTAGAGGTATTTTTAGTCGTGTTCAGGCATTGAACAATGGCACATGGAAAAAGTCAGATTCTAAAGAGAAATCAAAAGATGCTTAAACAGCTTAAAGAAGATATTCAAGCTGTGTTTGCCCGCGATCCTGCGGCGCGCAACACATTTGAAGTTTTAACCACTTATCCAGGAATTCACGCACTGATTATGCATCGTGTTGCGCATGAGCTTTGGAAAAAAGAGTGTAAAACTTCAGCCCGCATGCTGTCTTCTTTTAGTCGTTTTGCAACTGGTATCGAAATACACCCAGGTGCCAAAATTGGCAAACGTTTTTTTATAGATCACGGTATGGGTGTGGTCATTGGGGAAACAGCTGAAATTGGTGATGATGTGACGCTCTATCATGGCGTGACATTAGGTGGCACCACTTGGAATAAAGGCAAACGTCACCCAACGTTAGAAGATGGCGTAGTCGTTGGCGCAGGTGCGAAAATTTTGGGACCATTTACCGTACATAAAAATGCGAAAGTGGGTTCAAATGCTGTGGTCACCAAAGAAGTCCCTGAAGGGGCTACTGCCGTAGGTAATCCAGCGCGATTTATTATTAAAAATCAGCAAAAAGATTTGGACAAAGAATCAGAACGACGCAATTATGCAGAAAGCATCGGTTTTCAGCCTTACGCGACAACCCAAGATCAATCTGATCCAATGTTAGAAGGTATGCGGGTATTATTGGATCGTATACAGCACAATGAAAAGCGCATGAACACTCTATGTCAGCGACTTTCATTACTTGATCCAACATTTAATAACGCTCAAAGTAATGGACAACCATTTAGTGCTGAAGAGTTAAAAATCATTGACGAAGTTCGTCGTGAGTGCGAAGCTCAAACTGCACAATCAAAAGCTTAATGTATAAGTTTGACTAAGTTAGGTGAATCTGAGTTGCATGTTGTTTCGACTTTTCATAGACTCAGATACAACCTGAACTAGAATTTAAAAACATAATATTGGAAGAAAATATGACGATTAAGCCCCTCATTGCCACCATGATCGCTGTTTCATTATTGAGTGCTTGTAGCTCTCCAGCAGTAAAAAAACAATCTAAAACAAACGATCCGATCGTCTTTTCTGAGCCTGATTTAAGTGCACCATTTTATGCATTAAATCCTTTTAATTATAGCCAACCACCAGTATTCGAGCTTGAACTAAAAAAAGCTGCTGCTGCACCACTTCAAAAACTTGAGGTGACTGATCCAAATAATCCAAACAGGAAGATGATCCTCGAACAAAACAAATTAATCGTACCGACTGTGAATAGTTCACAACGTGCGATGAAATACACGGTTTTAGCGGGTCAACATGAAATCGATATTACAGAAATTGATGACTTCCTTCAGATGGTTGAAGGTAAAGCACGTCACTATCCTCCTCGCTTTACTGATCGTCAAGAACGTCGTGGTTTTGAAGCTAAATTACGTGAAGTTTCAGCTCAACTAGATACTTTAGCAGCGAAAGATAACGCGTCATTCGATATCTTAATTCGTGCATTTAAAGCAAGTATATTGGGTCGTAACCTTGATCTTGGTTCTGCTTATACCACTAAATCATTAAAATATGCACAACAAATCCTGAAGATCAACAAAGAAGACGCTGAAGCGAACTTCTGGTTTGGTTTCTCTTTGTCTGAAGGTGGTGGTCAAAAAGAAGCTATTCTATATATCGACAAGGCCATCAAAGCAGGTGTTCAAGAAGCATATCTCGTAGCTGTTAATAACTACCTCGCATTGAGCCAAAAGAAAAATGCAATCACAACTTTAAAAAATTACAAAGTGAAATATCCAGAAGAAACTGAAGTTGCTGACCGCTTGATTCAAGAAATTGAGAAACAAGGTCGCTACAATGTTTGGCAGATTTTAAACAATCCTGCGAAATCATAATCTTATTTCAAAAAAAATAGACTGATTATTCAGTCTATTTTTTTAGCACTTATTTTTATATCCCTAAAAATAACGTATGCTCAGCGTTAATGATTCATGCTGACAGTTGAAAATATGTTTATGATGAACAATAAATACATCGGCGTCCTACTGCTCGCAACACCACTATTTATGACAGGTTGCCAAGTCGTCAGTGTAAAAAATCAAGCGCTTAATGTCTCGATCGCGAATGAACGAGATAGCATATTAACGCGTAAAAAAATGAGTGAAGCGAGTCTGAATGTCCTCTCCATGACAGGCAGTGAGGCTGAAAGTTGTTCTAATGATCCAGATAAATGCGTATCTGATCTAAAAAAAATAAAACAAATTCAAGATGAACAACTTTATTCAACTGCAAGTGAAGCATATTTGACACGGGCATTAGCCCTCAGTAATTCTTCTGCTTGTAATACCAGTTTAATTAATAAATATCAGTCAGAAGAAAAGAAAAAAATTCATCAAGAAAACTATAGTCAATGTCTTGACCAACAGTTAGCAATGCTTGATAAAAGTATTCGTTATAGTTATGCCTATCTATTCAAGACAAAACGCCAACCAAGCGACCGTATTTTCGATAATAGACAAGTTCAAATACGAGATTTCTACAATCAAGCCTTGGCGAAAATGGTGATGACCTATGGTATGCGCTATACGGGTGAAAAAGTACCCAAACAAATAAAAATTGGTGAAAGCATTTATACCATCAACTATGACCATTACCCTCAGATTGCTAATCAAAAATTAGATAGCCTGCTTTCAAGCTACAATCTCAATTTTAGTGGCTTGCGTTCGATTAACCGTCGGGATGGTTTCGGTGCGGAATTTGTCGCAACGCTTCCAGCGCCAGAGCGAAATAGCGATTCAGGTAAATATATTGTAGATCCATTAAATCACGCTTATAAAAATGGTCGTAATCCTAACATTCATCCACCACGTTATCTTTCAGTCACGATGACCGCTGAGCCTGCGCGTCAAAGTAATGTAGAGGATATTCTGAATGACCCGCATTTCACCCTGAATATTTATGATCCTTATGGATTAGATCAATTAAAAGTAGGTGGAAAAGTTTATCCTTTAGCTGCGAATTACTCTGCACCTTATGGTTTGTGGCTTGCCGAAAATAACTTAGGTGCTGCTGCATATTTGAGTTTGATTGATCGTGACAATACAATCACAATGCCCCATCTCTTTATGCTCGAACCCTATAATCCAAACAAAAAAATTATTGTTTTAGTGCATGGACTTGCAAGCAGTCCAGAAGCCTGGATTGCATTAACCAATGACATTATGGGAGATAATGTTCTAAGAGAGCATTATCAAGTTTGGCAAGTATTTTACTCAACCAATATGCCAATTTTAGAAAGTCGCTTTCAAGTGAATGCGATCATTCAACAAGCATTTAATTCACTTGATCAATCTACGGCATCAGCTAAAGATGCAGTTCTGATTGGACATAGTATGGGTGGTATTATTTCAAGATTATTGGTGAGCCAAGCTGATTTAACACAACCTGCATTGTCTCAATTAAAAAATTCTCAAATTAGCCGCTTTAAGAATGAACCTTTATTTAAAGCTCGTTTACAAATCAAACCTGTGCCACAGTTTAATCGTGCTATTTTCTTAGCAGCACCGCATAGAGGTACAGATTATGCTGATCGTTGGTTTACACGAGCTGCGCGTAAAGTGATCAAGTTGCCAGGTGCATTTTTGGGTGCATTTGCTGAATCGCTCTCAGATAAAGATATTAATATTAAACATTTTGTCAAAGACTTAGGTCATGGATTGATTCAAAATGGTCCGAGTGATCTGAGTCACAACTCTCCTTTCACCAAATTAACCTCACCTGTGACGCCAATTAAAGGATTTAAATTTCACTCCATCATGGGGAATGTGACTGAGAGTAAAGATCCTACTGTTATGTCAGATGGGATCGTGCCTTATCAGAGTGCGCATCTTAAAGGGGCACAATCTGAGATTATTATCAAAGGTGGTCACTCAATTCAGGAAACGCCTGAAGCTGTGTTGGAATTAAGACGAATCCTCAGACTTCATTTGACAGAGCTTGGAATTGCCAAATAACGATTTCCTTTAGCTTTTATCGGCCGATGTATCAAAGATGCATCGGCTTTTTGTTTTTATAGTCCCAAATGACGACTTTTGAATCCCACTCATATTTTTAATTACCTTCTCCATAAAATATTTGAGAAAAAATGGATAACGATTAGAACAAACTGGATAGCCTGACTCCCTTAATCACTGTTCAATAGATTCAAAGATAAATGAAATCAAGTGATATAAGGAGTTAGACCATGGGTTCTCGTAGCAGCATCGAATGGCATGATTTTATTGAAGGATGTATCGATTTTCGACCAGAGGATGGCGTCTATCGTATCGCACGTGACATGTTTACTGAACCAGAACTTTTTGATCTAGAAATGGAAATGATCTTTGAAAAGGTATGGATCTACGCGTGTCATGAAAGTGAAATTCCAAAACCAAATGACTTTGTCACTGTTCAAATTGGTCGCCAACCGCTCATCATTAACCGTGATAGTCAAGGTAATTTAAATGCAATGGTCAATGCCTGCGAGCACCGTGGTGCTACATTGACCCGAGTTGCTAAAGGTAATCAATCCACATTTACCTGCCCGTTCCACGCTTGGTGTTACAAATCTGATGGTCGCCTCGTAAAAGTTAAAGCTCCTGGTGAGTATTGTGATGACTTTGATAAATCATCACGAGGTCTAAAAAAAGCACGTATTGCAAGTTATAAAGGATTTGTCTTCGTTAGCTTAGATACAACAGCTACAGACACTTTAGAAGATTATTTAGGTGATACACGTGTTTTCCTTGATCTTATGGTTGAACAATCACCTACAGGTGAATTAGAAGTTTTACCAGGTAAATCAGCATATACCTTTGCAGGAAACTGGAAGCTACAAAATGAAAATGGTGTAGATGGCTACCACGTAAGTACTGTTCACTATAACTATGTATCTACAGTTCAATATCGTCAGCAACTGAATGCTCAAAAAGGGACAGGACCAAAAGACACACTTGATTACAGTAAATTAGGTGCTGGTGATGACACAACTGATGATGGTTGGTTCTCATTTAAAAATGGTCATAACGTTTTGTTTAGTGACATGCCTAACCCAACTGTACGTCCTGGTTACGCAACTGTGATGCCATATCTGGTTGAGAAATATGGTCAAAAACGTGCTGAATGGGCAATGCACCGTCTCAGAAACTTAAACCTATATCCAAGCCTTTTCTTTATGGATCAAATCAGTTCGCAACTTCGTATTATTCGTCCAGTTGCGTGGAATAAAACTGAAGTCATTAGCCAGTGTATTGGTGTTAAAGGTGAGTCGGCTGAAGCACGTCGTAACCGTATTCGTCAATTCGAAGATTTCTTCAACGTATCGGGCTTAGGCACACCTGACGATTTAGTCGAATTCCGTGAACAACAGCGTGGTTTTCAAGCTCGTTTAGAACGCTGGAGTGACATTTCGCGCGGTTATCACAAGTGGAATTATGGCGACAGCCCGAATGCTCAAACATTAGGGATCAAACCAGTCATCACGGGTACTGAAATCACTCAAGAAGGTTTATATGTCAATCAACACCAAGTTTGGCGCGATCTCATGTTAAAAGGCTTAAAAAATAAAGCACTTAAACTCACTGAAGATACTTCTGAACCACACGAATGCCCTGCATCACAAGCGACAACTGAGGAGGCTTAATCATGACACAAGCTCTTGTACATCAAGTTTCTCAATTTTTATATGAAAAATCTGCGCTTTGTGACAACTATGAATGGGACGCATATTTAGAACTCTATGATGAAGACAGCGAATACCACATTCCACAATGGATTAGTGACCATGAATACGTCACTGATCCAAACCAAGGGCTTTCATATATCTATTATGAAAACCGTGCTGGCCTTGAAGATCGCGTATTCCGTATAGGAACTGGTAAAGCTGCATCAGCTACGCCCCTTCCGCGTCTCATGCATGCGATTCACAACATCCGTGTAAAAACACTTGAAGACGGATTATTAGAAGTTAAAGCGGGTTGGTCGACATTCTATAACCGCCAAGGTTTAGAAGGCTATTTTTACGGTCATGTCACTTATATCCTTCGTCAACATGAAGACACTTTCCGCATTCGTAAACAGCACACCATTTTGTTGAATGACAAAATTGATTCTGTGCTCGACTTCTATCACGTTTAAGGAGTAAAAGAATGAGTCATTCTGTTGCACTCAACTTTGCAGATGGTAAAACGTTCTTTATCTCTGTGAATAATGATGAGCTTTTACTTGATGCTGCGTTCCGTCAAGGTATCACATTGCCTTTAGACTGCCGTGAAGGCGTTTGCGCAACCTGTCAAGGGCAATGTGAAAGTGGCAATTACACTCAAGATTATGTCGATGAAGAAGCATTAACCGAACGTGATCTGGCAGAGCGTAAAATTTTAGCTTGTCAAACACGAGTGCAATCGAATGCTGCATTCTATTTCGATCATGACTCAAGTTTCTGTAATGCTGGTGAAACACTTCAACTCGAAACCAAAGTGACTCACGTAGAATTAGTCTCTGAAACTACGGCAATCATTCATGTAGATGCCAGTCAACATACGCAGAAAATTGATTATTTACCGGGTCAATATGCTCGATTAAAAATTCCTGGTGCAAATGATTGGCGTTCTTATTCCTTTGCCAATTTACCCAATGAAGGTAATCAATTACAGTTTTTAATTCGCTTACTCCCGCAAGGTCTCATGAGTGACTATCTGCGAGATCGAGCAAAAGTTGGGGATACAATTTTACTCGAAGCACCTTTAGGAAGTTTTTATCTTCGCGAAGTGGAAAAAGAAAAGCCATTGGTCTTTGTCGCAGGAGGTACTGGATTGTCAGCATTTTTAGGAATGCTAGATCAAATTGTGAAACAACCTCAAATTCCACCAGTACATCTGTATTATGGTGTAAACAAAGAGCAAGATTTGTGTGAACAAGAAAGGTTAAAAGCATACTCAGCTAAGATTCCACACTTTGAGTATCATCCCGTAATCGGACAACCTTCTAATGATTGGACTGGAAAAAAAGGATTTATCCACGAACATTTAGATCAATCGCAATTAAGCGAATCAGCATTCGATATGTATTTGTGTGGTCCGCCACCAATGATCGATGCTGTCAAAAATTGGTTAGCTGATCACCAGATAGACAAGGGACGTGTTTACAGTGAGAAGTTTATTCAAAGTCATAGCTCAAGATAATTAAATGAGCTGATGACAATCACTAAGGACTATCGTTAATATTCTTTGCAAACGATAGTCCTTTTTTGTTCTAACGTTTGAATATATGGAAATTTTAAATGCAAAAAATAATTGTAAATGACGTTATTGATCGGGAAAAAATGTCCCCTTTACAATGGACAGTTTTCTTTCTGGGGTTTTTGGTTTTTTTCTGTGATGGATTAGACACTGGCATCTTAGGCTTTATTGCACCAGCATTGTTAGATGATTGGGGGATTTCAAAACCAGATCTAGCACCTGTGCTCAGTGCGGCCTTAGTAGGCATGTCGATCGGCGCTATTATCTCAGGACCATTATCAGATAAATTTGGACGCAAGGGTGTCATCGTAATGACGACTTTGTTGTTTTCAATTTTCACCATCATGTGTGGATTTGCTTCTAACACACAAGAACTTATGATCTATCGTTTTATTACAGGGGTCGGACTTGGTGCGGCTATGCCGAATATCAGCACAATGGTATCCGAATACATGCCTCTAAAACGTAAAGCATTCCTGACCGGATTAGCAGGTTGCGGATTTATGTTAGGGATCTCAAGTGGCGGTGTCTTATCTGCGTTCTTATTAGAGAATCAAGGGTGGGCAAATGTCATTATTATCGGCGGTGTAATCCCACTCATTGTATTGGTATTTTTGATTACCAAGTTACCTGAATCACCTCAATACCTCATCAAACAAAATCGTCAAGAAAAAGCAAAACCAATTCTTGAGAAGATTCACGGTCAAACATTTGATCAAAGTACTGTATTTGTTCTACCTGAAGCAGAAGTATTAGATCCTAAACAAAGCCCTGTTAAAATTTTGTTTAGCAAATACTTTTGGGGTTCGGTAATGCTTTGGCTGTGTTGCTTTACCAGCCTAATGGTGTTTTATCTGTTAACCAGCTGGATGCCAACTATTCTTAAAACCGCTGGATTTACAACAGAGCAGTTTAGTTTAATTGCAGCGATTTTCCCATTCGGCGGTGTAATAGGTGCATGCTTTATGGGGTGGTATATGGATAAAGTTAATCCAAATACTGTGATTAAATATTCTTATCTCGCAGCATTTGTATTGTTCTTCGTTGCAGCATTCGTAAGCCAAAGTATTGTTTTACTCGGTATTGCAATTTTCTTAATTGGCGCATTATTAGTGGGTGCTCAATCATCACTACTTCCATTAACAGCACTGTTCTACCCTTCAGTGTGCCGCGGTGTAGGTGTTTCATGGATGCATGGTATTGGTCGTATCGGTGCGATCTTAGGTGCGTTCTACGGATCACTGATTTTTACTTTTGAATTATCTCTTGCAGGTATTTTCTATGTCCTAGCAATTCCAACCTTCATTTCGTTTATTGCGCTTGCATTAAAAGGACTAAAACAACCTGAATCAGCCAATACTGCAACTGCAGAGGTAACGCAGTAATCTCAACTCAGTCATTAAAAAGCCCCAATCAAGGGGCTTTTTTTTAAACCATTATTTTAAGTGTTTCACTCGGGAGAACCCCATATTTGGCTTTGTATTCTTGAGAAAATCGTCCTAAATGTCTGAATCCCCAGTCATAAGCCAATCTCGAAATGGAAATATTTGCATTGTTCTGCAGCAAAGCATGATGAATCTGTTCAAGTCTATAGTTTTTTAAATAATCCATAGGACTCATATGCAGCGCTTGTTGAAACTCACGGTATAAAGTCGATTTTGAAGTTCCCGATATCATGACTAAATCTGATGCATCCAACTCTTGATCAGCAAAACGATGGATAAACTCTCTGACCACCATGACTGGCTTCGGAAGCTGATACTCTTGGAGCGATCTTAATTCATTGGAATAATTATTCTGCTGGGTTAAAAGCAAAGCCTTAATCAAAAAACTTTCATAATCTTGAGAAAGCAGATTTAAACCATCAAAACGAGAATAATCTTGCCTGAGCGATAAACATTGTTGAATATTATTCCACCACAATCTTAGGAAGTTATCTTCACTAAATGGCATATCTGGCTCAAAAATCACCCGCTCTTTAACAGGTTTAGAAAGCAAATTGGAAAGTACAGATTTGACACTTTCTTCAGGAATCACCACTTGAAATTTTTTACAATTACGGTGAATGATGAGTTCTTGCTGATCCTGACTAGAAACAATGATTCCATTATTACTATGTGATAAATGAGTTTCTCCATTCATACGCAATGTTTGCTGTCCATGAATAGGCAAACTGATACTGTATGCACCTAGCTGCTGAATTTGAATAGATACATCTGTGCCATAACTGATACAGCCAATTGCCATTTTTTTACTCGGCAAGCGTATACCTGAATAATGAAAATCAAGCTGATCTTTACGAGCAGTTTCTAATTGATGTGAACCACAAATAAGGCTCATTAATCGTTGAGCAACATTCAATTCACGCGATGCGTGACTAAGATCCTTATGTTGGCTGAGTGTGATCATCCTGTTCACCTAGCTATTTTGAATCATGATAAATACTATAAAACATTTTTAATAATAATGTCGAAATAAAGTCTCTTCGCTTCGACTAAATATTTAAATATATTTTTGAACACAGATTAGTAAATTAAAAAATACTAATTTGGTATCTTATATTACTTAATAGGTATTTTAATTTTTTATTATTTTTCATTAACTTATATAAAATTACAATGATAAAAAATTCGGTTTTATTTGACATTCAGCGATTATAGAGATAGATTTTTAAATAACGTCCTAAGGATAGGACTGATATAAATAAATGTAATTTTTTTCAATTACCACTATAGCTATTAAATTTTAAAATTATTATTTCTGGTCTGAATATTGCTTCATTTATTTATATCGTAAATCTCATTCCATGATATCAATTTAACACTACTGTCATGGTACGGACTACTAATGAGCCAAAAGGATTCACAATGAACCAGCTTCATTCCTCTCAGCTAACTGGGCAAAATTTTAGTAATGAATCAATTTTCAACAGTCAAAACTTGGTCTTCAATCAAGCAGATTTGAGCGAAACTTGTAAAAATGTAGGGCAAATTTTTAAGCCTCATGCTCTAAAAGTGTTAAAATCAGCTAAAAATTTTAGTGCAAGCATGCATCATGTTCAAACTGGGGCTCTTTCTATCAGCCGCTTGGAATATGGCGCAGATGTATTGATCGAACCAGATCAACTTGAAAAGTTTTATCTTATTCAGATTCCTACTCGAGGCTATGCTGAAATTGAATTTGGTCAAGATAAATTTATTTCATACTCAGAAGTAGCGTCAATTATCTCACCTGACCAGTCACTCAGAATGCGCTGGCGTGCTCACTCCCCTCAACTCATTCTCAAAATTTCAAAAGATGATTTTGCACATCATTGTCAGCAACATATCGTGAAATCTGAACAAAAAAATGTAATTTTTAATCCTCGACTTGATTTTACCACCCAATCTGGTGGTTATTTTCTGCAACTTTTGAGAACCATGATGGATGCACTTAAATGTGAGCATCATCCTCTCCACCACCCACTTGCATTTAAGCAGTTGAATCAAATCTATTTAATGCGCTTATTTATGGACAACCAAATAATGCTTTTTTTAAAGCAAATGCTCATCATGAGAAAAAATTAGCGCCCTACTTTATCAAACGTGCTGAAGCATACATTCACCACCACTTACATGAACCACTCAACATAGAAGTCTTAGCTGAACAATCAGGTGTAAGTGCACGAACACTCTTTGCAGGATTCAAAAACCATTTTGGCATTACCCCTATGGCATATTTACGTGAGCTTCGTTTTGAACAAGCTCATCTTGAACTGATGAATAATGAACATGCCACGGTCACTGATGTTGCATTTAAGTGGGGCTTTACTCATTTAGGTCGTTTTTCACAAGAGTACAAACGTCGTTATGGCGAGCTGCCATCATCAACGCGTAAGATTACACAAAATTCACTCTTCTCTTAATTTTATGTCTGTCAATAAAAAAGCCTGTGAAATCACAGGCTTTTTTGATTAGAAATGATGAATGTATCGAATTTGAAATCGATCGCCTTCAGTTCTATTTTTTGCATCATGCTCGAAATATGCATTTGCGATGACATGATTTTTTGGCGAGTGACTATACATAAGTCCAGGTCCAACTGCCCACACACTTTCTTTGCGACCATCGACTTTTACACCATCAACTTTAGTATCGGTAAGCTGTTTTAAATAGTACCCACTTAAACCCAATCGAATCTGATCATGTACAGCATATTCAGATGCTAGGTTAATGTGTACTGCTTGCCCCGCTTGGATGTCATCAGCAGCACCAAAACCATAAGTTGGATCATCATTTTTAAAATTATACAAATAATGAGCGCGTGTCGAAGCTGTCCATTTCGGATTAAACCAATACGTTGCAGCCCAATATGGATTGAAGGAAAATGCATTATTACCCGGATTAATATCACGGTTTTGCTGATATTCCCCTGTTGGCAAATTTATCTGTAATTCTATTCGATGGACAAATTTTGGTCCCTGTTCACCCATGACTGGATCAAACTGGAGAAATGGACCAATCATCAAATCTCCAAATCCACTTTTAGCTTTTAAGGCTTGATTATTTAAACCATCGTCAACACTTATTTTACTTAAATAAGGGATAAGTAAATTCAGACCTAGACTTGAATGAGCAGTCGGTTTATAGGTCGACATGTAACTTAATTGCTCGACAATCACTTGATAATTTAAATCTGTTTTGGGCAGCGGAAGCTTTTGTCCACTCGTATCTCTCAACTTATCACTGTCATAATGTTGAAAATACGTTTGCGAATACCAACCAGGTCCAGCTGGTAGTCCACCATCTAGAAAGCTGGTCATACCCAAATTCACAGTCGGTAAATCATAAGCAAAAACATGTGATGAATTTGCTGTAGTAAACAAGGTTAAAGTACTTAATATAATTTTATTTTTCATGTGTATTTCCCATAAAAAAACCACGATTGTTCATCGTGGTTTTTAAAGCAATGATTAAAGGTCTGGATGGCTCGCTGCAATTTGGTAACGACCAGCATGAAACACTAAGGGCTCACCAGCAGTTTGTTGATATTTTTGAATTTCACCGATAAAAATCAAGTGATCGCCACCTTCGTATTGCTGTACATTTTTACAGACAAGTGTAGCAAGTGCTTCGTTCAGTAATGGAACACCTGTATCACATTCACCATGATCAACTGTGGCAAACTTATCTTGTGCACCACGGGCAAAATGGGTAGAAAGCTGATGCTGCTCCTTCGTTAACATATGAACTGCAAAGTGCTCAGCTGCAACAAAATCGGGCAAACTTGGTGCTGTTTTCGACAAGCTCCACAACACAAGCGGTGGATCTAATGACAACGAAGAAAATGAATTGGCTGTCATACCCACTTTTCGTCCATCCGTTCCACGTGTGGTGATTACGGTAACACCTGTGGCAAACTGACCAAGAAGATTACGAATCTCGCGAGGATTACTGATGTCAATCTCTTGCAGATTAATTTTATCTAATACATCCATTTTTAACACCTCAGTTCCATCAAGCCACTTGAGAAACTTGATCTGTTTCTAATAATTCTTTCGCTGCGTTTTCGTCAAACCACCACGGTGAAAAGTTACGTGGATCATCAAAATTATTAACGATCTGAGAAGCTAAATTGTGATTTTGAGAGGCTGCACCTAGTAGCTCAACAACATGAGGTCGAGGTGGAACCAATAAACTATTTGTCCAGCTCACGACTTTTTCAGCATATGACCAATATTTCTCAAACGTTGACTCCATCCAATCTTCAGTAAACGCTTGATTACCGTGTGCTAAGATCGCATCGAAATAAACCTTGCTACACTTAGCTGCATTATTTGATCCTTGACCTGTGATTGGATCATTCACCACCAATGCATCTGCCATACCAAATATTTTTTTACCAGAAGCCAATGTCATGACAGGTTTACGTACTGTTGGCGGGAATCGTCCTGCTAAATATCCTCCATGATCTGTCAGCGTCACGTCTTGACAACGCTCATATTCCCACGGCAAATGTTGTTTCAGAATTTCTAAGCTTTTATTTAAATGTTCTTCTGGTGTTTTAACTTCAGCCCAGCAATCCATAGGACCATTAGGAATCCCTTCAAAAACCATAATGTCACATGGACCATTTACTGTAAGCGCAGGAAAACAAAAATACTCACCCACCCCAGGAATAATATTAAAGCTCACTCTCGAGTATGGCGAAATTGGCTTCATTCCATTCACATAAGTCAAAGCCAATGCACGCTGAGGTTTGTCAAAAGTGCTACGTTCTGCGTCACGTACAAACTCTTTAACCACTTCACCTTTACCCGCAGCCAAGAGCACTAATTCATACTCGTCAGCCAAATGTTCTAATTCGTTTAGACCGACGTCTTGGAGAACAAACTTGCCTCCACGGCGCTGAAACTCTTCAAGCCAATAAGGCATCTTGACACGTTGATCAACAGATTGAGCATAACGCTCTAATCGCGCACTCCATTTAAATGCTCTTTCACCACTTGCTGGATCAACCAAAGCAAAACTAATACCTTCTACCGCTGGACAATGCTCTTCCCAAAAATTTAATCCTAAATCACGTTCAGTCTGTAACGCAGTATGGAACATACATTGACTAGACATAACTTTACCTTGACGAATCTCATCAGGAGTTTTATTCGACAAAATCGTGATGTCATATCCCTTATCAAGCAGTCCTAATCCAAGTTGAAGTCCTGACTGACCTGCACCAACAATTGCAATTTTTCTCATCTTTATTCTCCAATATTTAATTTATTCTGCTAAACGTGGTATTGCGGGTTGATTCGTTTCAGGCCCCATGACTGAATACCCACCATCTACCGCATAGTCTGCGCCAGTCACAAAACTTGCAGCATCCGACAATAAGAATGTCACTACATTTGCCACTTCTGCCGGATTACCCAAACGTCCCAAGAGATGATAATCACTTGCTACAGCATCAGCTTTCGCACGATTTTGTCCACTCACTTCAGAAATCACTCTCGACCAAGTCCAACCTGGTGAAACTGAGTTGACACGGATACCATCTGGCGCAAAATCCATTGCCATCGATTTGGTCAGTTGTAAAATTGCCGCTTTAGAAACTGGATATAACCAACGTCCCGTTTGAGCGCATTGCGCTGAAATCGAGGTGAAATTCACCACTGACCCTTTATTTTTTTGCAAATCTTCATATACGGCACGCGTTAGCTCAACAATAGACACCAAATTGATATCTAATGCTTTTAACCAATCTGATCGTGGTGATTTGAAACCATCATCAAGATAGGTACATGCCAAGTTCACTAAATAACTGACTTCACCTAGATGATTTCTAATGCTGTTCACCGCTTCATGAATTGCGATGTCTGAAGTTAGATCAGTTTGTATAAACATCACTTCATAAGGATGTTGCGCAGCTATGGTTTTTCCGTAGTCATCAATGTCTAAAATGGCAACTTTAGCCCCTAAATTCACGAGACTTTGAACCACAGCCTGTCCAATCAACGTTGATCCACCACTGACAATGGCAACTTTATCTTTAATATTTAATTCCATTTTTTGCCCCATATATTTTGATTATTCGATTGGCTTACCAGCACTCGACTCCCAACTTGGCATCAAGCCATTTGAAGGAATATCTTCATCTAAAAGTTTTTTCGCTGTTTCTACACCTGCAACAGGCAATCCTTCTGGATTAAGTAATCCGATTTGGACAAGTACAGAAGCTTGATCCCAATAAATATGTTCGTGACAAAGTTTTGGACCTCTAAACTGAATGACCCCCAACATTGGAATTTCGACATATTTTCCAGTCGGTTTTACACCTGGTAATAACCAATCAATTTCAGTGTCGTGAGTGAAACTCATGATGAATTCATCCACAACCTGAGTAGATCCCACAGTTCTAGAAATTGAGGTGATTTTCATATCTTGAGGGTTTTGATGTACAAAATGATATCGATAGAATCGCGCTAACTGGCTATATCCCACACCACCTGTCAATGTTGGAATGTGATTCACATATGGTTGAGCGACCATCGTTGCCATGGTTGCTGGTACATCGCGCGTGTCGAACTCATGTCTGATATGCTCTTCCCACAATGCAACTAAGTCATAGTGAGGGCCAACCGTTTCATGTAATGCTGTTACGGTACGTTCATGGGCAAATCGCGCCGATGGTTTGTGATAATGATCGCTGTTCGGTCGTGCAAATGCGTGATCAACACCTTCATAAACATAAGCATGAATATGTTTAAATTGTGCGCATGCTTCAGTAATTTGATTTCGCGCTTCAGCTGGACAGAATTGATCAAGTTCAGCCATGTGTAGCACAAGCTTACCCTTCACATTCGAGAGTTCATCGAGCGCTTTTTCAATGCCTACACCGTAGTAAGCAACCGAACACGCTAAGTTATCAATACGGCATGCAGCCAAATATGCAAGTTTTCCACCAAGACAATATCCAACCACTGACTGACCCGTAGTCGTGTCACACGCATCTAAAGTCGTTAAAAAATCTAAACTTTCACGAATATCATTTACACCCTGATCTTCATCATATTGCTGATAAAGTTGAAAAGCTTTTTCAAAATCCTCAGGTGTATAACCTAAATCAATGTTTGGTGCAGTACGCCAAAATAGATCAGGGACTAAAACGGTATAGCCTTCCTCTGCGAGAAAGTCAGCTTTTGCTCGCATCGCTGCATTGATACCAAATATTTCATGACACAATACAATCCCTGGACCTTTCTTAGCTTCTGGGACTGCCAAATACCCTGAATAGCGATTCCCCGATTTGGTAGTGATCTCAATCGTTTGACCTGTCATTTTTTCTTCCCTAAGACATCGAATATGATCTGATCATGAAATGAAATGCGATAACAAACTGTCCAAAAGATGCGGAGACTATCCAGAGACTGCTGATTCTTTACACAAAGAATTTGCATAAATGGATATCGAATTTAATTATTCAATGAACGAAATTGAGTCGTTGGTTATAATATTGGTTCGACTCATTTATTTTTTGCTAAAAATAGATCTTATAATCGATTTACGCATTTTTTCTCATGCTAAGCTTGAGCAGTACTTCTTCGTTTCAAAATTTAACTACAGGTTTTTTTCAAAGATGACTTTAGATCAATCCAATATCGATCTTTCAACATTGACGCCAATGATGCAGCAATACATGACGGTGAAATTACAGCACCCGCATTCGTTAATGTTCTATCGTATGGGTGATTTCTACGAGTTATTTTTTGACGATGCGCATAAAGCCGCCAAAATTTTAGGGATTACGTTAACCCACCGCGGTAAAGCGAATGGACAACCGATACCCATGGCTGGAGTTCCGTATCATGCAGCAGAAGGATACTTAGCGCGTTTAGTTAAAAAAGGTGAAACCGTTGTTATTTGTGAACAACTTGGGGAAGTCACTGGTAAAGGACCTGTCGAACGTGGTGTAGTCAGAATTATTACACCGGGTACATTGACAGACGATGCATTGCTGAATGACTATCAGAGTTCAAATTTAGTATCCATCTGTATTAAATCTGATGAAATTGGTATCGCCCTATTAGATCTCAGTGCAGGTATTTTTAAAGTCCAACAACAAAATTTTCAAGCTGAACAACTTCCTCTGGAACTCGCACGTCTTATGCCAAGTGAAGTTTTGATTGATGAAGATTTCAAGCATCCAGAAGTGGTTGAACAGATTAAGCAAATCCTTGATTGTCCCGTTACAAAACGCCCAAATGTAGACTTCAATCTGAATAATGCGCAAAAAACTTTATGTGATCAATTCGCCGTAAGTACTTTATCTGGTTTTGGAATTGAACATCTTGAGTTGGCGAAAGCAGCTGCGGCAGCTTTAATTCATTATGCTAAAGATACCCAAAAAACAGCTTTGCCACATATTCGTTCAATTCGACTTGAACAAAGCTCCGATTTTATCGCTCTTGATCCTGTGACGCGACGAAATCTAGAGATCATTGATCCTTTGTTTGAGCATGGCACTTCATTATTTGATTTGACCAACCAATGTCAAACGGCTATGGGTAGCCGACTACTTAGTCGAACCCTAATGCAACCGATTCGTGATACTGCGTTGTTAGATCAGCGTTTAGATGCGATACAAACAATACTCTCTGGCTATCATGAAGCTCCAATTCGTCTGGTATTAAAAGAAATCAGTGATATCGAACGCGTACTCAGCCGTGTGGCATTAGGAAGTGCGCGACCACGTGATTTAGTGCAACTACGTCAAGCCTGTGCTCAGATTCCGTATTTACGCCATGCATTAGCACCGATGACCTCAACACCGCAATCCGCTTTAATCAATCAATTGAATGAGGAATTGGGTGACTTTAATGGTTTACATCATCGCCTCATGTCAGCCATTGTGGAAAACCCACCTGTTCTACTCAGAGATGGCAATGTCATTGCAAATGGTTTTGATCATGAATTGGATGAACTTCGTCAAATACGCGATCATGCAGGACAATTTTTAATTGATTTAGAAATCAAAGAAAGAGAAACAACAGGTGTAAACACACTAAAAATCGGTTATAACCGAGTGAGTGGGTATTATATTGAATTAACCAGAGCGCAAGCAGAACAAGCTCCTGCCCATTATATTCGTCGTCAAACATTAAAAAATGCTGAACGTTATATCACCCCTGAGTTGAAGTCTTTCGAAGATAAAGTGCTTTCAAGCGAATCACGTGCATTGGCTCGTGAAAAACTTTTGTTTGAAATGTTATTGGATGAATTACGTCAAGATATTGCCAATCTTCAAATGATGGCGAGCGCTATTGCTCAACTGGATGTACTGACAAACTTCGCACATCTATCAAGATTATATAATTGGAATCGTCCGGAATTTAGCCCTGAAATTGGAATACACATTCAAGCAGGACGCCATCCCGTTGTTGAATCACTGATTAAAACGCCTTACACCCCAAATGATACTTATTTAGATGTACAGCATCGTATGTCGATTATTACAGGCCCAAATATGGGTGGTAAATCCACATTCATGCGTCAGACGGCGTTAATTACGCTCTTGGCATATTGCGGTAGCTTCGTTCCAGCGAAATCTGCCAAATTGGGACCTATTGATCGGATCTTTACGCGTATCGGTTCAGCAGACGATCTTTCTTCAGGCAAATCTACATTTATGGTGGAAATGACGGAAACTTCTCAAATTTTACATCATGCCACTCAACAATCTTTGGTATTAATGGACGAAGTGGGTCGTGGTACAAGTACTTATGATGGTTTGTCATTAGCTTGGGCTTGTGTCCTTGATTTGACGCATCGCATTAAATGTTTATGTCTTTTTGCAACGCACTATTTTGAATTAACAGAATTAGGCATGGATCCGTGTATTGATAATTATCATGTCACTGCGCAAGAAGTGAATGGTCATCTCATCTTATTGCATAAGGTTCAAAAAGGTCCTGCAAGTCAAAGTCATGGTTTACAGGTCGCTAAACTAGCAGGTATTCCTCAAAACGTGATTAAAGAGGCTCAAGCTAAACTTAAAAAACTAGAGAAACTCCAACTGCAAACCCAACCTGTGCAAAAAGATTTGTTCTCTCAAGATTTATTTTCAAATAGTGAACCTGTAGAAAAAATTATTGAAGTTGAAAAAGTGGTTGAAATTCATCAACCTTCTCAAGTTGAACAACTTCTTTCAGAAATTATTGTAGATGACTTAAGTCCAAGACAGGCTTTAGACCAACTCTACCAACTCAAACAATTACTCCAAAAATCTTAGTTCAAGCACACTCAATCAATAAGCCAGCGATCTGCTGGCTTTTTTTAATCATGATTTTTGAAATCAGAGGTAGAATGCCTGAGAATTTGCAAATTAGTACGATCTCATCATAAATATTACTGATTTAGTAGCATCCCCTATATTAAATATCAAGAAAAGGAATTGTTAGTTTCGTTCAATTTGCCTAAAATACAGCATTCGTTATTAGAACCATATTTTTTAGGTAGCTGACGCCATGACCTTTGTTGTCACTGAAAATTGTATTAAATGTAAGTATCAAGACTGCGTAGAAGTTTGCCCAGTTGACTGTTTCTATGAAGGTCCAAACTTTCTAGTCATTAATCCAGATGAGTGTATTGACTGCGCGTTATGTGAGCCTGAATGCCCTGCTAATGCCATTTTCTCGGAAGATGAACTGCCTGAAGGTCAAGAAGTCTTTATCGAACTCAATGCTGAACTTGCTGAAAAATGGCCAAACATTACTCAGATTGGTGATCAACCAGCTGACCGTGAAGAATGGAATGGCAAACCAAACAAATTGCAATATTTAGAAAAATAATCAATGAGAGATCAGCTTCGGCTGATCTTTTTTATACCCAATTGGTACATTTATTTGCAATTTATACGCATTCTTGATAATCAATTAGCATAAAATAGAAACTTATTTGCTTTAGTAAAATTTATTTATAATGAAATTAATTTTGAAGGGCTTGTGCTCAATCAGTGCAATATCGTTGATATTGATTGGATGTACGTCCTCCCCTCAAAAAGGACGAACAATCGTCACCAATGATGGTCAACGCATATATATTCCACAAGAAAAAATAACCTATGAACGTCCAGCGCGACCAAAAGTCATGCCGAACTCTTATCGTGTTTGGCTGATACAAGGTAATAACCAAGCTCAAGCACGAGAATATGAACAATACTTAGAACGTAATAATGTTGGCAATATTATCCCAAGTTTTGAATTATTTAAATCAGCACGTGCTTGGCAGAAATGTGGTAAATCTGAATATATGGTTCCAAACCGTGAGCTATGGTCGAATCAGTTACCAACACTGAAAGTATTTAAATATCTCGTTGCAGCAAGGATTTTAACTGATTTTGAGGTTACATCTGTATATCGTGACCTTCCATTAAATCAGTGTGCTGGTGGCGCAGGTTCGTCTCGACACTTGTATAACTCAGCCATTGATTTCAGAATCGGTCCTGAATTTCCTCAGGCTGAAGATTATGCATTCATCGAAAATTCTAAATTTAAATTGTGCCAATTTTGGCAAAATTATGGTCAAAGCTTAAATATGGGCTTAGGTTTGTATGCGACTGGTCAAATACATATTGATACTCAAGGTTACCGAACTTGGGGACCCGATCTGACTCGAAATACATCTTTATGCCATTACTAATTTTAGATGATCACATTTAATTAAGAGGTCTTTGACCTCTTTTTTTTTGACTGATTTTTCAGCATCAAAGCATCAGAAATTTGCACATTCACTCGAAACGATTACAATGCACTGAACTCCCTGAAGGTACTCAGTTATGCAACAACAATGGTCAGATATTGATGCTTATATTGAATCTCATCTGATGCCAGAAGATCCAATTTTAACTCAGACTCTACAAAATACAGCTGATAAGGGTTTTCCTGACCATCTAGCAGTTGCTGCTAACCAAGGCATGTTATTACAAATGTTGATTCAAATGAATCAGTGTAAGCGTGTGTTAGAGCTTGGAACCTTTGCGGCTTATAGCACCATGTGGCTAGCAAGAGCCCTTCCTGAGGATGGATATATTCTCACGATCGAGGGTCGTGATACACATGCAGCACTCGGTCAAGAAAATATCGACAATGCGAAATTAAAGCAAACGGTTGAATTAAAAGTCGGTCGCGCTGCGGATATTCTCAAATCTTTACCTGAAAATTTTGAACCATTTGACTTTATATTTATTGATGCTGATAAACAAAGTTACCCAGAGTATTTAGAACTATCACTTAAATTTTCACGCTCAGGTACCATTATTTTTTTAGATAATGTAATTCGCGCTGGTGATATTCTGGATGAAAAAAATGTCAAACCAAGCATCGAAGGTATTCGTGAAATGTACCGCATCATGCAGAATCATCCTCGACTACTGTCGAGTACAGCCTTACAAACCGTCGGCAGTAAAGGACATGATGGTTTTGCACTGGCGATTGTCAAATAAATCTTAATACTAGTCATTAGTATCACTTAAAGGAGTATTCATCAATTTGAATACTCCTTTTTCTTGCACTAAAGCCCTGAAAAAGTTATCCCCGATTCCTGTTTGTATTCCTGTGGATAAAAATAAAATATTATGGCAAACACCTGATTTTCATACGTTTTAATAAAAAGATTATAAAATAATCAAACCATAAAACCCTATTATTCTAAAAATTTATCCACCTTCTATCAGTTAAGTTGACCGAATATTTATCAAGTAAAATTAATCAAAACTGATTGATCATTTAGCAACCAACAATGGAACGACTGAATTTCTAAATATATTGGTCGTAATACTGCCCAAGAAAAATTGTTTTACTTTACTGCGACTATAAGCGCCTAGCACAATTAATTGAATTTGATGTTGTTGCTGATAATCTAAAATATTCTCAGCGACATCTCCAAAACGATATTCAACAACCACATCCAATCCAGCTTCACGTAAATACTGAGCTGGGATATCAAGAATTTCAGGATGATCACCCACATAAAGCAAATGACACTGAAGTGTTCTTAATAAATCACTTTTAGCAACACGATGCATCATTTCTTTACAAGTCTGAGAATCTTCATAGGCGAAAATAAAACGTGTTGGTGGCTTAAAGGTTTCACCAACAGTTAAAACCGTACAACGAGCACCACGAATAAAATTCTCTACATTACTCCCTAAGCTTTTGTGTTTTTCCGCGGAGCGCTCACCTACTCGACCAATAATTGCAATATCATTTTCATTTAAAACATTGAAACTCTGTTCGAGGAAATCGCCTTTTTCTTGAATTTTTATCGGCGTAATACCATATTTTTCTTCAATCACTTCTGAAATATGTGAAAGAAGATTATTACTATAATCTAAAGCTAATTCACTTTGTTTTTGTTCTAATTCCGCGAGTTCTTTTAAGAGCATCGCATTACTTTCAAATCCAATCACACCACTAATTTCACCCAGATGATAACTTGCAGGATAGTAATCTAAAACCTGTAAAAGGACTAACTCACGTTTAGTTCGATCCGCAATCCAGGCTGCTGCTTCAGCTAAGGCATGAATACATGGGGATGAATCAATACACGCAATTACACGGTTCATGATTGCCTCACTTTGACATGATGTCTGATTGTTCTTTTCTTTAAACTATCATAGCTTTCGGGCAAATGAACATGGTTTATGTAATTTAATTCAATCTTTCGCGTTACGAATTATTCACGCATTCGTATAAATTGAGCTGGATTCCCTGCAACAACTTCTCTTGCCTGAATATCCTTAGTAACCATACTATTCATACCTACAATCACCTGTTCATGTATGGTCACGCCATCTTTTATACCCACATGCGCCCCTAACCAAACATCACGATGAATCTCAATGCCTTTTGAGCGTACTGCTTGCTGGTAAATAGGTTGATCTAAACTCATGCCATGATCAAAGGCATAAAGATGACAATAAGCTGCGATCCGTACTTGGTCATGAATCTTAATCCCAACGCGTCCACCATCTAAAATACAATGATGATTAATGGCGACTTCAGACCCAATTTCTAAAGGACCATGCAAGGTACAATCCGCGGCAATAAAAGTATTATCCCCAATAATAATCTTCCGACCACGCTCAGCAAAAATATGGGCTAAAGGGGAAATGAAACAATTTTTCCCAATTTCAACAGTCTCCATATCCATTAAATAGGCTTGATAATCTTTTTGCCAAGCTTCTGCCCATTCACGATGCTTTGCCTTGAGTGACCAATATAACCAAGGCATGTAATTCAAACGATGTTTATGCTGTTCTCGGTACTTGAGTAAAGGATCATGTTCCGTCACGTTCGACATCCTCTATATTCAATTGCTCACGTCCACGAGTCACATCTTGGATTTTCAGTTTAAACGGCTCAATTTCATGAATTTGCATACGTGCAGTAATCAATACTCCAGAATCAACATATTCTTCAATATATTCAATTTTTTGTTGATTTAACTCATATTGAAAAATAGACCACTCATTAAATTGGCATTTAAAATTTACAGTTTTCTTATCGATGAGTTCAATTTTTTCGACCTGTAATAAGCATTTCCCTGCTACACCTCCGTATGCTCGTACTAAGCCTCCAGTTCCGAGTTTGATACCACCATACCAGCGGTTTACCAATACAATAATATTAGTGAGCTCATTCCCTTCAATCGTTGCAAGTATGGGTCTTCCAGCTGTTCCTGAAGGTTCTCCATCATCATTAAAACGGACTTGATGCCCAATTTTCCATGCCCAGCATTGATGGGTCGTCGAGGCATCAAAATACTGGTTTAAAAATTCTTTTACATCCTGTTCATTTTCCACAGGTGCGGTGATCGCCTGAAAACGGCTTTTCTTAATATCTTCTTCATAGATATAAGTCTGAGCAAGAGTAAATGGCATGGTAAATTACAACAATTGAACTCAAATACATTATGCGTGATTCAATCATATTAAAAAACCCAATCAAAAGATCATTGATTGGGTTTTAAACAGACTGAAAAATAAAGATTATCGTTCGCGTAACGCTTCCTTCGCCTTATTGAATGGTTTCAACAGGTATTCAAGAATCGTTTTTTGACCTGTCTTAATATCAACCGTTGATACCATACCCGGCGTGATTGGGAAAGCTTGCCCAGCTTTGTTATAAAGCTTGTCTGAATCAGTACGAATATACACACGATAATAAAACTGATCTTGTTTAACTTCATCACGTAGCGTATCAGGAGAAATGACTGTTACCTCTCCTTTTAAGCCACCGTAAATTGAATAATCGTACGCAGTGATTTTAACTAAAGCTTCCTGTCCAGGATGAATAAATGCAATATCACGCGGTGAAATTCGCGCCTCAATTAAAAGTTGTTCATCCAAAGGGACAATGGTCATTAACTTACCATTCTGAGGAATAACACCACCCAAAGTCATCACATCAATTTCTTTCACTACACCGCGGACTGGTGCTTTAAAGATTGTACGATTCAGACTATCAGATTTACCTTTGATTACTTGTTGTTGAGTTTCGACATCAGTGCTCGCCTTAGATAACTCTTCGCGTGCCTGCACATAGTACTGGTTACGAATATCGTTAATTTGGTTGGTCAATTCATTTGCTTGACGTTTTAAACGTAAAACTTCAACTTCACTCGCAGCACCTTTGGCAACAAGCGGTTCTGTCATTCTCAATTCTTGCTGAACTAACGTAAGTGCTTGCGTTAGGCCAGCAATAGATTCTTCCATATTGGCACGTCTAGAACGATAAAGCTGAGTTTCTTCAGCAACCAATTTTGGAATTTTTTGAACTGATTCTGGAAATACCAGTGGACCACCATTCACTTCCGCACGTAAACGCGCAGCTGTTGCTTGCGATGACAGTAGTAACGATTCTGATTCACCCACATTTGAAGCAAATCGTGTCGGATCAAGTTGAGCAAGGGTTTGCCCTTTTTCAACAATATCACCTTCTTTAACTTCAAGTTTGGTTAGAATCCCGCCCTCTAAAGATTGAATCACTTGTTCTTTAGAAGTTGGAACCACTTTACCTGTACCATTAGAAACTTCTTCAAGTTTGAAAATAGCTGCCCAAATAATGAGTGCAAGCAAACCCAGACCAATAATCCAAATCGTAATACTGACCTTCGGTAATGGTGGCTCTAACTGAGACACTTTTAATGAACGTTGTTGTTTTAATTCTTCGCTCATGATTTAGCCCCTGAATTTGCTTGTTGCTGGCCAGAATTATTTAAAATTTGATCACGTGGGCCATCCATAACGATACGACCATCATTCACCACAATAATACGATCCACTAACTCTAATACTGCACGGCGGTGGGTTGCCACAACCAATGTGCGATGTCCAAGCCAGTTCTTCATATGATCAATTAATTGTTTTTCAGATACATCATCAATCGCAGCTGTAGGCTCATCTAACAACAGAATATTTGGCTGACAAATGAGGAGTCTTGACAATAAAAGTGCCTGACGTTGTCCACCTGAGAAGCCTACACCACCTTCTAAAATAATATGATCTAGTCCTTCTTTCTTTTCTTGAATGAAGTTGAGTGCACCTGTTACAGCAAGTGCTTTTAATAAATCATCATCTGTAGCTAATGGTGCACCTAACGTTAAGTTTTCTCTGACTGTACCAAAGAATAGGTGCGCATTTTGATTCAACAAACCTACGTCACGACGAACGTCCGATGGATCCAACAAGGTAATATCAATATTATCTAATTGAACTTTACCTTGAACTGCAGTTTGCATACCTGAAAGTAATTGAAGAATGGTCGATTTACCTGCACCGTTACGGCCAAGAATCGCAATTTTTTCACCTGGTTTAATTTCAAGTTTAGGAATAACAATACTTGGTTTAGGATCTTCTTCGCCGTATTTAAAGACCACACCATTTAATTCATAATGACCATTGAGTACTGATCGCTGAATCAATTGTGAACGTTCAGGATGGTCAACCTGTTTACTCATTAATTCATCAAGACTTTCTTTCGCCGTTTTGGCTTGCTGATAACGACCAAGAACACCAGTAACTTGCGCAATTGGCGCTAACATACGTGAAGATAGAATCGAACATGCCACCAACGCACCAGTGGTCATTTCTCCATCCATTACCGCAAAACAACCCACCAATACTACAATTGCAAAGGTCAACCCCTGTAATTTTTGAGTCCAGAGATTCAATACGCCTACGATTTTACGTTGTTTCATGCTGATAGAAGCTGAAACATCATTCATGTGATTCCACTGATTTTGAAAACGAGACTCTGCACGTAACAGTTTAATATCTTCAATACCTTGAACGGCTTCAACAAGAATCGCATTTCGTATTGATGACTCACGCATACCCTCTTTAGCCAATTGCGCTAATTTTTTTTGCGCCAAAAGCCCTGGAATAATCATCAGCGGTACAACCACCAAAATTACCCAGAAAAGATTGCCACCAATAAGCCAAAAAATACCAAGAAACAGGAAGAAGAATGGTAAATCAGCAAAGGCGGTAATTGTTGTAGATGTTACAAGCTCACGTACACCTTCTAGTTCACGAATTTGTGAAATAAACGTTCCCGTGGATTTAGATCGTTCACTATTTTTAATACGTAAAGCATGACCAAAGACCCGATCTGAGACTCTTAAATCTGCACGCTTACCAATCATATCTGAAAGAATTAATCGTGAGTATTTCAATGCGAATTCAAAGATTGCAGCAAGTAATACACCACCTGCCAGCACCCACAAGGTTGGGATAGATTGTGCTGGAATAACACGATCATACACATTCATCGAGAAGACGATTGTCGCGAGTGCTAATACGTTTGCAAGCAATGATGCAAACATAATATCGATATAGCGTTTCCAATCGCGTAATACAATTTCCCAAAACCAGTTTTTTTCATATGGTTTAATGTATTCGTCAATACGCGCATCAGGTACTGAGGTTTCTGGTCTTAAAATATAGACTGAGTCGATGACATCTAATAATGTATCTACTGAAAATGTCTGCGCTAACCCTTCATCACCGCTCAGTTGAACACTTGCGTTACCTTGTGCATCTGCACGATCAATGACGCCAACTTGCCCATCTTTAAATCCGACCAATACCGGTAAACGCCACGGATTTAAAATATCAGGGCTAAAATCCACTTTACGGACATGTAAACCTACTTGGCGTGTCATAATTGCCAAGATGTCATCGACTGACTGGTTCTGATTCCAATTTAGTTCTAAGCGAATACGTTCAGCAGAGGTTTCAATTCGATAATGACGTGCAACCGTCAGGACACCTTGTAACCATGGTTGATAATTTATTCTTGTATTCATGGTTTCAATTCTACCCCTTGAATGGTCAAATTATTAAGTTGATATACATCGCGGCTCTTACCAGAAGCGGCAATATATTGAACTAAGTTTTCATAAATATCATAACGTGCAGTTTCAATATCTGAATTCGAACGGTGAATCGCTTGCTCAGCATTTAAAAGATCAACAGCTGTACGAGTGCCAAGTTTATATTGTTCTTGATATAACTCTTTCGTTCTGACTGATGTCGCTTGTTGATCAATTAATACTTTCATTTGTCGCTGTTTATTTTCAACTTGTTCTTGAGCACGACGAATTTCATCTATTGTTTCTAAATAAACTGCATTTACTTTTGCTTTGGCAGCTTCTTCTGCAAACGATGCCGCACGACTGCGTGAACTAATTGCACCACCTTGGAAGAAAGTACTATTTGCTTCAAGCATAATAGAACTATCTGTTCCATCGTCTTGATTGTTATTCGGATTACGTCCGTTGACTGCTTGACTCAATGTACCTTTAACATTTAACGTAGGATAACGACTCAATTGAGTTTGTTTTTTTTCTAATTCTGCAACATCAACTTCAGCTTTGGCAGCCATCATTTTCGGAATTTCGTTAAACTTTGGCTCTGAATAAATCTCTGAAGCCTTAATTAAACTCTCAGGTATCTCCCAGTTATATTTTGATATATCTGTTCCCATCAAAGTTCTAAGTCGTTGTTTAAATACATTGAGCTGTGTTTCTTGCAGAATTAAATTTGATTGTGCAGATTCATAATATGATTGCGCTTGAATTGGATCGGCCTGACTGCTGATACCTGCCTCTGCACGTAAGTTAGCAATTTCTCGGATTCGTGATATACCAGCAATTTGCTCACGTGCAATACGTGTAATTTCTTCATATCGCTTAATATTCACAATGGCAGAAGCCACTTCAAGAGCAATTTGGTCAATTGTGACAAGAACTTGAGCTTGGCTCAACTGTAACTTGGCTTCTTCTGTACTCACTAGTGATTTTTGTTTACCAAAGTCAAAAAGTAGTTGTGTCGCATTGACATTAAATAATTGACGCCCTCTTTCTCCTGAAGTCATATCTCCAGTTGAAACACCTGCACTCAACTGTGGGTAATAACCTGCTTTAGCAACATCAATAAATGCATTTTGTGATGCGAGTGAAGAAACACTTTGTGTCACTTCAGGATGTCTAGCTACTGCGATCTTGATCGCATCGTATAAACTTAACGTTTGTTTATCAGCCGTACCATTCACAAGTGGCATCATAGATATTGGAGCACTTGGCGAAGCTTGTGTCGTGATCACAGGCAATTGCTCAACCTGTTTAGGATCAAAGCTAAAATCACTCAGTTCATTTAACTTAACTTGTCTAAAGTCATCATCAGCTTTAGGTTTAAAAAACTGATCCATATTTGATTTTAATGCAGTTAAACTGAATTTTTTCTTTTCTTGCGGTTCAGCATTCACCGTATTGTATTTTTGTTCGGATACGACTTTATCAGCTTTAGGCTTAATATTTACAACTGGCTTAATCGACTGCGATTGTTCAGATATTTTCGCTTTCTGCTCTATTGGTTTTGAATAAACAATTGTAGGTTTATTTACAGCCAAAGCACTAGTCTGTTGTTGAACGATCAAGTTTGGACGCTCAATTACATTCTGTGTTTCTAACTTATTATGAGAACCTGATTTAAAAGGCCAAAAAGCTTTGGCTTTAGATACAAGACTTTGACGATGTTCAACTTGTGCTACTGTTGAAGGTGGAGCTTGTAGCAAGTTGTTTTGGCTGTTAATTTGTTGATCATTAACAATCTTCGGTTTTGGTGTACTAGACACTTTCAATGAAGATTCACTCACCGATTTTTGTAAAGTCGGTGTCAAAACTTTTGTATTTGAAACATTGCCAGTAGCTTGGTGATGACCCTCATCCAACTTAGTTTTATCTTTGCCTATATTCCCAATAAATGTAAAGAGTTTACTTTTTGGTTTTTCTGTTTTGTCTTCTGAAACCGATGTTTCATTTTCTAGTAATTTTGCGTGTTGCGCGTCAATTAAAGATTCTGTTAGTTGATTTTGGATCTTTGGTTTAAGCGGTTTTAAAACCTGACGAGTGTCTTTAGTAGCGGGTTGTACAGTAGATGAAATAGTAGGTTTTAGAACATTTGGCGCTGAAGCCTCTTCAATATCCTGCTTTACCTTTGGCAGCAATACTTTTGGTTCAGATGCCGCTTTTTCACGCTTAACAAATGCAAAGAAAGATTTCTTTTGAGTCTTTACCTTCGACTCATTCTGAGACTGCGAATTAGATAAAGGTATAGTGTTAACTTGAGCAATTTCATTTTCGACTATGTCGTCTAAATCAGGAACTTGTTCAATAACTTTAGGAACAAGAACCTGTTCTTTCACTTGCTCTTTCGAGATTTTGGATTTCGATTGGAATAATTTAAAACGTGGCTTTTCAAGCTGTTCAGGTATATCTTCAACAGTCTTTTTTTCCAAACTAAAATTGATTTTGGGTTTTTGTAATTCTGCTGATAGTGCACGTTGGGTATCGTCAATTGCTAGAGGAGCGATTGCATCTTCAGCATGTACTTGTGTCGCACATAAACTGATCGCAAACAGCGTGATATACCCCATATCCTTCTGACTTAATTGATGTTTAGCCACTTGTAATCTCTATTAAAAAGTGTGAACTACGTCACATAAAATCAATCGTATTCTACAATGATTTTTATATTATTTCTGCGTCAATTGTAAACTTACGATTTGTTTGAGTTAATTTACAGTCTAAATATCTATAAAACAACATTATTTTATAGATATCACACTATTTTTTTAAACTGTGAAATCATCACCTAAATAAACTTTACGGACAGTTTCATCCATAAGTACTTGATCTGGTGTTCCTTCCGCAATGACAGATCCTTCGCTGACAATATAAGCATGCTCACAAATCGCGAGCGTTTCGCGAACGTTATGATCTGTAATAAGCACACCTATTCCTCGTTCTTTTAAATTGCGAATGATATCTTTGATATCACCTACAGAAATTGGATCTACCCCAGCAAAAGGCTCATCAAGGAGCATAAACTTAGGATCTGCGGCTAATGCTCGAGCGATTTCAGCACGGCGACGTTCCCCCCCTGACACACTCATCCCCAAAGAATCTTTAATATGTGTAATTTTAAAGTCTTCTAATAACTCTTGAAGTCTCTCTTTACGTTGTTGCTTATTAAGATCCTTGCGCGTTTCAAGAATCGCCATAATATTATCTGAAATACTCAATTTACGAAAAATTGAAGCCTCTTGTGGCAAATAACCAATTCCATGACGAGCACGCTCATGCATTGCAAGATCCGAAAGATCAAGATTATCTAAATGAATTTCACCTTTGTCCATTCGAACCAGTCCGACTACCATGTAAAAGCTTGTCGTTTTTCCCGCCCCGTTCGGTCCAAGCAAACCAACAATTTGACCACTCTGCATACTAAATGAAACATCTTTCACCACCCAGCGTTTACTATAAACTTTGGCAAGATGTTTAATTTTTAATGTTTGGATTGGTGATTCATCGACGCTCATTAATCACGTACTCCAGAGAATGATTTTGAGGCAGAAGGAGGAATTATAATTTGTACGCGACCTTTTGAACTACCCGTTTCACTACTGCCACCGCCTACAACTTCGATATCCCCCTTATTCATACTGTAACGCAAAGTGTTCCCACGAATACTTGCGCCATCTTGATACAAATATGCATTGCCCGACAAAGTAATAATGCCTGTATCAGCGTTATATACAATTTTAGAGGCTTCACCACGTGCAATGCCACGTTTAGACTCTAATTGTTGTTGGAACTTTGCAGGAGAACCTGACGCATTTACCGAGCTAATTTGGCGATTGGCATTGAGATTAGCAACTATAGAGGCTGCATTTAACTTGAAAGTACCTTGTTCAACAGAAACATTCCCCACATAGGTCGTTATACCTGTTTTGTCATTATAGGTCGCACGATCAGCTAAAAGCATGATGGGTTGATTACGATCACTTGGCAATGCAAATGCCATAACAGAAATAGAACTGAGTGCCACCATTGCTATTGCTTTAAGCATTTTCGAACCTGATAAATAAGAAGGTTTAGTTTGGTGCATACTTTCCTCGAATATTTTTAAAATCGTACTGACCTTCATTCAAATCTGCTTCTAAGCCTTGGCTGACAAAATCTGCATTTGGTGTTTGTACAGTAACTTGCTCAGATGTTTCAAGCTTTCTTGTTTTTGGATATCCTGTAAGCGCATCGGTTCGAAAAACCATTTTGCCCATTTCTCCTTGCTTGGTTGCAACAACATCTCCAGATAACACAATCTTCTCATTGTCATTGAAACCATGTGCTTGTTTAGCATAAAACGTAGCGTCTTCTACATTATCAGTAAACATGCTGGCATTTAAATTCTGCAAACTTGATGTTTTCTGTTTCATATCTTGGTTCAGCTCATCCACTGTAGCCTTAACATAAAGCATGCCTTTTTCATCAGTTTGCAAAAGATTAATATTCTTTGCTGAATATGTCATCGATTGAGCGGATGAACCCTCTAATTTTTTCCCTTTACCGCTGTAATAATAATAGCCACCACTTATAGCAGCGACAATAACAGCAGTAATGTATAAAACTTTAGTATCCATAAATCATCAACTATATTCAGCGTTCATATCAACTGTGTATTAATGCGTTACAGCCAAATATTTTTCAAGAAGTTCATGGTAAACCCCTTTTGACAACAATAACATGTCACAAATTTCACGCACAGCGCCACGACCACCATAAGCTTGGGTTACAAGGTCTGCACGACGACGAACTTCAACATGACCATTTGGCACTGTTACTTTCATTCCCGCAATCGCAAAAGCTGATAAATCTGGCCAATCATCCCCCATATACAAGCAATCTTCTGGTTTTAAACCCAGTTGCGTACAAGCTTGCTGTAAGGCAGTCCCTTTGTCTTCACGCCCCTGATAAACTAAGTCTACACCTAAATCATTCATACGCTTTGTCACAATATTGCTTTGGCGACCGGTAATAATGACAACTTTAATTCCAGCTTGCTGAACAAGTTTCATCCCAAGTCCATCACGAATATCAAATGACTTAATTTCATCACCTGAGTTCGTCAACGTTACAAAACCATCACTTAGAATACCATCCACATCCAAAACCAACGCTTCGATATGTCGTGCTTGTTCTAACAATACATAAGATGCCATGAATTAATTTACCCCAGCTTGAATTAAATCGTGCATGCTAATCACACCAATCACTTGTTTGGCATCATTGACTACTACAAATTGATTGATTTTTTTAGCATTCATTTGCTCTAGCGCTTCAACCGCTCTTGCTTCTTGTGAAATGGTTAGAGGATTTTCAATCATAACCTTTGATACAGCAAGATTAACATCAAAACCTTGTTGCTTATCAATGAGACGTCGCAAGTCACCATCCGTAAATATACCTAACAAAACATCATTTTCATCCACAATTGTGGTTAATCCGAGACGTTTGTTAGATATTTCGTATAGAACTTTATTCATTGGTGTATCTGGTGAAACTTTTGGTAGAGATTCACCCACGTGCATCAGATGTTTAACATGCAACAGTAATCGTTTACCGAGTGCACCAGCTGGATGCGACATCGCAAAATCATTTGCAGTAAATCCACGTGCTTCAAGTAAAGCAACCGCTAAAGCATCACCTAAAGCTAAAGTCGCTGTCGTGCTTGAAGTTGGTGCCAAACCTAATGGGCATGCCTCTTGAATATGACCAAGTGTGAGCGCAACATCAGCGTTCTGTGGCATTGGTCCACGGTCATCACCTGAAATTGTAATCAGTGGCACACCCAAATGTTTGATGAGTGGCATTAACATCATGATTTCGTCACTTTTACCAGAGTTCGAAATCGCGATCAGTACATCTCCACGCACTAACATCCCTAGATCACCATGGCCAGCTTCACCTGGATGCATAAAGAAAGACGGCGTTCCTGTTGATGCAAATGTTGCAGCCATTTTTCGACCGATATGACCAGATTTCCCCATACCAGTGACCACTAAACGACCTTGACACTGTAGGATAATTTGACATGCTTGGGAAAAACGATCATCAATCTGATTGGATAGTACCGATAAAGCTTGACGCTCAATCTCCAAGGTTTCTTTTGCAACCTTTTGAAAATCAATTGGATATATAGTATTTTCAGAATTCAAATCTGGGCACCTTGAGGCTGGATTCAGCCACAATTTCAATCATTAAATTATTCTTCATATATTAACATAAGCATGCAAGTATCTTTTTCTTAAATGTATAAATTTCATTTGCATAGATTTTTTACGCATAAAACTTTGTGAAAGATAAGCCTTAGGTTAAGATGAACCACCATTTTTTTAGCTTTTTGAAGACCTATGCAACCATTTGTTCTATATAACTCAGAGCAACGAAAAAAAGTTGAGTTTGTACCACGCAAAGAAGGACATATTGATATGTATGTCTGTGGGATGACAGTTTACGACTACTGTCATATCGGTCATGCTCGGGTTATGGTTGCATTTGACTATATTATTCGTTTTCTTCGTAGCCAAGGTTGGAAAGTTAAATATATTCGCAATATTACTGACATTGATGACAAAATCATTGCACGTGCAAATGAAAATGGTGAAAGCATTACAGCACTCACTGATCGCTTTATTCAGGCAATGAATGAAGATGCTGCCAATTTAGGATGCTTGGCACCTGATGAAGCACCACGTGCGACAGAGTACATCGATCAAATGCAAAATATGATTGGTACTTTGGTCAATAATGGCACTGCATATCCTGCGTCAAACGGCGATGTGTACTTCGAAGTTGAAAAATTTAAAAAATACGGGCGTCTGTCTGGTCGTAAACTCGAAGACATGCAAGCAGGTGCTTCCGAACGAGTCGATGTTGAAGTTGAAAAGAAACATCCTTTCGATTTTGTGCTATGGAAGCATGCAAAAGAAAATGAACCTTCTTGGAAATCTCCTTGGGGGAATGGTCGTCCAGGTTGGCATATCGAATGTTCAGCAATGTCTACATGTTGCCTTGGTAATCATTTTGATATCCATGGTGGTGGTTCTGACTTAACCTTCCCCCATCACGAAAATGAAATCGCACAAAGTGAAGCTGCAACTGGCGAACAATATGTAAACTATTGGATGCACGTAGGCTTTATCAATGTCGATGGTGAAAAAATGTCTAAATCTTTAGGCAATTTTTTCACGATTCGCGATGTCATGGAAAAATTCCATCCTGAAGTTATTCGTTACTTTATCGTTTCATCACACTATCGTAGCCCTGTGAATTTTTCTGATACTGCGCTTAAAGAAGCTAAAAACACATTAAGTCGTTTTTATCATTCATTTAAAGCATATCAACAGATATATGGTGCCGAAATTAATTCGCAATACGATGAAGCACTCGTTGAAAAGTTTAATGCAGCAATGCGGGATGATTTCAACACATCAGAAGCGATTGCGGTACTGTTTGAAATCAATAAAGAATTAAATCGTGCCGTAAAAGACGAACTTGCTGAACAGGCGGCCATATATTATGCCACCTTGCGCCATCTGACCAATATCTTAGGTCTTGTTCAACATAATGTTGATGAATTCCTAAAATCAGATATTGGTCAAGAAAGCTCATCTTTGAGTAATGATGAAATTGAAGATCTCATCCAACAACGCAAAGATGCCAAGAAAGAGAAAAACTTTGCACGTGCAGATGAGATTCGCCAAAATCTTCTTGATCAAGGCATTGTACTTGAAGATACGCGTCAAGGAACTTTATGGCGACGTGCTGATTAATTCATCAATTAAGTTTTGGAAGTGTTGACAGGGTGTGCAAAATCACTATAATTCACACCATATTGCGGGAATAGCTCAGTTGGTAGAGCACAACCTTGCCAAGGTTGGGGTCGCGAGTTCGAGTCTCGTTTCCCGCTCCAAAATTTTAAAAGCCTCAATCGAAAGATTGAGGCTTTTTTTTATTGACTTAAATTCTCAAATAAAGTCGACCTAGATTAAATTATTTGAATGAGTCAATTGAACACTTCAACAATACAGGTAACAGACAAATTATTTTAAAAAATGAGATTTAAATGAAAGGTTAGAAACCAAAAATTTAGAAATCGATTACTGTATTAATGCAAAACAATAGTTTCAGCTATTATAGTTAGTAATAGTCTTGCACATATTAATTTTAAGGCACTGAAAAATTAGGTCCAAACACGGAATCAGTTCTTAGTAATGCTAATGCATGGGAGGGCTACGCTAATGAAACTGAAATGTTCTGTCAGTCAAGCATTTTCTTTTTAAAGTCTAATCACCAACTAAATAGTTCAACCGTGATACTTACTCATATATGGAAACACGTAGCAAATACAAATAAGCTAGAATACACATTAGCAATTCGTTTTGGATTAGAACATGATGTTCACCACATGAGAATCTATTATCTGCAATAAGCTACCACACAAGAATTTACGTTCTCTTTCAGAAATATTTAAAAAAAGTGTTGTGAAAGAAGCAACATTAATCTTTGCAGAATTTAAAAGTCATGAGTTTAAAACCAGGTTTGGAAAACTTTCGCTATTCAAGATCTGATTGGACTCAAAGGGACTTTAGATGATCTTAATATTAGTGTTGTAATGGCTAGTGCGGCAGTATTATAGATAAAAAATAGTGGTGAAAAAATCAACCGAGCAATGTGTAAATTACTCTTCAACCAAGATTATAATTCAAAAATGCTCAAGGTTTTAGCTGAACAAGGAATTTATCCTGATGCTTAAAAATTCACATTTATTAATAGTTACTATTTTAACTGCTGCATTGTTTGCTACTGGATGTAATTCATCGCCTTCACTTCAACAAGAAGTGGATATTCAAGCAAGTTTTTTACCTACAATGTTACGTATTGATGGAAATATTTTTGCTTTAGCTAATCAAACCTCCCCAAATAATTTAACAATGGAGTTATTCGAATCTACTCTTCTAAAAGCAACTCTGCTTCGTAAGTATGAAAAAGAAGCCAAAAATAACTTCAGTCTAGAAAAAGATCGTAATCCTGTTGAGCTTAACTCTATGTGCTTAATGACTAAATTTCTACTCAATAAATCTTATATTGAAAAAGCTAATTTAAACTCGGAGTTCTATGAAGATATTTATGGTTGGATTAATACCAAAAATAAACTTTGGTCAAATTTATTAAAAGATACTACCGCTGGAACGTTTGAATATCCATGTATCGTAAAACAATCAAATATCCCGAACTAGTTCATTCTTATGTTGCAATTAAGCACTTATAAAGTGCTTTTTTATTGACTTAGATTCTCAAATAAAGTCGACCTAGATTAAATTATTGGAAGGAGAAAAGAGAAGCTAGCCGACCAAAGTCAAAGTTGCTCCACGCGCAATCACTCTCGAACTTGAACAGGTTTTCATCTTACATTCACGCTTTTTTTGATAATATTAATTACTTTAATGCTCTTTTTTAGGCTAAAAGCATGAGATTAAATGCTGACTTCTCTCAACCTGTAATAATTACTCCAGAGGATTATCAATGGATTCAATCCCCAAGAGGCGAAGTTAAACGAATGATGTTTGATCGTGTTGGCTTAGAACAAGCAAGAGCAACCAGCCTAGTTGAGTTCCCTTCAAATTCTCAGTTCCCAGAGCATCAACACCCCTTCGGTGAAGAAGTTCTAGTGTTAAACGGGACTTTTACTGAAGATGATCATCAGCACTATCCATCTGGATGGTATATGCGAAATCCTCACCTTTCTAAACATATTGTCTCGAGCTTAGATGGATGTCTGATCTTGGTGAAACTCATGCAAATGTCTGAAGAAGAAAAAGTAGCTACCCGAATTGATACTCGTGACGAGCGAAACTGGACCTATTTTAACAACAGAAAGATTTGCCAACTGTTTCAATCTGAGCATGAACACACCTTTCTCGAAAAACTCGAAAGCCAACAATTTTTCGAATCAACATATCATAACGGTATTGAAATTTTCATTATCAAAGGTAAATTGGTGATGAATGAACGAAATTATTCAGCCGGTTCGTGGATGAGGTTTCCGATTCAACATCGTATTGAAATCAAAGCAGGTGGTTCTGGCGCTTTGATTTATGTAAAAAAAGATCATTTAAAAAATATATAAACCCAAAAAAACCCAATACATTATTGGGTTTTTAAGCTAGTGCATTGATTAAGACTCATCATATGCGCTTTTTTTCCAGACACCCATATCAATAAGCTTCTGAATTTGCTTATCAATCACTTCCGCTTTATATTCGTCGTGATGTCCCTGTTTTTGCTGTAAATACAAATTTTTAGGATATATATTATTTTTATAAATTAATTGTGCGCATTCTGCACGTATATCTTTCATCCAATTGGTCACCTGAGCGTGTGTACGATGATAACGAAGTGCCTCAATATCGACTACACCAGTCACATAGGTAGATCCATTGGTATCATGCTGTTTACCCACAATTTTACCCTTATGGTCCACAATCATAGAAAGACCACCACCACAATCGATCGGTGCTAATGTATTTTCATCAAGATACATCCCACCAATATTAGGTGCTACTACATACATATTATTTTCTAAAGCACGAGCACGATTGGAGATTTCAAATACATCATTTTCAGTAAATGAAGCTGGTAAAGATGCACGATAGACCACTTCAGCACCATTCATCGCTAGGCCTCGACCATTTTCTGGAAAATTACCTTCCATTGCCATCATGATGCCCAATCGACCAATTTCCGTATCAACTACTGGCCAAAATGATTGAAGCTCTTCGCCATATTTTTTTTACCCACTCATCATACAAATCATGAGGTGATGCTGAACGCTCGCATGGCAATAAAGCAGACATTTTGTGGTGTTTTAAAATAATTTCGCCTTGAGGATTTATAATAAATCCGACATTGAACATAATGCCTGGCCAATCCTCATTTTTAGCTTTGGCTTGCGCCATGATAAAAACATTATGCTTTTTAGCTAATTCACCTAAACGATCTGTTTCAGGGCCTGGTATATCGATCGCACCATCATCCAAGAATTCTTGAATATCAACATCGAGTGCTTCATCGTTGAAGCCCTGTAATGCTCCCTCTGGGAGAACCAACAGTCTTACTGGAATATCTAAAGAACTCAACCATAATGCACCGGATGTAAGTTCCTCTAAATGAGAGATATTTTTCATAATATCTGCTCTACAACTTGTGCCCCATATTGTTGGAACTAATCCTACTACACCATAAGGTTTGATCATTTTGTTTTCCTCTAAATCCATTCAGTTTTTTTAATGTACTTAAAAATTATCAGTGTGCTGATAATTATGCAAGTTCAAAAACCAAATAATTTAGAAAATTATTCTTCATTAATTTTTTTCATCCATTTCCTTACAATTCTTATTTCACTTTCACTAAAACCATCGACTAAAGAATCTTCTAAACGATCAATAGCATCACCACAATCTTCCATAAGTTTTTTCCCTAAATCTGTTATCTCAATTAATTGAATTTTCTTATTCGTAGAATGAGAAGTTTTGTAGAGAATATTTTGTTTTTCTAATTTTGAGATCATCAAATTTACTGTTTGCGGTGTTAATGAAGCAAAACGTGCTATTTCCGCATTTGTGAAACCTGGGTAAGTCAAAATAATTTTCAAAATTGTGAACTGTGGTGGAGTGATTGAATATTCAGCAAGTACACGCTCCATTTTTAAACGATATACATGGGATGTCTTTCTTAATAAAAATCCAAGGTAACCCGATTCATTATCAAATATTTCAGGTGAATTCGTATTTTTTTTAAACATACCTATTGCCCTTTTATAAAATCATAAATATTATCAGTATGCTGATAAAAAAGTATTTGAGTTTAACTTTGCATTATATATGACTAATGCTGCTGAAATTTGAATACCTAGTCACAGTTTAGCTAAAAAAATAATGGAATAAAAATCAAACCCTTAAGGATATAGGATACGAAAATGCAGAATACTCTAATGCTGAAGAACCCGCTTCGGTCAAAAAAAATACGAGATACGCTTGGTACGTAGTCACACTATGTATGTTGGCTTATATATTTTCTTATATTGATCGACAAATTTTAGTCTTGATGATTGAACCGATCAAAGCAGATTTAAATTTAACTGATACTCAGTTTAGTCTATTGCACGGTTTAGCTTTTTCCCTATTTTACGCATTTATGGGATTGCCTATCGCTTATTTAGCAGACCGATTTTCCCGACCAAAAATTATTGCAATTGGCATTATTTTTTGGAGCTTAGCAACAGCGGCTTGTGGTCTAAGTAAAAACTTCATTCAACTTTTTCTTTCAAGAATGGGGATCGGCATTGGTGAAGCAGCATTATCACCCGCAGCATATTCCATGTTTAGTGATATGTTCAGTAAAGATAAATTAGGTAAAGCCGTTGGTATTTACTCCATTGGTTCTTTTATCGGTGGAGGGATGGCTTTTCTCGTTGGCGGCTATGTGATCAGCTTATTAAAAGATGCAGCGTTTATTGATGTTCCTCTACTCGGCATGATGAAGGCTTGGCAAGTTGCCTTTATTCTTGTTGGATTGCCAGGTATTTTTATTGGTCTTTTATTTATTTTGACAGTAAGAGATCCGCAACGAACAGGACAAAAACTCGATGCCTCAGGCAATGTCGTAAAAGTTAAATTTACGGATTCGTTTAAATTCTTAAAAAAGCACAGTAAGACATTTACTTGTCACTATATGGGCTTCACATTCTATGCAATGGCATTGTTTTGTGTCATGAGCTGGTCACCTGCATTTTATATGCGTAACTTTGGTCTAAGTCCTGTTGAAACAGGTTATATGTTAGGAACGATTCTACTTATCGCAAACACATCTGGCGTTTTCTTTGCAGGCTGGTTAACTGATTATCTGACAAGTAAAGGTCGACGTGATGCTGCAATGTATGCTGGTTATTTAGGTGGTTTAGGAATTATCTTACCGATTATTAGCTATACATTAGTAGACTCACTGTGGTTATCTGTTGCTATTTTTACAGTGGCTATGTTCTTTGCATCTTTCCCAATGCCAACCTCAACAGCAGCTATGCAAATTTTAGCTCCAAATCAATTACGAGCTCAAATTTCTGCAATTTTCTTGTTAATCAGCAGCTTAATCGGTTTAGGTATTGGAACAACTTTAGTCGCATTAATTACCGATAAAGTATTCGGAGATACCAACATGGTGGGTTATTCAATTTCAATCGTAGGTGGGTTCTCAGCGCTATTGACGATTATTTTACTTAAAACAGGATGTAAACATTTTGTGAAAAGTCTAGATGTAGAAAAAGATGAAATGGTCAGATAAGACGTGATTTGAGCAAAATAGCATAAAACCATTTTCTTAAATCTAAGCTCAAATTTGGTTTATTTTGGAAAAAGAACTCGAACATCTGTTCGAGTTCTTTTTTCACAACTGAAAGCCAGTAATGATTAAACTAATTAGAAGGCGAGAAAAAATAATCAACGTCTACTTCTTGCAAGCCAAAGCCGCATTATGATGATTACCCATGTCCGATGCCCGATTAAATAAAAATAAATGACGTACCCCGTGTCAGGTCAAGGCTTTCAACATTTTTCGTTTGAAGAGCAGATTATTCTCCCTCAACAACTTGAATAAAAATCACTCTCAAATTTACTAAAATGCGTTCAGGACTGCTGAATAAGGAAAACTCACTTCCAGAAGCTGATTTAACTTAACTCATTCAAAGTGTGATTATTGTTTGAAGATATGATGCCGAACCATATAGCGCTAACAAAAAAAGAATATTGTTTAGGTGATCAATCAGATGAGTGCGTAATTATTATTTATACTCATCTCTGAATCAGATTCAGTCTTACAACTTTTGAGTAATCGCAAAAAAAAGACTCGGCCTTAAAAGTCCGAGTCAGGTTGTAGTCAAATATTGAACATTTTTTAAGAAAGATTTACTTTTTGAATACCATTTCTACCTGGGAAATCCTTGGCTAAAGATCGGGCATTAGGCATTTTTAACCATAATCTTAATAATTTTCTTCGCTTTGAGATGTCTTCATCATCTACAAATGACGATCGTGAATGCATTACACAATAGTTATTACAGAACTGCATATCACCCGGTTCAAGCATCATATCTAGTCTGAGATCAGGATCTTGTATGTACTGATCGAAAATATCAAGTGCATCGACTTGAACTCTGGATAAAGGGATTCCTTTTCGCTCATGCCCAAGTTCAATATAAGCTCTTAAATAGCGACAGCTTAATTTGTTTTCATAATAACTAAAAATTGGTGTCAAGGTAGGTTCTAGATCTCCCAAATGATCACAATATGTTGGATGATAATAATAACCAAGATATTCAGGATAATTTTCTAAAATTCTATTGTAGACTGTGGCAGCACTGACGAGACTACTCAATCCTCCACTCTTTGCTTTTCTAATTGATAGCAATCCAACTACGTCAGATAAGTCAGTGTGGTAAGGGAGATATGCGTTTGTTTCATAAACTCGCGTTGATTTGTTATTAAGATCACCAACGTTTTCTACTTTACCCAATAAATCGCCTTTAGGATTTTGGGTAACGGGTTGACCCATATACATGCCTATTAAATAGTAAATAATCGCCAATTGGCGTTCACTAAATTTAGAGACATCCAAACCTTTTAATAGAAAGAAACCATATCCATTCTCAAGCTCATCGGCATATTTTTTAAATTCAGATAAAACTTGTGAATTATTAATCGTTAAATGCGTGTTATTCAATTGATCAATTTCTAGATCTTGTTGTTCTATCAATTGCAAATTTTGGCTTAATTCATGAAGCATTTCTTCGCTTAAATAATAAATCCAATCTGTCTGATTTTTTAGGTCTTTGCCCACCCATGCCGACTTATGACTGATTTTCTCTTTTAATATCGTATTCATCGCAATTTATCCCTGAACTAGTGTTTGTTTTCCTGCATTTTTCGGACCATCGCATTAAAAAACTTATCTGCGAAAGCACTTTCTTGAATTAACATTTGAGTTAAGTCTGCACACTTCTGTTTTACGATATGATCTAATTCAACATCGTCACCACGCATTGAATCCGCTTGGCATTGTATTTCTGCCGCTCGTTGAACTGTCCAGAGTAGGAAAAAAGCTTTTTCAATCGTACTCTCTCCCACAGCTACACCATGATTTCTAAGTACCAGAATGTGATGATCACCTAAACTTTTGATCATTCTTTGTTTTTCTTCTTCGAATAGGGTAATGCCTTCAAAGGCATGATAGCCTACCCGACCATATAACTGCGCACCATAAAAATTGTCATTTTTAAAGCCATCTTTCTTTTGTGCAATGGCACTGATTGGTGTGGTATGTGTATGTATTAAACATCGAATATCATCACGAGCACCATGAACAGCACTATGTAAAGCAAATCCTGCAGGATTGGCATCATATTCAGAATGAATCACTTTATTACCGTTTAAATCAACTTTTAATAAATTTTCGGGTGTGATTTCCGTATAGTTCAAGCCGAAAGGATTTACTAAATAATAGTGTTCAGCTCCTGGTAAGCGCGCTGAGACATGATTAAAAATTGTTTCCGTCCAACCAAAATAATCAATAAGGTGATAACAATTCGCTAATTTAACTCTGAGCGCCCATTCAGCTTCAGACACATTCAATACATTATTTTTCATCTTCATTATTCCTTGTTCTGGCTTGTTCGCTTAAATAGACCGTTAATTCATATATAAGTTTGGATGTCGGCATCGGACATTCATAAGCATCTGCCAATTCAAATACAGCTTCTGCAATGGGTGCTAACTCTAAAGGGCGATGATTTTTGTAGTCATGCCACATTGATGTATATGTTTCCCCCATCTCTGAACCCAATTTTAAAAATGTGTTTGGGTCGATATTGATACGAGCGCCATAGCAAGCCGCAACAGCTCGAACTTCATATAAAATTTGTTGCGTAATTCGAGTTAAATTGTGATCAGAATAAATTTTACTTAGCGGAGCATCAGCCACAACCGATAATGGATTGGAGCTCAAGTTAGCCATAACCTTGGTCCAAATTTGATCTCGGATGTTCTCTACGGGTCGTGCTTCGATACTTGTATTTTCAAACAATTCAACAAGCGCATGTAATCGTTCAGTCATTTGATGACTTGGCTCACCAAAGATCAACAAATATGGATTGTCTGATTTGACCTCATTTTCATTGACACTTTGCGCTGTAATAAATACAACAGCGCCAATTAAATGTTCTAATGGAAAATGCTCGTTTAAAACTCCCTGTTGATCTAAACAATTTATCCTTGATTTTTTAGAGTTATTCTCTAAACCGTAAAAATACCAAAAGGGTATTCCATTCATTAACGGGACAATAACTGTCGCGTTATGCATATAACGCTTCAACTGAGTTGAAATTTCATATAAAGCGTTAAACTTGGTTGCTATAAAGATAAAATCCTGTTTTTCAATGCATTCTTCAGTATCCACAATTCGAGATGGATGTACTTGGAACTCACCCAGTACATCTTTTAAATGAATCCCTTTTTGCTTTAGCGTTTCGACTTTTTCCCCTCGCGCTAGAACAGTGACTTGGTGTCCTGCTAGCGTTAATCTAGCAGCAACTACACAGCCTATGGCCCCAGCACCATATACCAAAATTTTTTTTGACATCCATTCAAATCCCTGAAAATCGTATGATTTGTTATGTTCTATATAGCTAATACGTCTTGATGCTTACTATTAATTCCTAAGTAACTTTCGATGATTCTTGGATCTTCAACTAAATCAGAGCCCCTTCCTTCCATTGATAGTTCTCCCATTTCAAGGACATAAGCATAATCTGCAAGTTTTAAAGCAGCTCTGGCATTCTGCTCAACTAACAAGATAGACACGCCATGTCCTCTTAATTGGTCAATGACCTTAAAAATTTCTCGAGTGATGAGTGGTGCTAATCCCAAACTCGGCTCATCAAGCATCAACAATTTAGGTTTAGCCATGAGTGCACGACCCACTGCAAGCATTTGTCGTTCACCACCTGAAAGTGTCCCTGCTTGCTGTGATCGTCTTTCTTTCAAACGAGGAAAAATGTCATACACTTCATCTAAAGTGCTGAAAATCTCTTTGTCTCTTTGGCGATAGCGTTGAAAAGCGCCAAGCATAAGATTGTCTTCGATAGACATTGTTCCAAATAACTCTCGTTTTTCAGGCACTAATCCAAGCCCACGAATGACCATTTGCTCAACCTGTGGACATTGCTCCACATGCCCATCGAAATCGACGTTTCCTTTAGAACCCAGCACGCCCATAATTGCAGACAATAAAGTTGTTTTACCCGCACCATTTGGACCAACGACAGAAACAATTTGACCTTGATTAACACGCATATTAAAATTTGAAAGCGCTTCGACTTTTCCGTAAGCAACACTCAAATTATTTACTTCTAGCAGAGGCGTGCCCTCTTGATTTCCAAGCATTGTGATCATGCAGCACCTCCTAAATAAGCTTCCAATACAGCTTCATTTTTTTGAACTTCTTCTGGTAATCCTTCAGCAATTTTTTGACCGAACTCCATGACCACAATTCGGTCTGCGAGATTCATGACAAAGTCCATATCATGCTCGACCAAGAGAATCGCCATACCTTCAGCACGTAATTTGGCTAGAAGTTCAGCTAAGGCTTGTTTCTCTTTAAATCTTAATCCTGCTGCGGGCTCATCAAGTAGTAATAAGCTTGGGTTCGCACATAAAGCACGTGCAATTTCTAAAATACGTTGCTGCCCGAGTGCTAAACTGCCAGCTTCGACATACAAATATTCTCCAAGCCCTACACGTTCTAGTTGATATTTAGCCTCATTGAGAAGTTCATTTTCTTCAACTCGATCAAGAAGTAACATGGATGAGATGACACTTTTTTCTCCGCGCAAATGTGCACCTATGGCTGTATTTTCTAATACAGTCATTTCAGGCAATATTTTTACGTGTTGGAATGTGCGACTTAATCCTAATTTGGCAATTTCTCTGGATGGTATGCCATTTATTTTTTTACCTTTAAATAAAACTTCACCACTTGTTGGAACATCTACACCTGATATTTGATTGAACATGGTACTTTTACCAGCACCATTCGGACCAATTAAAGCGAGAACCTCTCCAGCGTGAATTTTCAGATTCATTTCATTGTTCGCAACTAAGCCACCAAATTTTTTCGTGATGTTCTTCGCATCTAATATCAATTCACCCTTGTTGATTTGATTTTCTACTTTGTCCATTTGAGGAATGGGGTGGATTGAAGGATATAAATCTACAGGCTTATATTTATTTGGGATCAACTTAGTAATAAATGACCAAATCCCTGATGGTGCTTTTTGCATCAATACAACAATGATTAATCCAAATACGATTGTTTCATAATGACCTTGTCCGCCAAAAATAATAGGCAAAGCATCTTGCAACCATTGGCGTACCATGGTGAATATGCCTGCACCTAATATTGCACCCCAAATACTACCGACACCGCCTAACAACGCCATAAACAAGTAGTCGATACCCATTTGGAGTCCAAAAGGTGTCGGGTTAATAAAAGTTTGCGTGTGTGCATAAAGCCACCCTGAAATTGATGCAAAAATTGCAGCAATCACAAAGATGATCATTTTTGCTCTAAACGTATTTACTCCCATAGACTCAGCCATTACTTGTCCGCCTTTCAAAGCGCGGATTGCTCGACCCTCTCGAGAATTTAAAAGATTTTTTGTCAAAATAATGGCAATAAATACAATGAGCCAAATGAGGTAGAACATTTTATTGCCATTATCAAAGGCAAATCCTGCGATAGAGATAGAGGGAATATTCGAAATTCCAGAATGCCCACCTAAAGTTTCAATGGTCGAAAAGAAATAATAAAGTGAAATGCCCCAAGCGATCGTACCTAAAGGCAGATAATGCCCTGAAAGTTTTAGTGTTAAGCCACCCACCAAAATCGCAGATGCGACTGTAATGACTATTCCGAGCAGAAGTCCAAACCAAGGATTACCACCTGTCCATGCGAGGAAACTTGGTAATTGTTCAGTCACAGTTAAGTAAGCAGTTGCGTATGCGCCAATTCCAACTAAGGCTGCTTGACCAAATGTAGTCATGCCTCCAACGCCTGTCACCAATACAAGACCTAACACGACTAATGCATTTAGACCAATATAGTTCAATAACGTGACTTGATAGGTCGGTAAAAAAAATGGGCTGATGAATACAATTAGCGCAAATATAAAGAAATAAGTTTTTGATTTCATTCTTCATCCTCCTCAACATGACGAGTTGTGAGTGATTTCCAAAGTAAGAAAGGAATAATTAATGTAAAGACGAGGATTTCTTTGTAATCACTTGCCCAAAACATGGAGAAAGACTCAATAACACCAACAATCACGGCACCAATTGCTGCGACTGGGAAGCTGATTAGTCCTCCAATGATTGCCCCTACAAATCCCTTCAGACTTAAAATAAATCCTGAGTCGTAATACAGGGTTGTGATCGGTGCAATTAAAATGCCTGATAAGGTTCCGATAAATGTAGCTAAAACAAAAGTCAGTTTGCCCGCAAAGATTGGAGAAATACCCATGAGCTGTGCACCGATTCGATTGACAGCGGTTGCATGCAATGCCTTGCCATAGAGTGTTTTTTCAAAAAAATACCAAAGCACTAAAATCATCACAAAGAATGAAGCGATAATGATCAAAGTTTGACTACTTAAAACAAGAGTTCCAATCTCAAAGCTTTTGTCACTAAACGGTTGTGTTTGAGCACCATTTGGACCGAATATCACGAGTCCTAAACCGACTAATGCCACATGAACCGCTATCGACACGATCAATAAAACTAAAGGTTTGGCTGCGACTAAAGGTTGAAAAAAAGTGCGATACATTTGAGGACCAAGCGGTGTAATCACAGCCAAAGTCAATAAAACTTGAATTGGCATTGGAAGCGTCGCTAAAGGTAGTGTGTACATCGCGATAACGATCAAAGAAATATAAATCAATGACGCAATAAAAATTTTGATATTAAATATTTGATTTTTAAAAAATTTAGCGTATAAATCCAGACTTGTATTGACAATAAAAAACGCAACTACCAGCCAAACTATTAAGCTTGGAATACCTGCTTGAATGGATGCCAAAGTCAATGCACCAAATACAGCAAATTCACCCAATGGAATGAGTAATATCCGAGTGACAGTAAAAACCAAAATGATACATAGCGCTAATAATGCATAAATAGCACCACTGGTAATACCATCCTGCCCCAAAATTAACGCGATATTTAAATCCATAACATCTTCCTACCCTTTTTTGAGGATGAATTTACCTAGAGCGACATATGCATATCGCTCTGAGTTCATTTATGATGAAAAGCTAAATTTACTTCAGTAGTTTCCACTGACCATTTTTAACAATGATCATTTCACGCCCACGCTTGTCAAATCCACTATGATCAGATGGGCTCATGTTATACACGCCTTGAGTTCCTGCGACTTCTTTTGTAGATTCCAATGCATCACGTAGAGCTTCACGGAATTGCACGGTGCCAGGCTTTGCTTTTTTCAAAGCAGTCGGTACAGCTTTTTCAAGCAAAATACCTGCGTCATACACATTTGCCCCGAAGGTTGCAGGTGTTTGTTTATATTTTGCTTTATAATCATTGATATATTTAGTAGCAATTTTCTTAGAAGGATGTGTATTAGATACTTCATTTAAAACAAGCATTAAACTGGCAGCTAAAATCGTATTTTCTACTTTCTTGCCACCCATTTTTAAATATTGATCTAAAGCCGCACCATGCGTTTGATAAATTTGCCCTCGATAGCCTCGATCATATAAAGCAGTTTGTGGAGGCACTGCTGAACTACCTGGTGCTGCAACTAGAATTGCCTGTGGTTTTTTACTTATGAGTTTTAACGCTTGACCAGTTAGAGAGGTATCTTGACGTTGAAATGATTCTTGAGCAACGATTTTAATCCCATTTTTCTTTGCTAAATTCGCTAAGACTTTTCCCCAGTTTTCTCCATACGGATCAGCAGTACCGATAAATCCTAGAGTTGTAATTTTTCGCTTCACCATATCTTGCACAAGCGCTTCTGCGATGATTTCATCATTCTGGGTGGTTTTAAACACCCATTTTTTTTGGTCATTCATTGGCATGACTATCGTAGAAGTTCCAACCGGTGCAAGAAGAGGTACTTTCGCTTTAGCAATTGTCCCTATCACTGCAGAAGCATTTGGTGAACCAGAAGGACCAATAATTGCATCAACTTTGTTTTCTTTTATTAGTTTCTCGACAGCTTTGACAGATGCTGTAGGATCACTCGCATCATCAAGAGAAATATATCGAACGTTTTCATTACCAATTTTTTTAGGTAATAAAGCAACTGTATTTTTTTGTGGTATACCTACCATTGCTACAGGTCCGGATGATGATGTCACAACTCCAATCGTGATATCAGCTTGAGCATAAGTGGCAATTGCGATTAAGCTTGTTGATAATAATAATTTTTTAAACATCATATAATCTCCAGTTTGTCCATTAACTGTTTATGTAATTAGAATTTATAGCTATATGTAGTAATGATTCGATTTTCAACAAAATCATTACCATTGGTTGTTCCTGCACCATATTTAGTAGTCGTGTCGATATACCTCCACTCTATACCCAACCCTTTAAAAGACCCTTCTGAAACGGTATAGCCGACAATGAAATTAGCTTCAGTCTCTTTATTATCTGGTAGGCCATTACGCTCTATGTTCGTGCCATATAAATAACGCAAAGTCGTTCTTAAACCCGGCAAACCAACATTTTTAAAGTCATAAGAATAAAGTGCATGATAAGTAAGTTCTTCAGGTTTGATGAAACCTAAAGTTGACCAAGTATGTAGGAAAGGTTGAGGAGCGAATCCATCAAATGTTGGAAAATTGGTATCCCCGGAATTTTTTTGAACACCTGCAGCAAAACTATGTGAGCCATTTTGAATGTTGGCCTGAACGCCAAATGTTTTGCTATCTATGTTTCCATAGTATTTGTCACCAGCTTCACTGTTATGGAAATAACGTGCATCTAATTTAATTTTAGAGTCGCCAATTTGAGTGTTATATGCTGCATTTAAATAATGTTGGTTATAAATATCTTCCAGCTGACCAAACCAGTAAGAGCCTGAAATTTTAGGGCTAAAATTATAGTCTAAACCAACATAACTTAAACCATTACTTTCTATTCTTGCTTTACCTGGTGCAAACAAGCTTAGTTTTTCAAACTCATCATCATTACGCGCGTTTATATGAGTGATTCTTCCAGCTGAAAATTTTAAATTTTGAATCGCTTTCGTTTCAAATGCCGCACCAGCATATGTTGTCACCAACTGACGTGAATCATCAATAAATGCAACAGGTGTTCTTGGCGAAAGTTCCCCAACTAATAGCTCAGAATCTTTATATTTCAGCTTTAAGGTTGCACCAAATTTATTATAACTACGTTCTTGCTCATTTTTTATGGGATCAAATGGTAAGATCGAATCAGACCTTTCAGCATTATGATTTGATAATCTTAGTGCGTAACTTGAAGTCACGTCAAAACCCACCTGAACGGGTGTATTGGTATAACCTGAACTAAACTTTAGACCTAATGCTTGTGACCAACTACCAACATCAGGCTGTGTTGTGTTATTTCGATCAATAAAGAAATTTCTTAAATTTATTGTCGTTTGACTATCTTTTACCAAGTCCGCATAAACTGCTGTATTACAGCAAATTGCTAGTATTGCAAATGTAGGTAACTTTTTCACTCAACTTCCCCTTAGTTTTTTACTGATTTTCTCACTCAACCCTGTTTAATTTTTTCTATTCAGCTATATGAAATTTCATATATTCAACCCAATTCTTTTCCAATTCCATAGAAAATTCAATTTTCTTTTAAGTATATTTATATACCTTAATTAATAATTAAATCCCTTTTAAATCTTTATAGATTGAAAAAAAGGCCAAATGATCTAACATTTAGCCCAATTTGATTTAATGAATACCCGCAATATCTTTTAGAATGGTGATAAAAGTATTCTTTTCTTGGTCACTGTAATTTGCAAATACTTCATTTTGATGCTCATCAGCTATATCAAATAAATAATGTGCGGTTTTTTTACCTTTATCCGTTAATTGGTAGAATTCTTCTGTTTCGACTAGTAGCTCATCTTTCTTAAGGATTTCCGCTGCTCTTTCTATTTCTCGCATAGGCATTGCTATATCACGTGGCAAATCATCTTTGCATGAACTTGCACCACTGCCTAGCACTAAAAGCATTCGAGCTTCACTCGTTCTAAAACCTGTGACTAATTGCTTTGGGATGTAATCATTTTGATAAAACTTGAATGCTCGACTCATGAGATAGGCAACATTATTATATAAGTTACCTTGATATAGTTGACCCAAATCATCAGTTTGGACTGGATTTGAATCTTTAATTCTTAACATTGGGTGTGGTGTTACTGCTGAGTACGCACCCTGGTGATATACTAATGGACTACGACCTTCATCTTGAAAATTAACGACCTTTCCAATAATAATCCAGTGATCCCCGCCTTCTACAATTTGAAATAATTCACATTCAAAAACAGCAGAGCAATTTTCCAGAACTGGAGCATTACCTACACCCAAACGGTAGTTTGCTCCTTCGAATTTATCAATATTGCGTTTAGCAAATTTATTCGATACTTCGATTTGAGATCCAGATAAAATATTGACTGCAAAATGACTAGAGTTTTTAAAAACTTCAAAACTGGTCGATTTTTTATCAATACTCCACAAGATTAAAGGTGGGTCTAATGAAACTGAGTTAAAACTATTGGCAGTTACACCCACTTTTTCACCTTGCGCATTTTGCGCTGTAATAATGGTAACCCCAGTTGCAAAATTACCGAGTGCTCTGCGGAATTTCATCGGATCAATAGCTTGTTCTTCCGATTTTTGATAACTATTCATTCCCTTCTCCTGAATCCCAAAATGACCTTCCATGATGGCAATTCAACTATTAAATATCTAAAACTAATCTCGGTGTTTTTGATCGAGAACAACACACTAAAATCTGCTCATTACTTTCTTTTTCTTCGTCAGTAAAGTAGACGTCTCGATGATCGGGTTCGCCTTCAAGCACATCACACATACACGTTCCACAAACGCCCTGTTCGCACGATAACTCGACTTTAATCCCTTCTCGCGCTAAAGCTTGCAGAATAGTTTCCTCTGGAGCTACTTGAATCGTTTTACCACTTTGTTGTGCAACAACTTCAAAACTAGCGCCACCTAAATCAATATCTACCTGAAAATATTCTTTATGTAATTGATCGGAACTAAAACCCTTAGACTCAGCAAGATTAATAATCCAATCCATAAATCCATTAGGACCACAGGTATATAAATGTGAATCTTTGGCAATATCTTTCATTGCGTGATCAAAAAATTCACGATGATTTGCACCATCATCTTTAAAATGGAAAGTTGTATAACTCGCTAAGGGACCTTGCTTGATTTCATCTACAAATGCAGCGGTTTGTTTAGAAGCTGCACAATAATGCAATTCAAATGACTTATTGTTATTCAATAAATCATAAGCCATGGTAATTAACGGTGTAATCCCAATACCACCACCAACTAAAACGCTGTGAGATGCATCTAACAATGGGAACAAATTTTTAGGATGGCTGACTTGTAGTTGCATCCCTTCAGTGATGTCATTAAACGCCGACAGTGATCCCCCTCTTGATGCTTCATCTTTTAAGATCCCTAATCGAAAAACACCTTTTAAACTAGGATCTTGACATAGAGAATACTGACGGATTAAACCATTAGGCAGGAATAGATCGATATGTGATCCAGCTTCGATTTCAGGTAATGGAGACTCAGTTGCTGAAATTAAATCTAAGACAACAACATTTTCCGCTTCTACTGATCTTTTATTGACAATTACGGAGTATTTTTCGTTCATAGTTTTCCCCCTTTATGACTAAGCCAATGCTTAGCGCATAAATAGTCCTCCGTTAATATCCCATGTTGCTCCTGTCACAAAAGCTGCTTGTGGGGATGCTAACAAAGCACAAGTTTCAGCGATAAAACTCATACTGCCTAAAGCCTTAACAGGAATATTATTGATAAACGCTTCCATTTTTTCATCTGAAACAACGCTGTGTACTATTGGAGACTCCATTGGTCCTGGTGCTACGGCATTTACCGTCACACCTTTAGCGGCAAATTCTTTTGCAAAAATTTTAGTCAAAGTTACGATTGCACCTTTTGAAGCTGCATAATGTGCTCCTGTTGCAGTACCACCATTCTGACCAGCCAACGAAGCCATGTTGATAATTCGACCAAAGCCTTTAGATGCCATATATTGACCAATAATTTGACATGACTGAAAGGTTCCTCGTTGGTTGACTTGTGTCACCCAATCAAAATCTCTCGCAGTGATTTCAAGGACAGGAGTTGCTTTAGTTACTGTGGCGTTATTGATTAAAACATCCAACTTGTTGAAATGAGTTTCAATCCAACTCACTGCATCTCTAAAGTCCTGCTCTACTGATATATCCAGTTTTAAGGGATACATCTGCGATGGATACTGACTCGCAGCTTTAGCGCTTTCCGCTTTTTCTAAGGTACTTGCAGTTAAAATAACTTGATGCCCTTGTTCAGCAAAATATTCAGCAATCACATTACCTAAACCAGAGGCAGCACCAGTAACCAAAACAACTTGTGACATGGTCACCTCCTATAGAATGTAACTGATACCAGCTAAGGTATCTGTCGAATTGACTAGATTGATAATTTTACGGTCTATTTTGAGTTCGCCATTCTCTTGACGTATTAGCTCATAAATCACATCAGCAGTGTAATGACGCAAATTTTCTTTGCGGAACTCTCTTAAATTTTGTGCACAGCGTAAAATTATCTTGTGATCAGTTTCTTCAATAATTCGCACACGTGACAGGCTGCGAACAGTATTGGCCTTGGGAGCTGTCGAGATTGCTTCACCATTTTCTAAACGCTCTACACGTAATTGACGCATGTGGTGATTGTCATATGCATAGTTCAAATGGTTTTCGTAATCTGTCAATGATGGATCAATTGGAATGATGTATTTGCCATTTTCATTCCATAAATTTAACCATGCTTGATACTCTGAATGATCTAACATGTCAGCTTCAGCCCAAATGAATGCTGTTACTTCGTTCAAAAGATTTAAATTAATTTTCATGCTCTTCCCCTTAAGCCGTCATCAACTTTTTCCATTGTTGGTAAGCGCCACGCATGCCTGTTTCAGCACTCACGTCACTCTTCAGACCATCTTCAGTTTTGACTTCTCCTGGTAAACCACGGTTCAACATGATCCAAAGATCATTGCCCGCATTTGCACCATGCTGTACACGCTCCCAAGCTTCCGCATCATCTGGCGTACCAAAACCGAAAGGACCTTGGAAATGTTCATGTAGACGTAGGCGATATTGGTTGGCAATTTGTGGTCCACCATCCATCGTAATCACTGAGTGGTGAATTTCAGTTTTATCTACCGCTAATGGTTGCATTACACGGAAGAACGCCATAGAACATGCAATGTTAGGGAAAATATTTAAGTTAAAGCCCGAACCACCGACAGCACGGCAAATTCGACGAACTTCAAGTTCCTCATGACCTTCTTCACGCAGCGCTTGGGCAAGTTCTTCAAAACGCTCTTGGATTGGTCGCTCCATCAACTCTTCATCAAGATCTACCAGTTCTGGAATCATCACCATCACGCTGTGACCATTTCCTAGATCTTCAACATAGCCTGGTTGATTTTCAAAGTTGAAAAGCTCTTCTGTTTTTTCGTCTACAGAACTTAAGAATGATTTATGAACTAATGGGAAATGATACGCGTCAGTTGTATTTTCCAACTGAATCTTCCAGTTACCTGGGAATGTAAAACGATGTTCACCTAATACTTTGACTGGATAACCTGCGCCTTGCTTCATGAATAGATCAATCCACTTTTTCGCAGCACCTAAAAAGTCTTCTAATGGCTCGATATCGTCTTTGAAGGTTGCAAAGATCATACCGTTATATTCTTCTACACGTAGGCTGATCAGTGGAAATTCAGATTTATCTAAACATTCGCCATAACTTTCAGGTGAAGGAACGCCACGCAATGTACCATCCAAAGCGTAACTCCAACCATGATATGGACATACAAAGCTATTTGTTTTGCCTTTTTTATGCTCACAAACTGTAGCAGCACGATGGCGACAGCGGTTGAGTAAAACGTGGACTTTTTTCTTACGATCCCGTACAGCAACTACAGGTTGTTTACCAATATTAATCGTTTTATAACTACCAGCATCTGGAATTTCACTTGCATGAGCAACCCAAACCCAAGTGCTGTAAAAAATTTTTTCCATTTCATCTTCAAAGATTTGTGCATCTTTATATAAAGAGGTATGCACTCGGTCACTTTGAACTAATTCATTGTAATCAATTTCAATATTTTGAACTGGTATTGCACTATTCATCATGTATTCCCTTATAACTTATGCAACTCAACCGACTAAATTTGATTGCGGTACTGGTAACTCATCATCACTGGTCCAATGCGTTACTGGTCGACTGAAAATATTTTCTGTTTGGAAGTGTTTGATTTTCCAAATGCCATTATTTTGTTGCTTAAAACGGATTGTCAGTTTGGCTGCATTCAAGTGGCTTGCACCCGTTTTGAAAGTAGATGTTTGCAACATCAACCAATGCCCAATAGCCACATCACCATCAATATAAATTTGTTCAGAATTCACAAAATGTGCATTCATAACAAAATGCGAGTCCTTCAGCGTGTATGCTTTAAACATGTCATATACCGCCAGCCAAGACTCAAGCCGACCAAATGACTGGGCGTATTTTTTCCCTACCCCCTCCCAAATACACTCAGGATCAAATAAATCCATCAGCGCTTCTAAATTTGTGTTTTGATTAAGTTCATCACAAATTTCCATATAGCGATTTAGGCAATTACGAATTTGATTCTGCGCTTCCAACTGTTGAAGACGTTGAAGAATGCTTTTGAGTTCATTAGAGTCGACCATATCGATATCCTTATCGTTGAATAATTAATTCACGACCAACTCTTGCTTCAACTTTGCAATACTTCCAAAGTTTATATGGACCTTCTCCGACCACAGTCGTACGGAATAAGTTACATGCAGCATGAACTGTTTCAATATCAGGTACATCAGCCAATAAATAGGTTGTCCAAGGCCAACCCGTACTTGCACCTACCATGCTTTGATCATCATCTAAGTTGCCGTATACATGCACGCCAGGTAAATCATGGATACCATTCCACATTTCACCAAATGCTGCCCACACTGCTTTTGCTTCTGCTGGCTCTGCATCAAAAAAGTTTTGGTTAATCCCCATACAGAACAATACGCGTAATGATTTTTTAGCTTCCATTTCGATTTCCTTCTTTTCGGTCATTTATAAATATCCAGGTGTCGGATTAAGCCCAAAGCTCATCGCACCAGCATTTTGTAAAGTTGCATCACCCATAAATGCATGCTGTGTCACGACATTCGTGTCATTCACAAAGCGACTAAATGGATGGTTGGTATAAATGGCAGTCATGCCAGCTAACATTTGCATTTTGCGGGTGACCTTTGAACAGACTCTTGCCGCATGTGTACAAGATAGACGCATATCACTAATTAAATGTGGTTCAGGTTTTCGTCCGTTGAGTACTTCTTCCCATACAATATCCATGGTGTTGTAGAACCATGTTCTTGCAGCTAGGAACTCAGCTTCAGCTTTCGCAAATTCGTACTGAGTGATAGGTCGATTAGCAATTTCTGCACCTCCAGTAATTGACGACTTACCTGGAGCTAATTTTCTAAATTCTTCCAATGACGCCGAGGCTACGCCAATTCCGACTACGGTAAGGACTTGAGTCGCCAAAGAGAGGGATGGATATTTGAAAAATGGTTCGCTGAGTTTAGATGGCTCACCCCGAACAAAAGTCCAATGCTCAGGTACAAGTACATTATCGACAATGAGATCGTGACTACCTGTGCCTTTTAAACCTACTGTATCCCACGTCATTTCAATTTTAGCTTTATGCGCTGGTAAAACAGCCATACGTGGTAAGCCATGAGATTCATTATCTTTGATCGGGGCAATGCCTACACCAACGATATCTGCACCTTTACAACCACTTGAGAATTTCCAACGACCTTTTACAACTAAACCCTCATCGGTCACTTGAGCAGCTTGCGGTGGAAAAATTCCACCAGCAAAAACGATATCTGGACCTTTTTTATAAAGTTCAGAAAGTGTCTCTTCAGGTAAACTCCCAAGATAAGCTGGGCTCATACCAAAACTTGCAACCCAACCTACTGATCCATCTGCTTTAGAGAGCCTTTCAATAAGTTCACAAAACGTACGCGGTGAAACCTCATCACCACCGAAACGTTTAGGAACTAAAGCACGATATACCCCAATTGATTTCAGTTTTTGAATAATGTCTTGACTCACGTATGCTTGTTCGTCAAATTCACCTGAACACGCTCGCTGTCTAATCTCTTGACATAATTCTTCAAGATCAATCAAGCTCTCTGTTTGATCTTTGGCTAAATTGCTCATTTGCCACCTCCTTGTGAATGCTTCGTAATATCGACAATGTGTTGTGCAATAGCACACAATTTTTCATCTTCACCATGCTTAGCAATTAATTGCATACCGACAGGTAAGCCATTTGATGTTTCATATGGAATCGTAAGCGCTGGATGGCCCGATAGATTGAATGGTCGCACGAGCTTAGTTAAATTGAGGAAAGCAACAGTATTTTCAGCTTCGTCTAATTTAGGTGGAAATTGAGGTAGTGTCGGCAGTATCAAAACATCAACATTGTTGAGTAAATCATTGATCTGCTCTGTGAATTGAGTTCTTATTAATTCAGCATTTTCTACATCTTGTTGAGTGGTTTCAGATGCTTTTAATAAACGCTGCTGAACATCATTGGCTAGAAGTCCAGTTTGAGTAAGATCATGATATGCACCCCAAGTTTCGTAATTAATGATCGACATACCTGCTTGATATGCCTCATCAATATTGTCTATGAATAGATTTTTTTGAGGTAAATCAATTTTTGTTAACTCAGCATCTAAGACACGCCAAATTTCAGATTCCGCTTCGACACGTAATATTCCTAATTGAATCTGCTGTAGATCGATTTGGATTTCGTTAAATGTAGGATCAATGATCTGCATAGCAAGAATCAGATTGTTGATATCTGATGCGAATGGTCCGACGCAGTCTAAAGTGGTATCTTTTGGCCAAACACCATCACGACTTACACGACCAAATGAAGGTTTTAATCCATACACTCCACAGCAAGCGGCTGGCATACGAATTGAGCCACCAGTATCCGTACCAATACTGAAGTCTGCTAGACCTGCCGCAATAGCTGCAGCCGAACCACTGGAAGAGCCTCCTGGAATAAGTTGCGGATATTTAACATTTAATGGTGTTCCGAAGTTTTTGTTTATTCCAGTTATACCGAATGCAAGTTCATGAAGATGAGTTTTTCCAATAATTTTGCAATCACTGCTGAGTATATTTTTTATAATTTCAGCATGTGAAATTGCAGGGCATGCTCCACTGCGCGCCTGAGTTCCAAGTGTCGTCACTTCATTTTGTATATCAATTGAGTCTTTAACCACGACTCTAATTTTTCCATCTCCTAAAGAGAGACTTCTAGATATAATATTCAATTCACTTTTCCATGTATTTTTATACTCAACATCAATATCTGAAAAATTAATGTATTTGTCAAGTTATTTTGAAATAAAATAATCTTTGTCTTTTTTCTTGTATAATCAATTATATTTTTTTAAGTTTAATTGCTGCTCATGTTAAAAAATTTTGAAAATTATTTGCCAAATAACGATCCCAAAAGTTTGGAAAATTTCCCATTTTTTTGGATATCTCAAGTTAATGGTAAGTATTCCCAATTGATTGATAAATCTTTAAAAAAAATAGGTCTCGATAATACAAAAAGAAAAATCATTTTGAGTACAAATGCTCTCGGTGAAGCCAATATCACTGAAATAGCAAATTTAGCAACAATCAAATTAACAACTGCAACTAAGGCAATCTATAGATTAGTCGAAGAAGGTATAGTTGAAGTTTTCTCATCCCCTCATGATGAAAGGATTTCTATGGTGAAGCTCACTGAAAAAGGATATGGTCTTGTGGATGAAATTAATCAGATCAATCGTGTTACTTTAGCTGGTATATTAAATTCTTTTGATGAACAAGAACTTGAGTCACTAAATTTACAATTAAAGAAAATATTCAATTTAATGCCAAATAGGTAAAAAGACTAAAATCTTTTTACCTACTAACGCTTATTTCATAATTTCATATTGTGGAATAAGCTGATTAAATCGCAAATTTTCAGCGAATTTTGATATGACATTTAGTTTATATTGATAAATATCCATGCTTTCATATTTGTAAAAACCTGATAGTTCTCTAATACCATTTCTATTTTCCCTCATATTTTTTTTGATAATATCAGGGGCTTTGTAACGCTCACCAAGTTCTTCTCTCAAATACTCAGAAGCATGATACAAAATATCTCCTCCACCCCAATCGATAAACTCTAGCATACCTAACACTGAAAAACGCAAACCAAAACCTGTACGAATCGCTTTATCAATATCCTCAGCACTTGCTACGTTTTCTTCAACCATTCTCGCTGCTTCATTCATTGCCAATGCTTGAATTCTTGGAACAATGTATCCAGCAACTGCATTACAAATCACAGGGACTTTACCAATTGCCTCAAGTAATGTTTTTAGTTTTTCTACTACTATATCAGCAGTATGCTCAGATCGGCTTAGCTCAACTAAAGGCATTAAATATCCAGGATTAAGCCAATGCGCATTAACAATACGTTCTGGATGAGAAATTAATTTTGCTATATCAGTGACCAAAAAGGTCGAAGTCGTTGATGCCACAATACAGTTTTTAGAAATTAAGGGTTCCAACCACCGAAAACAGTGTTGTTTATGAGTCATTATTTCAGGTACACCTTCAATAATTAATTCACAATTTTTCCAATCAATAGTTTGATTATCTTTGAAATAGAAATGAATTCTTTCTTTTAATACTTTACATTGATCATTCACTAACATCCCGATATGTTCTAAGAGATGCAACTCTTGTTCGAGGCTGTCATTCCATTTTTGCAGAAATTCATTTTTTTCTGCTGGGTTTCGATCTTTTACGTCTACAAGTGCAATCTCAATTCCTGCATATGCGAATGCGATCGCAATCGCATTACCCATTCTGCCTGCACCTACAATAATAATATTTTTAATCATGCAGATTGCTCTCCGGAGTTCAACAGGTGTTTTAATTGTTGCTGTGTTAAATCAAATAACCCTAAATTTTCAAGAGTGCGACCCTCACTATACAAATCCCTACCAGTAATTGATGATGCGATATTCAGAAGCCCTTCAGCAATCGGCGTTTTGACTCCAACATACTTACCAACCGATACAATAAATGACAGGCCTAATCGTGTGTCTTCGAGCATATACCGATGTGAATGTAAATCTATTTTCTCACGCCAATCGCCACTGTCAGTCAACTTACCATGTGCCCCCCTACCATACATCCACTCATCTCCTTCACCCTCTTTATTGTAGTGATCTGCGAGTGGGAAATGCTGTTTCGAGTATCCCAATGCTTCACGAATATTCATTCGCTCTTGATCTAATAAGCTCGTTACTCTCCTCACTGAAGGTTGAGTACCTTCATTATGAATATCCCATACATCAAAATGTTCTAAAGGTGCAGCATTGAGCATAATTAATGGAGGATGAATAATGGGTCCTGCATTCATTAAAGCTCCACTCAAAGCATCCTCTATAGGCTCGATGCTGTCATAAGCTTGCTTTAATACTCTAATAGCATGATCTTTTAATTTTGCTGGATAGACCCCAGTAGGCAATCTCGTCGCATATACACTAATCACGATAGAATTCGGACTATGTTTTCTTACTAAATATGGCAACGTACCCGTTTCTGCAAAAGCCACGTCAGACTTATTCCCAACTTTAAGCATTGCTTGAGCAAATAGGTATGTTCCAAAAGTACCTGGGGGTAAAAATACGACTTGACCAGATGTTAAGTAGGGTGCTATTTCAATCGATAAATCTTCATGGCTTGTTGCGGGTAAAGGAATAATAATCAATTCAGCGTTTTCAATAGCTTTGGATAAATCAGTTTCAAGTTGAATTTTTTGATGTTCATCCCCAACAGATACTGTTCTAGTGCCACGAAAGTCTTTTACAGTAAGCTCACCATATTTCGCTAATTCTTTTAGTGAATCTCGATCTCTTCGCCATAATTTAACTTCGTGATTTTTTTCCGCCATTTCCACTGCTGATGCATAACATCCATGTCCACCGCCGAGAACTGTGATTTTCATTTTCTTCCCTTACATATTTATTGTGTATTGTGATAGTAGGAAAGATTCTTCTTTTTGCTCGCGTCAAAAAGCGGTACTGCTATTCGAATTACGAATTTATTTCTATTAATTTGTTTTGTTTCACGGTTTCTGAAGGCGTGCATCCATAACGTTTTTTATAAAGCCGAGTAAAGTGTCCAAAGCTTCTTACACCATGAGCATTGAAGATATCAATTATAGGCTGATCAACCTGAGTGTGTTTAAGTTCTTGATGAACTCGGTCCAATTTGATTGATGTCATGAAACTGAGAGGCGTTTGGTTCAAATAGGTATTAAATCCCTTTTGAAGCGTTCTTACCGAGACTTTTACAAGCCTAGCAACTTCCTCAATCGAGATTGCTTCCATATAATGTTGCTCAATCAAGTGAGCTGCATTTTTGATATAACTTGGGATGAGTTGATTTTTTTTATCTGCGATTCGTTCACTGAAATTATGTGGAATTTTGATCAATAATAACTCAGTCAAATATGAACTAAAGCTATCAGAAATTTGCCACCAGTTTTCAATATTTGAATATGCAAAGCATAAGTAGTTCAGTGTTTCTAAAATTGAAATTCTTTCTTCAGATGTATAGGAAATGCCACTATCGAAAATAAGATTTTTTTGAGGTATATATCCCAATAAGCGATATAAAACAGTATTGATCAACTCATGATCAATTTTTAATATAATATTTCTACATTTGGCTTGGAGTTCAATTCTATTTTCAAAATGAGGATGAGAAACTGTAAGTAATCCAGGACGTTGTTGATAAATTGAATGATCATATTTGACTTTACATCCCCCTTCCAAATTAAATCTAAACAGATAACTTTGACACTCAGCACCGAAACTAATTTGAACTGGAGCGTTGTAACTTAATTCAAATAGTGCAACTTGACCAAATGAAAACCCACTTAATTTTACCTCTAAAGATTCATCATTACATACTTCAAATTGATGAGGGCACAAGTATTGTCCTATCACATCTTTAATCTGAAAATAATCTTTTGAAGACAATAAGTTGAATTTCTTTAAAAGTTTCAGATTCGATAAATACATGATAGGTGTACCCTCATTATTTTATTCAGACATGTTTTATTTAGACTCAACTTGCAAGCTATTTTCGAAGGCTTTACAACCCACTTTCAATAATACAAAGCACAATACGCATGATATTGCACCAACAATAGATATCGATGAACCGACCATTAAAGGATTTTCAAAAATACGATCCGTAATTAAAGCCACTAATGTGGTACCAATACCTAAAGCAATCAAATTACTGATGAGTAAAAAGATAGATGAGATTTGGGCACGTAATTGATTTGGCGAAAGCATTTGCATTGCTGTTGTTGAGATCGGCATTGGGAAAGAAGCAAAAAACATTGCAACAACCAACAATGTAACTGATAGCCATAATTCATTAACTTGTGAAAACAAAATCATTGGAATAATAAGACCTACAATTCCAATCACCCCCACAAACATAGGCGAATCTTTTCTGCCTTTTTGAATAAAATAATCATTCATCCAACCAGCCGAAAATACACCCAAAGTATTTGAAATCAGCAACACGGCACCCAACATATAACCCACTTCAGTGGCTGTCATATTATAATGTCGTATGTAAAATGCAGGTGTCCAGCTAATTAAGCAAAACAATGCCATGGCATAAAAAGTAAATCCTAAATAATGACATGTAAATGTTTTTTTATGCTTTTTCAGGAATTTAAAAGTATCACTAAGCTTTACTTTTACCACTTTCCCCTGCGCATCGACCATCTGCCCTTTACGCTTAGGATCTTTAACAGTTAAAAGTACCAATATGCCAATAATGACTCCTGGCAAACCCACTAAAATAAACGCCACTTGCCATGCCTTTAACATCCCGAGCAAAGGTACAGCGATAAGTGACATGTCCTTGAGTAATCCAATGACAAAACCACCTACTAAGAATGCGATTCCCCCACCAACAAAAGATCCAATCGAATAAATAGCGACAGCTCGTCCCAATTTATCTTTTGCAAACATATCACTAAACATTGAATAGGCTGCAGGTGACAAAGCAGCTTCACCAATTCCTACACCCATTCTGCTCAAAAACAACTGGATAAAGTTCTTACTTAAACCACATAAAGCTGTTGCAATGCTCCAAAATACAATCCCGGCAGCAATTAATTTTGGTCTTGAGAATCGATCTGCGATATAAGCCAGCGGCAGCCCCATGAATGCATAAAATAAAGAAAAAGCTAGTCCATGGAGTAGACTAAATTGCGTGTCTGTTAAATTCAAATCTGCTTTTATCGGTTCAATCATCAAAGCCAAAATTTGACGATCGATAAAAGAAAATATATATGCAATCATGCAAAGTATTACAACATACCAAGCATAAATATCCTTCTTTTTTGCATCATTGCTCTTTAACTCGGAAATTTTTTCCATCGAAATCATCCTAAATATTTTATAGATCAGCGCTATCCCTATGACAAATCCATGCCAATTTATGCTGATTTATAAAATAAATATCATTTTTAACACTATTATTCTATTTATTTTTCCATTAAATATTGCATATAAATAGATATTTTATATTAATCTAATCTAAAAAAATTAGTTCATGCTCTTCAATTCGTCTAGATAATCTAATATTTGTTTTATGTATTCATTATTATCGATACTTCTATAGGCAACTGTAATTGGACTTTCAGCCTCATTATCTAGAATAGGTATAAACTTCAAATTTTTCATACCTATAGAGCATGCACTCTTTGGAATAATACACCCCCCCTCACCAGATGACACCATCCCCAATGCCATATGGATTTCTCTCGTCTCGATCAGATTTTGGGGAATTAAGTCAAGTTCAGAGAATATTCCTTGAACAAAAGTTGAGAAGTTTGGTTTAGGAGTATTTGGATATATATAAATATGTTCGTTAACCAATTGTGATAAATGTACTTCCTTAACATTTTGGGTCACTAACGTATGATCTTTGTGCACTGCTAAAAAAAGTTGCTCTCTTTCGATCACTATTCTTTTTATTGAAGGATCACTAATTCCTAATCGACCAAACCCAATATCAATTTTTCCCAATTTCAAAGCTTCTACCTGATCCCTGGTTCCGCATTCCACCAATTCAACTTTTATATTTGCAATATGCTTTCTTAAATAATCAATAATCTCAGGTAATTTCCAATAAAAAAGCGAACCAACATATCCAATTCGTACCGTAGTATCTGTCACTTTATATCGATTTACCATCGATTTAGCATGTGCTGTTAAGGTCAGTATCTGTACAGCATATTGGTAAAAAAACTCTCCAACTTCAGTTGTTTTGATCGGTCTCATGCCTCTTTCAAATAATACGACACCTAACTCTGACTCTAAGTTTTTGATTTGTCGTGTAAGTGGTGGTTGTGCGATACATAACTTCTCAGCAGCTTTTGTAATACTTTTTTCTTCGACCACAGTAGCAAAATACTTTAATGTTCTTAATTCCATTGAAATTTCCTTAATCCATACTTTTTTAGTATTTTAATATACTACTTAACCTCTATTTTCAATACTTTATTTCAAATAAGGTATTTCGCATATATTAATGGAATATATTGCTGCATGTACAAAAATATTGAAACCTTGCTCGTTGAAATCCCGACGATCCGCCCACACAAGATGGCGGTCGCAACGATGCAAACTCAAACCTTAGTCCTCATTAAAATCGAAACTTCGGATGGTTTCATTGGTTGGGGCGAAGCAACCACCATCGGTGGCTTAGGCTATGGTGAAGAAAGCCCTGAAAGTATCAAAACCAATATCGATACTTATTTTGCTCCACTACTCAAAACTTTTACTGATCTCAACGTTGCTCAAATTATGCAAGTGTTGAAGAAGAATATTAATGGCAACCGTTTTGCAAAATGTGCCATTCAAACTGCTTTACTCGATATTCAAGCTCAACGTTTAGGCTTGCCGCTGTCTGAAGTGCTAGGTGGCCGTCTGCGTGACAGCGTCCCTGTACTTTGGGTGTTGGCTTCTGGTGATACGGATAAAGATATCGCTGAAGCGAAAAAGATGATCGAAGCTAAGCGTCATAACTTCTTTAAATTAAAAATTGGTTCTCGTGCTGTAGAAGCAGATGTTGAGCATGTTCTCACCATCAAAAAAGCGTTAGGCGCTGATATTTCTATCCGTGTCGATGTGAACCGTGCTTGGTCTGAGTTAGAAGCGATCAAAGGTATTCAACTGCTGCAAGATGGTGGTGTGGATCTAATTGAACAGCCATGTGCGATTGACAATATTGATGCCATGGAGCGTTTAACTCGTCGTTTTGATATTGCCATTATGGCGGATGAGTCATTGATGGGTCCAAGTACAGCTTATCGTTTAGCAAAGCGCAATGCTGCTTCTGTGTTTGCTGTAAAAGTTGCTCAGTCTGGTGGCCTACTCGAAGGTCGTGATGTAGCAACCATTGCAAACCTCGCTGGTGTAGATCTGTATGGTGGCACGATGCTTGAAGGTTCTGTTGGCACCATCGCTTCTGCACATTTGTTCTCGACCTTTGAGAATTTGGCATATGGCACTGAATTGTTTGGTCCATTGCTGTTAACTGACGAAATTTTAAAGACCCCGCTTCAATATCGTGATTTCGAATTACATCTGCCTCAAGGCAATGGTTTAGGTATTGAGTTGGATTTAGACAAGATTGACAACCTTCGCCGCAAATAAGCGACGTGATACATCAGGAGTGAGACATGCTGTTTCATGTACGAATGGATGTGAACATCCCACTGGATATGCC